>JBEEIS010000084.1:0-43202 GCA_041169755.1 Pseudomonadota bacterium | reverse complement strand
AGCGCGCTCATGCTCTCGGGCTCGTCCATCTCGCCGTCGCCAAACACGCCCCAGACCTTGCGACCCGCGCAATCGAGCAGGCCGCGATGCGTGAGGTAACGCATGAAGCGCGCGTGATAGATCGCGCTGATGGGGCCGATGCCCATGGAGCCGGTGGGGAACTGCCAGAAATCGGGCATGAGCCAGGGATGCGGATAGCTCGAGAGCCCGCGCGCACCGGCAGCGGGGGCGGTGATCTCCTGGCGGTAGTGCGCGAGGTCGGCCTCGGACAGGCGCCCCTCGAGGAAGGCGCGCGCGTAGACGCCCGGCGCGCTGTGCGGCTGGAAGAAGACGAGATCGCCCCCATGGCCTTCGCGGCGGGCCTGGAAGAAGTGGTTGAAACCGACCTCGAACAGGTCGGCGGCGCTGGCGTAGCTGGCGATGTGGCCACCCAGTTCGCCATAGGCCGCATTCGCGCGGGCCACCATGGCCAGGGCGTTCCACCGCATCAGGGAGGCCAGGCGCTCCTCGATGGCGAGGTCGCCGGGGAAGACAGGCTGGCGGTCCACCGGGATGGTGTTCACGTAGGGCGTGACGAGCTCGGGCGACCAGCCGACGCCCGGGTCGCGCGCCAAGACCGCGAGTTCGTCCAGGATGTACCGCGCGCGCGCAGGGCCCTGCGAGGCCACCAGGGAGCGCAGCGCGTCACGCCATTCCGCGGTCTCGGCGGGGTCGGTGTCACCCGCAGCATCGGACAGGAATCGGGAGAGGCTGTGGTCAGTCATGGAAGCTCCGGCAATGGCGCCACTGTAGAAAAAGGCATGGCGCATGAGACGCCAAAGAGCGTCATTTTTGGCTCATATAAGGCATAAAATGCTTTCAAATTCTTTTTGAGAAGCACAAAATGCAACTAGATGCCTTGGATCTGAGAATCTTGTCCGAGCTGCAGCAAGACAGCTCGCTGACCAACGTGGCACTTGCAGGGCGGGTGCATCTCTCGCCCTCGCCCTGCCTGGCGCGGGTGAAGGCGCTGGAGGCGGCGGGCGTGATCCAGCGTTATGTGGCCCTGGCCGACCCCAAGGCGCTGGGGCTGGGCTTGTCGGTGTTCATCTCGATCAGCCTGAAGGAGCAGTCCAAGTCCGCCCTCGCAGAATTCGAACAGCGAATCAGCGAGCACGACGAAGTGATGGAGTGCTACCTCATGACCGGCGACAGCGACTACCTCATACGCGTGGCCGTCGCCGACATCGCGGCGCTGGAACGCTTCATCCTGAACCAGCTCACGCCGATCCCGGGCATCGAGAAGATACGCTCGAGCTTTGCGCTCAAGCAGGTCCGATACAAGACGGCGCTGCCGCTGCCCGCCGTGCGCTGACGCGACCCTCGCCCCCGCGACGTACCCGCGAGCCGCGCCGCAAGGCCCCACGGCCGGTGGCTGCAGCGCCATTGGTTACCATCCCTTGGACCGTCCGCACGCGACGGGTCCGCCATGGCGGGTCGGCGCGGTTTGTCGTTCCACTTCGTTCCCATTCCACCCATGCGCCTGCCCTCCTTGCTGCGAACCCTCGCCTTCGCTATCGCGATCGGGGCGGGCGGCCAGGCACTGGCCCAGGACGGCGCCGTCGTCACCACCGAGCGCGTGCGCGCGCAGCTCCTGGCCCATGCCCCCGAGGGCGCAGCGCCCGGCAAGCCGGTTTGGGTGGGACTGCAAATCACCCACCAGCCGCAGTGGCACACCTACTGGAAGAACCCGGGCGATTCGGGCCTGCCCACCACGCTGACCTGGAACCTGCCGACCGGCCTGAGCGCGGGCGAGATCGCCTGGCCCGTGCCGCGCAAGTTACCGCTGGGGAACCTGGCCAATTACGGCTACGAGGGGACAGTGCTGCTGCCGGTGCCCTTGACCGTCACGCCGGGGTTCATGCCGCTCACCGCCGATCTGACGGTGAAGCTCAAGGCCAACTGGCTGGTGTGCCGCAAGGAATGCATTCCCGAGGAGGGTGAGTTCTCGCTGCGCCTGCCGGTGCGCGCAAGCACGGCACTGCACGGCGCGGCGTTCCAGGCCGCCTGGGACGCACAGCCCCGACCCCTGACCGGCCCTGCAGGCGGACAAAGCGCACAGGTCAAAGGCAACACACTGCAGGTGCAGGTGACCGGGCTGCCCCCGTCGATACGCGGACGGACCCTGGAGATCTTTCCGGAGACCACAGCGATCCTCGAGCCCGCGGGGGCCTGGACGCAGGCCTGGCAAGGCGCGACATGGACGGCGCAGCTGCCGCTCTCCGCGCAGCGCAGCGAAGCGCCCGCGAGGCTGCCCGTGGTGATCGCGGACAGCACGCGCGAGGCTGCGGGTTGGCGCACCGAACTGGCGATTGCCGGCACCTGGCCCACAGTCGCCCCGGCAGCCTCGGTCTCGCCGGCGCTGCTAGAGGCCCTCCAGCGCAATGCGAACACGGTGCCTGCACCCACAACAGCATCCGGCTCGATCGCCGCAGCCTTGCTCGGGGCCTTGCTCGGGGGGCTGATCCTCAACCTCATGCCCTGCGTGTTCCCGGTGCTGGCCATCAAGGTCATGGGCTTCACGCGCCACGGCAACGACCGCCGCGCCCAGCGACGCAGCGGTCTGGCCTACGCCGCGGGGGTGGTCTTGTCTTTCCTGGCACTGGGGGCCGCCATGCTGGCTCTGCGCGCGGCGGGCGAACAACTGGGCTGGGGCTTCCAGTTGCAATCGCCGGCCGTGGTCGCTGTGCTCGCGGCGCTGTTCACCCTGATCGGACTGAACCTGGCCGGCGTGTTCGAGTTCGGATCGATGCTGCCCTCACGGGTCGCGACGCTGCAGGCGCGGCATCCGGTGGTCGATGCCTTCCTGTCCGGCGTGCTGGCGGTGGCCATCGCCTCGCCCTGCACCGCCCCCTTCATGGGCGCATCGCTCGGACTGGCGATCGCCTTGCCTGCCAGTCAGGCCCTGATGGTGTTCGCGGCGCTGGGCGTGGGCATGGCCTTGCCCTATCTGGCCGCCAGCTGGGTGCCTGCGGTCGCCGCATGGCTGCCGCGGCCGGGCGCCTGGATGAACACCTTCCGCCAGCTGATGGCGTTTCCGATGTTTGCCACCGTGGCCTGGCTGGTGTGGGTGCTGGGGCAGCAAAGCGGGATAGATGGCGCAGGCGCCCTGATCGTGCTGCTGGTGGCCCTGGCCCTGGTGGTGTGGGCCTTCACGCTGACGGGGCGCACACGCAGCGTGCTCGCCACGCTGGCTTTGGTACTGGCGGCCCTAGCGGCCTGGACATGGGGACCGCAAGTGGTACTGCCGGCACCGCCCACGACAGCCACCACGGCGCCTACCGATCGCTGGCAGCCGTGGTCCGAGCAGGCGGTCCGCACGGGCCTGGAGGCGGGCCGTCCGGTGTTCGTGGATTTCACCGCGGCCTGGTGCGTCACCTGCCAGTACAACAAGCGCACGACGCTGGCGGACGATTCCCTGCGCGCCGACTTCGCCGCACGCCAGGTCACGCTGCTGCGAGCCGACTGGACGCGCCGCGACCCGGCCATCACCCAGGCCCTGGCGGCACTCGGGCGCAATGGCGTGCCGGTCTACGTGCTCTATGCGCCAGGCCGAGCGCCGGTGGTGCTCTCCGAGGTGTTGTCCGTGCGCGAAGTACGGGCCTTGCTGGCCACGCTCTGAGCCCGAGCCGGTGCGTCACACGCCAGCGGGAATGTAGGCTCGCGACTGCCGGGTGGCTGCCCGGATCCGCGACAAAGGAATCTTGGGGGAGCGGTCCGCGTTGAGCAGGCCGTTGGCCTCCTGGAAGGTATCGGCGAACTGCGTGTAGCAAAAGCCGCTGAAAAGCGCCGTGTGGATCACCGTGTGCAGCAGCGCCTCGTACAACATCGCGAATTCCTCCGCGGTCTCGGCCTGCGTGTAGCCCCAGGTCTTGGGCGCTTCAGGGTGCGGGCTGCGCCGGAAGGCAATGCCACCGAACTCGCTGAGCATGATCGGCTGGCCGCGGTGCGGGTAGCCGTCGAGCGTGAGGATGCGCCCGCCGGGCCGGCGGCGGTCGAACAGCTGCTCGGGCTCGACCTCGGACCCATAACGCTGGCTCAGGTGCTCGGTATTGGCGTCGTAGTCGTGGATGCCAATGATGTCGGTGGCACTGGACTCCCACCCGTCGTTCCCGATCACCGGGCGCGTGCTGTCCAGGGTACGTGTGAGGTGGTAGAGGGCCTGCACCGCGTGGCGATGGCTCTGCACCGAGGTGAGTTCGGGCACACCCCAGGACGCGTTGAACGGCACCCACACGATGACGCAGGGATGGCTGTAATCCCGTTCGATCGCCTCGGTCCACTCGCGAATGGTGCGCTTGATGGCGGTGCGGGTGAAGCGATAGGCCGAGGGCATCTCCTCGAACACCAGCAGGCCCAGGCGGTCGGCCCAGTACAGGTAGCGCGGGTCCTCGATCTTCTGGTGCTTGCGCACGCCGTTGAAGCCCATGTCCTTGGCCAGTTCCACGTCGCGGCGCAGGGCTTCGTCGTCGGGCGGCGCCAGCAGGGTGTCGGGCCAATAGCCCTGGTCCAGCACCATGCGCAGCACGTAAGGCCGACCATTGAGCATGATGCGGTCACGCAGCGCGGTCACCGAGCGCAGCGCAGTGTAGGAACTGAATTCATCCAGCACCCGCTCGCCGCACAGAAGGCGCACCTGGGCGTCGATCAGCGTGGGTCGCTCGGGGCTCCAGAGCAGCTCGTTGCGACAGTCGTCGATGCCCGGGTCGGACAGCGCGATGTAGCGATCCACCTCGCCGTCCACCACCTGGTAGCGGTCCCGGGCGAGCAGCTGGCCGTTCAGCGTCAAGGCCAGCTCGATGGCCAGCTCCGGCAGCGGGTCACCCGCCACCCGCGCCTCGAACCCGATGGCGAAGCCCTCCACCCGAGGCGTCCAGCGGATCTTGTCGACATAGGTGCGCGGCACGCGCTCGACCCACACCGTCTGCCAGATCCCGGTGGTGCGGGGGTACCACATGGCATGGGGCTCGAGCTGCCAGTCCTGCTTGCCGCGCGGCTTGGTCAGCTCCTGCGGGTCGTCCTCGGCGCGCACGGTTACCACCTGCCGGCCGCCGGGATCGAGCAGCTGCGTGATGTCGGCCGCAAAGGGGGTGTGCCCGCCTTCGTGCGTCATGGCCAGGCGGCCATTGACCCAGACGCGGGCCGCGTAGTCCACCGCCCCGAAACGCAGGAACACCCGGTCGTCACCAGGGGCCAGGTCCACCTCGCGCTGGTACCAGCAGGCGCGGTGAAAGCCCGCATCGCCGATGCCGCTGGCGCTTGACTCGGGCGGATAGGGCACGCAGATCTCGTGTGGCCAGTTGTCGATCGCGGCAGGGTCCGCGAGCTCGCTGCGGTCGTCGTAGCGGAAACGCCAGGGGCCATTGAGCGAGAGCCACTGGGCGCGTTGCAGCTGGGGGCGCGGGTAGGCGAAGTCCAAGGCCATCTCCTTGCGAGCCGGCCGGGCAGCTTGAGGAATTTCAAGCGCGCCGTGGGGCTGTACGGGAGGCGGCAAATGCCGTGCCCGCCCCCCGGCGGGGGCCCCCTCGGGCCCTGCCACAATGGAGGTCATGAGCTTCGCACCCCTCCAGAACGACCGCTTCCTGCGCGCCTGTATGCGCCAGGCCACCGACTACACCCCGCTGTGGCTGATGCGCCAGGCGGGCCGCTACCTGCCTGAGTACCGGGCCACGCGTGCCAAGGCCGGCAGCTTCATGGGCCTGGCCACGAACGTGGACTACGCCACCGAGGTGACGCTGCAACCGCTGGACCGCTATGCGCTGGATGCGGCCATCCTGTTCTCCGACATCCTCACCGTGCCCGACGCCATGGGCCTGGGCCTGAGCTTCGCGCTGGGCGAGGGTCCGAAGTTCGAGAAGGTGGTGCGCGACGAGGCCGCGGTCAACGCTCTGGCCGTACCCGACATGGACAAGCTGCGTTACGTGTTCGACGCAGTCACCTCCATCCGCCGGGCCCTGAACGGACGCGTACCCCTCATCGGGTTCTCGGGCAGCCCCTGGACCCTGGCCTGCTACATGGTCGAGGGCGCGGGCTCCGACGACTACCGCCTGGTCAAGACCCTGATGTACAGCCGCCCCGACCTGATGCACCGCATCCTGGCGGTCAACGCCGATGCGGTAGCGGCCTACCTCAACGCGCAGATCGAAGCCGGTGCGCAGGCCGTCATGGTGTTCGACAGCTGGGGCGGCGTAATGGCCGACGGCTGCTTCCAGGAGTTCAGCCTGGCCTACACCGCACGCGTGCTCGCGCAACTCAAACGCACGCACGAGGGCGCGGTCATCCCCCGCATCGTCTTCACCAAGGGCGGCGGCTTGTGGCTGGAAGAAATGGGCCGTCTGGACTGCGACGTGTTGGGCCTGGACTGGACAGCCAACCTGGGCCACGCGCGCGCGCTCGTGGGTGCGCACAAGGCCTTGCAAGGCAACCTCGACCCCAACGTGCTCTTCGCCTCCCCCGAGCAGGTGGCTGAACAGGCCCGGCGCGTCCTGGACAGCTTCGGTACGCCCCACCAGGGCGAGGGACAGGGCCCCACGCACATCTTCAACCTGGGCCACGGCATCAGCCAGCACACACCGCCTGAACATGTCACCGCCCTGGTCGAGACCGTGCACGCCCATTCCCGCGCCCTGCGTGCGGCAGTCAAGCGCTGAGAGAAACCTTCGTTTTCCGGGGCTTCCCTAACTCGACATCTGACAAAAAAGACGTCAGCGGCCTTGACTTATGCACAAAAACCGTGCTGCGGCGCGAGAAAAAGTTCCAGCCACACCCCGTGCGAACGCGTGAGGCGGAGCTCACGTAAGTTATTGATTCGTATAGGTTTCACAATTTGCCGATTTTGCAGGCACCCCAGCGAGAGGCTTGATTTTTCGAGGGTTGCAGCGGATCCATGGGTGACTATCAACAAAGTTATCCACAGAAATCCTGGATGGGCTGCAAAAGGCTTTGGATTCAAGGACTTAAGCGCGACTTCTGCGTCAGTCTTGAGCATCGAGCGCTAAGCTGAGGCCGCCATGTTGCATCGTCTGCCCGTTGTGGTCGCCACCCCCGCACACAGCGGGATTCGCGGGGCACTCAGCTACCGAAGTGAGTCTGCGCTAGCGCCTGGAACGCTGGTGCGCGTGCCCTTGGGTAAGCGCGAGGTCTTGGGTGTGGTGTGGGACGACGTCGCGACACCCGACATGCCGGCAGATGTCACCGAAAAGCCGGTCACGGGCGTGCTAGGGGGGCTGGGGCCCTTAAGCGGTGCATGGCGTGCCCTGGTCGACTTCGCCGCCAGCTACTACCAACGCGGGGTGGGCGAGATCGCGCTGGCGGCCCTGCCGCCCCAGCTGCGCGACCTCGACACCACCCAGCTGGCCCGGCGCCTGAAGCGCCAGGCGCCAGCCGCCATGCCCGTCGATGCGCCTAGCCAGCCGCCACCGCTGACCGCGCAACAAACCGAAGTGCTTGGGCAGATGGCGGCGGCAGCCGGACCCTTCCTGCTGTTCGGGGCGACTGGCAGCGGCAAGACCGAGGTCTACCTGCAGGCCGTGCAGCGCGTGCTCGACGCCAGCTCGCAGGCGCAGGCCCTGGTGATGGTGCCGGAGATCAACCTCACGCCGCAGCTGATGGCGCGCTTCGTCGAACGGTTCGGGGCTGCGCAGGTGGTGGCCATGCACAGCGGCCTCACCCCGGCGCAACGCCTTCGCAGCTGGCTGGCCGCTCACGCGGGCCACGCGCGGATCGTGCTGGGCACGCGCATGGCGGTATTCGCCTCGCTGCCGGGCCTGAGGCTCATCGTGGTCGACGAGGAGCACGACCCGAGCTACAAGCAGCAGGAGGGCGCGCGCTATTCCGCACGCGACCTCGCGGTGCTGCGCGGGCGGCTCGAATCTGCCAAGGTGCTCCTGGGTTCAGCGACACCCTCGCTGGAAAGCTGGCAGGCCAGCGAGACCGGCCGCTACCAGCGTCTGGCCATGCCCGCGCGGGTGGGTGCGGGCGCGCTGCCCCAGGTGCGGCTGGTGGACATGAACCTGCAACCGAAACGCACGCTCCTGGCCCCCGCTCTGCTCGAGGCGGTCCAGGCGCGTATCGCGCGGGGCGAACAGTCGCTGCTGTTTCTCAATCGCCGCGGCTACGCGCCAGTACTGGCCTGCAACGCCTGCGACTGGAAAAGCGACTGCCCGCATTGCAGCGCCTTTCGCGTATTCCACAAGGTGGACCGCACATTGCGATGCCACCACTGCGGCCACACCGAGCGGGTGCCACGCGCCTGTCCCGCCTGCGGCAACGTGGACATCGCGCCTCTGGGCCGCGGCACCGAGCAGCTGGAAGAACAGATCGCCTCGCTCCTGACACAAGGCGATCGGCCGGTACGCGTGGCCCGTATGGACGCCGACTCCACACGCGGCAAGGGCGCCCTGGAAGCGCAGTTGGCGCAAGTCCATGCGGGCGATGTCAATGTCCTGGTCGGCACGCAGATGGTCACCAAGGGACACGACTTTCGGCGGATCACCCTGGTGGCGGCGGTCAACCCGGACACCGCGCTGTTCTCCAGCGACTTTCGCGCGCCCGAGCGCCTGTTCGCGCTCCTGATGCAGGCGGCCGGCCGCGCCGGCCGCGACGCCGCGCAGGCGGGCCACAGCGAGATGTGGGTGCAGACCTGGAACCCGGCGCACCCCTTGTTCACGGCCTTGCGGCGCCACGATTACCCCGCCTTCGCTGCGGCGCAACTGGCCGAGCGCCGCCAGGCCGGCATGCCCCCCTTCGCCTTTCAGGCCCTGGTGCGCGCCGAGGCCCGCACGCAAGAGGCCGCCCAGGCCTACCTGAACGCTGCGCGCGACGCGGCGCAGGACCTGGACCCGACGGGACAGGTCACGCTGTATGCCGCGGTACCCATGGCCATGCAGCGCGTCGCCAATGTGGAACGTGCGCAGCTGCTGGTGGAAAGTCCGTCGCGCCCGTCGCTGCAGCGGTTCTTGCAGGCCTGGCAGCCCACATTGCAGGCCCTGCGCGAACCCGGGCTCCTGCGGTGGGCGGTGGACGTGGACCCGCTGTCGGTCTGAGTCACGCCGTGTCGTCGCCCGCGGCCTCGCGCAGGCGCAAGGCGGCTTCATACAGCACGTTGCGCGGCGCGCCACTGGCCTGCGCCGCGATGCGCACCGCCGTCTTCAGCGGCAATTCGGGCAGCAGCAATTCGAGCAGCTGCAGGCCATCGTCCCCGGGATGCGCATCGGGTTGCGGGTGCAGCACCAGGGCGAACTCGCCGCGCGTGCGCGATGCATCGGCGGCCAGCCAGGCAACCAGGTCCTGGCAGGCCAGGGTCTGCACCTGCTCGAACTGCTTGGTCAGCTCACGCCCCACGGTCACGCGGCGCGCGCCCAGAGGCGACAGCGCCTGCGCCAGGTCGGCGATGCGGTGCGGCGCCTCCAGAAGCACCACCGCGCGCGGCTCCTGGGCGAGAGACTGCACGGCCTGCGCGCGCTCACCCGCACGCGCCGGCAGGAAACCGCCGAACACAAAGCCGGGATCATCCCCGTAGGCCCCTGCCGCACTGAGCACCGCCGTCGCGCTGCTGGCGCCGGGCAAGGGCACCACGCGCAGCCCGGCCCCCTGCACCGCTGCGGCCAGACGCGCGCCGGGATCACTGACAGCGGGTGTGCCGGCATCACTGGCGTAAGCGATACGTTCGCCCGCCTGCAGGCGCTGCAGCACCTGCTGCGCGGCCTCGGATTCGTTGTGCTGGTGGATCGCGATCAGGCCACCCGCGGGTCGGTCGATGCCCAGCGCGCGCAGCAGCGACTGGGTGTGACGCGTGTCCTCGCAGGCGATCGCGTCGGCCATCGCCAGCACGTGCAAGGCCCGCAGGCTGATGTCTGCCAGGTTGCCAATCGGCGTGGCCACGACATAGAGTGCGCCCTGCGGGTAATTCTGAGAACCGGCCGCCTCGCGGGCGGCCTTCAGGGCGGAGGCGAAAGAAGCGGACATGAAACTCCAGTCGAAGCAGGCCACCACCAAGCAGGCGGGCGATGCCGCCGAGGCGCAGGCCCTGGCGCACTTGTCCCGCGCAGGCCTGCGGCTGGTGGCGCGCAATTATCGGACGCCCGGGCGCGGCGGCGGTGAAGTCGACCTGATCCTGCGCGATACCGACGGCACCCTGGTCTTCACCGAGGTGCGCCTGCGTGCCAGCAGCCGCTTCGGCGGAGCCGCGGCCAGCGTGGGGGTGGCCAAGCGCCGGCGCATCGTCTTCGCTGCGCGTCACTTCCTGATGCGCCTGCCCGCCCCGCCCCCCTGCCGCTTTGACGTCGTGGCCATCGAAGGCACACGCATCGATTGGCTCCAGGGGGCCTTCGACGCGGCCTGAGCGCAGCCGGGCGTTATCATCGCCGCCGATGCTCGAACAACAGATCCAACAGCATTTCATCGACAGCGCCGACCTCAAGTACCAGGCCGCGCAGTCGCTGACCAAGCCGATCGTCGACGCCATCCAGGCCGTGCTGACCTGCGTCACCAGTGGCGGCAAGGTACTCGCCTGCGGCAACGGTGGCAGCGCTGCGGACGCCCTCAATTTTTCGTCCCGCTTCGTCGGCCGCTTCGAGCGCGAGCGGCCCGAGCTCGCGGCCATCGCCCTGAGCGCCGACACGGCCCTCATCACCGGCATCAGCACGTTCCAGGATTTCAGCCTGGTCTATGCGCGCCAGGTACGCGCCCTGGGCCAGGCCGGCGACGTGCTGCTGGCACTGTCGGTGGACGGCCAATGCGCCAACGTGCTGGCGGCCGTGCAAGCCGCCCATGAACGCGATATGTCGGTCGTGGCCCTCACGGGTCATGGCGGCGGGCGCCTGGCTCAGGCCCTGCGCGAAACCGACGTGAACATCTGCGTGCCGCATGACCGTGCGCCGCGCATCCATGAAGTCCACCTGCTCGCGCTGCATTGCCTGTGCGATGGCGTGGACGGCCAATTACTCGGAGACCAGGAACAGGAGCCCTCGCCATGAACATGCTGCAACGCCTCACCCTTCCCGCCCTCGCCGCCACCGTGCTGGCCACCACCCTCAGCGGCTGCGCGCCGCTGGTACTCGGAAGTGCCGCCATGGGCACCATGGTGGCCGTGGACCGCCGCACCTCCGGTACGCAGCTCGAGGACGAAACCATCGAGCTGCGCGCCGGCAGCCGTATGGGCGAGAACTTCGGCTCGCGGGCCCACATCAACGTCACCAGCTACAACCGGCAGGTGCTCCTCACCGGTGAAGTGCCGGACGCCGCCACCAAGCAGCAGGCCGAGCAGATTGCGTCCAAAGTGGAGAACGTTCGCAGCGTGATCAACGAACTGGCCGTCATGGGCGCCAGTTCACTGACCCAGCGCGGTAACGACGTCTACATCACCGGCAAGGTCAAGGCCACGCTGGTCGACGCGAAAGACCTCACGGCCACCGCGTTCAAGGTCGTGACTGAACGCGGCACCGTCCACCTCATGGGACGCGTCACGCAACGCGAATCGGAGCGGGCCACCGCCCTGGTGCGCCAGGTCAGCGGGGTCACCCGCGTGGTGCGCGCCTTCGAGATCATCTCCGAGGAAGAACTCGCCCGGATCTCGCCCAAGGCCCCTGCGCCGGCCCGGGCCCCCGCCACTGCGGCCCAGCCCGCCAGCGCCGCGAAGTGATCGTGCGCGGCACGCCCGGTCTGTGCGCCGGGCCGTGCCTCAGCGCAGGCGCTTGATCAGGCTGGAGGTGTCCCAGCGCTGGCCGCCCAGGCCCTGCACGTCGGCATAGAACTGGTCCACCAGCGCCGTCACCGGCAGGCGTGCGCCATTGCGCTTGGCCTCGTCCAGCACCAGGCCCAGATCCTTGCGCATCCAGTCGACGGCGAAGCCGAAATCGAACTTGTCCTGGATCATGGTCTTGCCGCGGTTGTCCATCTGCCAGCTCTGCGCGGCGCCCTTGCCGATCACGTCCAGCACCTGGTTCATGTCCAGGCCCGCCTTCTGGCCGAAGGCGATGGCCTCGGACAGGCCCTGTACTAGGCCCGCGATACAGATCTGATTGACCATCTTGGCCAGCTGGCCAGCGCCGCTGGGACCCAGCAGCGTGAAGGCGCGCGAGTAGGCCATGGCCACCGGCTGCACCGTCTCGAAGGCGGCGGCGTCACCGCCACACATCACCGTGAGCAGGCCGTTTTGCGCGCCCGCCTGACCGCCGGAAACCGGCGCGTCGACGAAGGCCAGGCCCTGGCCCTTGGCCGTGGCGTACAGCTCGCGCGCCACGTCGGCCGAAGCCGTGGTGTGGTCCACGAAGATCGCGCCAGGCTTCATGCCAGCGAGTGCGCCATCCGGGCCCAGGACCACGGAACGCAGGTCGTCGTCGTTACCGACGCAGCAAAAGACGATGTCACAGCCGGCGGCGGCTTCGCGCGGGGTGGCGGCGGCGCGTCCCTTGAATTCGGCGGCCCAGGTCTGCGCCTTGGCCAGGGTACGGTTGTAGACCGTCACTTCGTGGCCGGCCAGCGCCAGGTGGCCCGCCATCGGCAGGCCCATGACGCCCAGGCCCAGGAAAGCCACTTTGCGCGGCGGGACGGTTTCGTAGGTCTTGGGGTTGGTAGTGCTCATGCCCCGACCTTAATCGAAGGCGCAATTCCCTGTCCCTGCGTGCGACTCCCGAGGACTCAGCCCGGGAAATTCTCCGGGTGGCGGGCGTGGGAACGCGCCTCGGCAGGCGTGATCAGGCGCCGGCGAACGAGGTCGGCCAGGGCCTGGTCCAGGGTCTGCATGCCAGCACCACCGCCGGCCTGGAGGGCCGAATACATCTGAGCCACCTTGTTCTCACGCACCAGGTTGCGGATGGCGGCAGTGGCCACCATGATCTCGTGCGCCGCGACCCGGCCCGTGCCATCGGCACGACGGCACAGCGTCTGGGCAATGACGGCCTGCAATGACTCGGCCAGCATCGTGCGCGCCATCTCCTTTTCCTCGGCGGGAAAGACGTCAATGACGCGGTCGATGGTCTTGGCGGCACTGGCCGTATGCAGCGTGGCAAAGACCAGGTGCCCGGTCTCGGCGGCGGTCAGGGCCAGCCGGATGGTCTCCAGGTCGCGCAATTCGCCCACCAGGATGGCATCCGGGTCTTCGCGTAGCGCCGCACGTAGCGCCACGGCGAAGGAACTCGTCGAGGGGCCGACCTCGCGCTGGTTCACCAGGCATTTGCGGGACTCGTGCACGAACTCGATCGGGTCTTCGACGGTGAGGATGTGGCCGGCCTGGGTCTCGTTCAGGTGGTGCACCATGGCCGCCAGCGTCGTGGATTTGCCCGAGCCCGTCGGACCGGTGACCAGCACCAGACCGCGCGGGCGCAGCGCGAGCTCGCCGAACAGGGCCGGCGCACCCAGCGCCTGCAGGCTCATCACGCGCGCGGGGATGGTGCGCAGCACGGCGGCAGCGCCTCGACTCTGATGGAAGGCATTGACCCGGAACCGCGACAGGCCGGCCACCTCGATGGAAAAATCGCACTCCAGGGTCTGTTGGTACTGATGGCGCTGCGCCTCGGTCATGATGTCGGCCAGCATGTCGCCCACTTGCACGTGCGACAGCGGCTCGACATTGACCCGACACATCTGGCCATGCACACGCAACATGGGAGGAAGCCCTGCGGACAGGTGCAGATCGGACGCCTGGTTCTTGATGCTGAAGGCCAGCAGCTGGCTGATGTTCATGGCAGGGGGAAGACGGGTTGGAGAATGCACGACGGCGTGCGCCGCAAACGGCGATTATGAATACTATTGAATTAAATATTGAACAAGTCCGTCAGCGCATCGCAGCGGCATGCCAGGCTGCGGGCCGCGACCCGGCGGGCGTCACGCTGCTGGCGGTCTCCAAGACCTTCGGGCCCGAAGCGGTACGCGCAGCGGCCGCCAGCGGGCAGCGCGCCTTCGGCGAGAACTACCTGCAGGAGGCGGTCGACAAGATGGCCGCCCTGGGCGAGACGGGCCGTGCCGTGCAGTGGCACTGCATCGGACCCATCCAGAGCAACAAGACGCGCCTGGTCGCGGAACACTTCGACTGGGCGCACACCGTGGACCGGCTCAAGACCGCGCAGCGCCTGTCGCAGCAGCGCCCTCCCGAGCGGCCTGCGTTGAACATCTGTATCCAGGTGAACATCGACGGCGGCCCGAACAAGGCGGGCGTGGCGCCGGGCGACACCCTGGAACTCGCCCGCGCGGTCGCGGCCCTGCCGGGCCTGGCCCTGCGAGGCCTCATGACGATCCCCGAGCCCGCAGCGGATTACCCGACACAGCTGGGCCTGCACCAACGGGCGCGGGCGCTGTTCGACCAGCTGCGCGCGGACCCCGCCCTGCGCGACGCCCTGAACGCACAGGGCGGCACCCTGGACACGCTGTCCATGGGCATGACCTCGGACCTGGAAGCGGCCATTGCGGCCGGCAGCACCCTGGTGCGCGTGGGCACCGCGATCTTTGGCGGCCGGCCCGCCAAGGCCTGATCCGCCACGCGACGCCTCAGGCGGCCGTCGCTTGCCGCACGGCGTGCTCCCATTGCGCCATGCGCTCCTGGGCTCGCGCACGGTCCCAGACCGGCTCGAAGGTGCGCTCGGCGCGCCACAGCGCACGCAGGTCGGACTCGCTGCGATAGACCCCGGTCGCCAGTCCCGCCAGCCAGGCCGCGCCCAAGGCCGTGGTCTCGGTGATGGCCGGCCGCACCACGGGAATCCCGAGCAGGTCGGCCTGGAACTGCATCAGCAGGTTGTTCACACTGGCACCGCCATCCACACGCAATTGCGCCAGTGGCGCACCGCCCGCGTCCTGCGCATCGCGGCTCATGGCCTGCAAGAGGGCGGCGCTCTGGCAGGCAATGCTCTCGAGCGCGGCCCGCGCGATATGCGCCAGGGTGGACCCGCGTGTCAGGCCAGTGATCGTGCCGCGCGCATCGGGCTTCCAGTAAGGCGCACCCAGACCGGTAAACGCAGGCACCAGCGAGACACCGCCCGCATCGGGCACGCTGGCGGCCAGTGCCTCGACCTCGGCGCTGCTGCGGATTGCCTGCAGGCCATCGCGCAGCCACTGCACCACCGCACCGCCCACGAACACGCTGCCTTCCAGCGCGTAGCCCGGCGTGTCGCCCACCTGCGCCGCGCGCGTGGTGATGAGGCCGTTGCCAGACGCCTGGAAACGGTCGCCTGTGTGCATCAACATGAAGCAGCCGGTGCCATAGGTGTTCTTGGCCATGCCCGCCTCGAAGCAGGCCTGGCCAAACAGGGCGCTTTGCTGGTCACCGGCGATACCGCCGATGGCAATGGGCGCGCCGAGCAGGTCAGCGCGCGTCGTGCCGAAGTCTGCGCTGGAGGGCTGCACGGCGGGCATCATGGACAGGGGAATGTCCAGCATCGCCAGCAGCTCCTCGTCCCAGGCGTGACGGCGCACGTCGAACAGTAGGGTGCGCGAGGCATTGCTCACGTCGGTGGCGTGCACCGCGCCCCCCGTGAGCTGCCACAGCAGCCAGCTATCAATGGTGCCGAAGGCGAGTTCACCGCGGCGCGCCTGCTCGCGCGCTCCGGGCACCTGCTCCAGCAACCAGGCGATCTTGGTGGCCGAGAAATAGGCGTCGATCACCAGCCCCGTACGCTCGCGAATGCGGGCCTCCCAGCCCTGTTCACGCAGGCGCGCGCACAGGGGCTCAGTACGGCGGTCCTGCCAAACGATGGCGGGGTGGATGGGGCGGCCGCTGGCGCGATGCCATACCACCGTCGTCTCGCGCTGGTTGGTGATCCCCAGCCCGCGGATATCCGCGGCGCGCAGGCCAGCCTGCGCGAGCGCCTCGCGCGCTGTGGTCAGTTGCCCCTCCCATATCCCGAGCGGGTCGTGTTCCACCCAGCCCGGTTGCGGATAGCTTTGCGGCAATTCGCGCTGTGCCAAGGCCACGATGCGACCCTGGACGTCGAAGACGATGCTGCGCGAACTGGAGGTGCCCTGGTCCAGGGCAAGCAGGTAGGTCATGGCGGTGCGCGAGAAAGCGAATGCGGCGCCATACTAGCGCGCCCCCGCCCCGCCCCCGCGGTGTCAGCGGGTCGCGCTGCGCCCGAGGCGGGCCATCATGACCACCCCGTACAGGGCGGCCAGACCCACCAGCATGTACACGGTGCGCGAGGCCATCGAGCCCGGCCCGAGCAGAGCGCCCACCAGGTCCAGGTCCAGGGCGCCCACCAGGCCCCAGTTGATGCCACCGACAACCATCAGCACCAGGGACAACCAGTCCAGAGCGTAGAGCCGGGTGGGCTGCGCAGGTCGCAACGGCGTGGCAGAAGACATATCGGATTGAGCCATGGCACACCTTTCAAGGAGGGAGAAAACGCAGGGGTTCTCCCCAGGGTGGGGCAAGGCGCGTGCCGCACGCGGCGCACGGGGGTGGCCCGAAGGAGCGCAGCGTCGGACACCGCCTGCCGCCGCTGTCCGACGGGAGGCGGCAGGTCGCGCGCACAAGCTCACGCCCGGAGGAATTCGCGATATGGCCTACAGCAGCATCATGGGTGCCGACAAGGCGCCCGCCCAACCCAGCGGCCGCGGCAGCGACATGCTCGGACCCAGCGACAACTCCGACAGCGGCAGCGACGCCCGGGGAACGGAGGAAGTCCATGGCGACAGCGACTCCACCGGCACGGGCGAGCGCGGCGTGGTGTCAGGGGTGGACGGCAAGGAAGGCGTGGACATCCTGCCGGATCGGGTCGTCCGCCTTGGTCCTGATGGCAATCTGGGCGATGCGGGTCCGGACACCGGCCTGCTCGACGAGGACCAGGAATACACCGACCTGGACGACAACCCCGATGCGGCGGACGACGAGGACCGATGTTGAGTCGAGCGTCCGCTACGGCGCTTCCCGTGCCAGCGTGCTCGCGCCGAACAGGCTGCGCACGAAATCCACCGCGAGTTCGGCCGTGCGATTGCGCACGTCCCGCGCGGGGTTGACCTCCATCAGGTCCAGGGACCCCAGCCGGCCGGTGTCGGCGATCATCTCCATGCACAGTTGCATCTCGCGGTAGGTCGGGCCGCCCGGCACGCCGGTGCTCACGCCAGGCGCATCGGCCGGGTCCAGGCAATCGAGGTCGAAGCTCACGTGCAGGTGCGTGTCCTCGCCGACTCCCTGCAAGGCCTCGGTGAGGGTGTGGCGCATTCCGTATTCATCGATATGCCGCATGTCAAACACCTGCAGCCCCAGGCGTGCGATCGCCACGCGTTCCTCCGCGTCGACGCTGCGCAGCCCCAGGAAGGCGATGTCTGCCGGCCGCAAGGCTGCAGGCTGGTCGCTCCATCCCACCAGCGGCGCGGGTCCATGCCCCAGGAGGCAGGCCACGGGCATGCCGTGCAGATTGCCACTGGGGCTGCACGATGCGTCATTGACATCGGCGTGGGCGTCCAGCCAGAGCACCCGCAGATGCCGGCCCCGGCGCCGGCAATGGCGCGCGAGCGCACTGATGGAGCCGATGGCCAGGCAGTGGTCGCCCCCCAACAGCAAGGGGAACTCGCCCTGCGCGAGCACGGCATCGACGGCGTCAAACACCGCCCGGTTCCAGGCGACGACCTCATCCAAGTGGTGCGGACCTGCACCCGTCGGTATCTTCGGGCGTGGCGGTCCGGTCAGGTTGCCGGTGTCACGGACTGTACGTGCGCCGGATTGCAGTGCCTCGACCAGGCCCGCCACCCGCAGCGCCTCCGGGCCCATGCCTGTGCCACGCACGCCGGCGCCGACGTCAGTGGGCGCGCCGATGAGGGCGATGCGTGCGTCGCGCATGCCGCCATTGTGCGGCACTGCGCCAGGGGCGTGTCGTAACAGGGGGCCGGCCTAGGAGGCCAGCAAGGGCATCAGCGGCGGTTGCCGCCGTAGCTGGGCGCCGGGTTCGGACGCGAGGCGCGATCCGGCAGGTGACGGAACATGATGCGGCCCTTGTTCAGGTCGTAGGGCGAGAGTTCCAGCGTGACGTCGTCACCCGCAATGATGCGGATGTGGTTCTTGCGCATCTTGCCGCCGCTGTAGGCGATCAGCTCATGTCCGTTCTCCAGTACCACGCGGTAGCGGGAATCGGGCAGGACCTCGGCCACGCGGCCGCGCATTTCAATCAGTTCTTCCTTGGCCATCAGCAACCTTTGCAACGCAAACGTGCAAACCCTTGCTGGAAACCACCGGGGCGCAAGCGAGGATCTGCGGGGGACCGCCAGCGCGCCTGGCGCCGGACTGCCCACATAGCCTTCCATTGTAGGCCCAATGCGCTACCGGGTCGCCGGGCCGCTGCGCACCGGCCCGAAGGGGTCAGGCCAGGAGGGCCACCACCGCCGAAAAAGTGAAAAACGCGGCCGCCGTAGTCACCAGGATGATGCGGGCGATCCGGCCGGTGTCGGCGGCGAAGCGTTCGGCGAGCAAGGACACATTGCTGGCGCTGGGCAGGGCGGCCACCAGCACCAGCACGGTCAGCGCCAGGGGGTCCAGAGGCAGGCCCAGGGCCACGGCGCCCTGGGCGGCCACAAGCACCAGCAGGGGGTGGACGAACAGCTTGGCAGCAGCCACCGGCAGGTAGTCGCGCGCGGGCAGGACGGTGCGGGCCTGGGCCGCCTTGTACTGGGATCGGGCCAGCACCGCCCCGATCGTGAACAGCGCCACAGGCGAGGCCGCATCCCCCAATAGCCCGATGGTGGCGGCCAAGGGCTGGACCGGCTCCAGCCCCAGCGCCGACGACACCCCCCCGAGCAGGATGGCCCAGGGCATGGGATTGAGCGCCACGCCCTTCAAGGCCTTGCGCGCGGCCGCAGCCGCCGCCGCGCCGCCATGGCCGGCGCCATCCAGGCGAGACAGGGCGATACACAAGGAGCTGGTGACCACCAGGTCAATGAGGAGCGTGGCAATGGCTGGCCCCGCCGCCCCAGGCCCGAGCAGGGCCACCAGCAGCGGCACCCCCATGAAGCCGGTATTGGGAAAGGCCGCGACCAGCGCACCGAAGGAGGCGTCATTCCAGCCGATGCGGCCATTGAGGCTGGCGCGGATCGTGACGGCCACCATCAGCAACGCGCAGGGCAGCCACACCACGACCACCGCAGGATCGAACAGGCGTGCCACCGGCAGGCTCGCACCGAAGCGATACAGCATGCAGGGCAACGCGAAATAAAGAACGAAGGTATTGAGGCCGCCGATGGACTCCAACGGCAGTAGGCGCCGGTGCGCGGCGAGGTAGCCGCACAACACCAGCGCGAAAAACGGGAACGTGACTTTCAGGATCTCCAGCACCCCTGTATTGTCGATCCAGCGCCCCACCCACCCGCCACGGTCGCTGGCGCGCGGGCGACAGGAGCGGACCGCACGCAGGCGGACCGCTATCATTCGCCGCTTTCGCCTGCCTCCCCCTCTCTCTCCTCCCCCGATGTCCGGTCTCAATCTCGCGCAACAGGAAGCCGTCAATTACCTGCACGGTCCCTGCCTGGTGCTGGCTGGCGCGGGCTCGGGCAAGACGCGGGTGATCACGCACAAGATCGCGCGCTTGATCCAAAGCGGCCTAGAGGCCAAGCGCATCGCCGCCATCACCTTCACCAACAAGGCAGCCAGCGAGATGCGCGAACGCGCCAAGGGCCTGATCGGACGCGACGCCAAGCATGTGGTGATCTGCACCTTTCACGCCCTGGGCGTGCGCATGCTGCGCCAGGACGGCCAGGCGCTGGACCTCAAGCCCCAGTTCTCCATCCTGGACAGCGACGACGTGACCTCCATCCTGAAGGACGCTGGAGGCACCACCGACGCCGCCACCGCACGCCAGTGGCAATGGACCATCAGCCTGTGGAAGAACATGGGCCTGAACGCGCAGCAGGCCGAGAGCCAGGCCAAGGACGACAACGAACGCGTGATGGCGCGCATCATGGCCCGCTACGAGGAGCGCCTCACCGCCTATCAGAGCGTGGACTTTGATGATCTGATCGGCCTGCCCCTGAAGCTGCTGCAGAACCATCCCGAGGTGCTGGCCAAGTGGCAACAGGACCTGGGCCATGTGCTGGTGGACGAATACCAGGACACCAACGCCACGCAGTACGAACTGCTCAAGCTCCTGGTGGGCGAGCGAGGCCGCTTCACCGCGGTGGGCGACGACGACCAGTCCATCTACGGCTGGCGCGGGGCCACCCTGGACAACCTGAAGAAGCTACCGCAGGACTTCCCACAGCTGAAGGTGATCAAGCTGGAGCAGAACTACCGCTCCACCAGCGCCATCCTGCGTGCTGCGAACAACGTCATCCAGCCCAATCCCAAACTCTTTCCCAAGACCTTGTTCTCCGAACTGGGCGAGGGCGAGCCGGTGCGCATCGTCGACTGCGACAACGAGGAGCACGAGGCCGAACGAACGGTGGCCCGCATCCAGTCCATCCGCGCGGGCTTCGCGCCCGATGCCAGTGGCGGCGGCGTGCACAAGGAGTGGAAGGACTTCGCCGTCCTCTATCGCGCCAACCACCAGGCGCGTATCTTTGAGCAGGCGCTGCGCAAGGCCCAGATCCCCTACAAGGTCTCCGGCGGCCAGAGCTTCTTCGACCGCGCCGAAATCCGCGACTTGTGCGCCTGGATGCGCCTATGGGTCAACAACGACGACGACCCCGCCTTCCTGCGCGCCGTCACCACGCCCAAGCGGGGTATAGGCCACCAAACGCTCTCGAGCCTGGGCGTGTTCGCCAGCCAGTACAAGTTGAGCCTGTTCGAGGCGCTGTTTGCCTCCTCGCTCGGCTCGGTGTTGTCTACCCGCGCGGTGGGCAGCCTGCACGAATTCGGCCGCTACGTGAACGACCTCGAGTTCCGCGCCCGCCACACCGAGGGCGCCGAGGCGGCGCGCGCCTTCCTGATGGAATGGCTCAAGGACATCGGCTACGAGAAGCATCTGTACGACGGCGAGGACAACGAGAAGCTCGCGGCCGCCCGCTGGACCAACGTGCTGGAGTTCTGCGACTGGATGGCGGGCCGCTGCGGTGGTGAGATCGACGACACCGCGGGCGTCGCCATCGCGAGCGAGAAGAAAAACCTGCTCGAAGTGGCGCAGACCATTGCCCTGCTGTCCACCATCAGCGAGCGCGAAAAGGACCAGAACGTGGTCACTCTGTCCACCCTGCACGCCGCCAAGGGCCTGGAGTGGCCCCACGTGATGATGGTGGGGTGCAACGAGGGTCTGCTGCCGTTCAAGCTCGACGACGAGAACGGCACGATGAAGGTGGTGGAAGAAGGCATCGTGCAGCGCCTGCAGGAGGAGCGTCGCCTCATGTACGTGGGTATCACGCGCGCGCAGCGTTCGCTGGCGGTGTCCTGGGTCAAGCGGCGCAAGAAGGGCCGTGAGTTCATCAACGGCGTCCCCAGCCGCTTCATCGCCGAGATGTCGCTGGACAAGGCGACCGCGAAGGAAGACCCGCGCGAGAAGCTCCGGGCCCTGCGCGCGGAATTCGCAGCGCGCAAGGCGCAGGCGGATGCAGCGAAAGCGGCGAGCGGGGCGGCATGAGCCTGGGGCTTGGGCAGGAGCTGTATCGCCGCGCGGTCGCGGTAGCACACGCCGCAGTCCTGCTACTGGCAGCAGCGGCCGGATCGACGCCCGTGATCGCCTGCCCGGCGAACGCGGACCTCACCGCTCGCGACCTGATAGGCGCCTGGCGCGCTGACATCGCCGGCACCTGGTTGTCGGCCGAGGTGATCCTGCAGCCCAACCCTGACTGGCCCGGCAGCCTGGCCGGGCGCATCCGCCGCGACGGGCGCGAGGCCCAGCTCGCCGGCGACCTGGAAGACAGCACCTTCACGCTGGAGGAGTCGGCCGATGGCGTGCGGATCGACGCCACCTGGGTGGGCCAGCCGGTCGAAGGCCGTTGCGGCCGGGAAATCCGAGGGACCTGGCGGGCCGCGGGAGACAGCCCGCCCCGCAACTTCACCCTGAGGCGCGTCGGCGACTGAGCAGGGTCTGACGGCAGGCTGGCTCCGGCCCGGACCGGATGAACAAAGTGGGTGGTGGTGCCACAGACGGCGACCTTCTACTGATCAGGAGCCTTGCCATGCAGCCCATCACACCTCACCACGCCGGCGAACGGCGTATTGCGTTCGAGCAGCAGGCCGCGCAGGCGCAGCCTGCCGAGCCCGTCCAAGGCCTGGCAGCGCGCCGCGTCACGATCCTGCAGATGCCCCGAACGCTTTGCCGACTGACCTATGGAATCTTCACCACCACCGCCATGGCGGCAGGTTCGGCCGCATGCTTCATCCTGGGCGCGCGGGCCAGCCAGGACCCCGAGTCCAGACTCATGGGTGAACAACTGAGAAATATGGGTGCAGTGGCAGGACTAGGCGCCTTCACATCGCTTGGCGCTACGATCGTCTCGGTACGGCAGGCTTACGATGAGGAGCGCGCGGCACTGGCCGAGAGACGACCCGCCTCCATCGACGCCGGCGCGCAGGGCGCAGTGGGTCTGGCCGGTGACGAAGAGGCAGAGGGCTCGCGGGCTGAAGGCCAACCCGCTTTCGGTGCAGCGGGCCGCGAGTCGCGGGCCCCGACACCCGAGCCAGGTGAACGCTCACGATCACCCTCACCTTTGACGATAGACCTCTGATCGGAACCGACCATGAATGCAGCCGCAACTGCCGCACACCGTGCCTGGCCCGAGCAGGGAGCGCATCAGACCCCCGGTCCTTCTGCCGCCCCTTCCGCAACGGACCGCCAGCTCGAGCGCCTCCAGGCCACCGTCCGATACACGACAGTTCGTATCCGAGACCCGGAAGCCGAGCCCCGACTTGAAGAGCGCCACGTCACTATCCTTCCGCGCTCACCGCTCGACACACTGCGCCTCCTGTGGCGCGAGGGACATGTGAAGGACGTTGGCCTCACCGCGCTCCTGGGTGCGTGTGCCACCGTGGCCGGGTATTACGCGGCCACCACCGACGATGAATCCCTGCAGGCCGGCAACGGCGCTGCCAGCGGCTTCATCGGCGCGCTCTCGCTGGCCAGCCTCCATCAAAGCGTCACGCGCATTCGTGCGACGCTCGCCCGCGATGACGACCAGCGAGCCGAGCCAGCCCGGATCGCGGAGCGCGCGCAGGCCGACGAGGAGGCGCAACTTGCGCGAGCGATCGTTGCCAGGGACGACGCTGTACGCGAGGCTCTCCGCCCCGTAGACGAAGATCACCGCCTGTTTGCCACCACCGTCCCGACCGAGGGCTACATCGAGGTGACGATCTACCCGAAGGCCCTGCCTGCCGAGCCCCAGCCCGAGGCAATCGGCGCGTCCGCCGATGACGCAGAGGAAATCAGCGCGTCCACCGATGACGGAGCGTTCGTCGCCTACGACGCGCACGGCCAGGAATCGGGGAGCCCCACACCGTCGATCGACGGCAGCGGTAGCGACAGCGAGGAGGTCTAGGTCAATGAGTACGAATAGATGCCCGCTCACAGGGTCATCGCGTACCCGATCGTGATCGGCGCGTGGTCCGAGAACTTCTCCGCCTTGTAGATGCTCTCGGTCCGCGCCAGCGCCGCCACCGCCGGCGTGGCCAGGTGGTAGTCGATACGCCAGCCCACGTTCTTCGCGTAGGCCTGTCCGCGGTTACTCCACCAGGTGTAGCAAGCGTCGGTGGTCTCCGGTTGCAGATGGCGGTACACGTCCACCAGGCCGACGTCGGATAGCAGGCGCGTCATCCAGGCGCGCTCCTCGGGCAGGAAGCCGCTGTTTTTCAGGTTGCCCTTCCAGTTCTTCAGGTCCTTCTCGTGGTGGGCGATGTTGATGTCGCCGCACAGGATGAAGTCGCGCTTCTTTTTCAAGTCCACCAGGTGCGGGTCGATCCCCGCAAGGAAGCGGAACTTCGCCTGCTGACGCTCCTCACCCGAAGACCCCGAGGGAAAGTAGCTGCTGATGATCGAGAACTTGCGATTCGGCGTGTCAAAGCGCAATTCCACGTAGCGGCCTTCGGCGTCGAACTCGCCACCGTCCCAGCCCACCACCACCTCGCTCGGTTCGTGACGCGTGTAGATGGCCACGCCGGAATAGCCTTTCTTCTCGGCGAAGTGAAAGTGCCCCTTCATGCCAGCCAGCGCCTCAAAGCGCCCCGCCACATCGGGAGCCTGGGCCTTGACTTCCTGCACGCAAATACAATCGGGCGCTGTCTTTTCCAACCAGGCTTCGACCCCTTTGCTCGCGGCGGAACGAATGCCATTGAGGTTGAGGCTGGTGAGTTTGAACAAGGAATTTCCCATGGCGGTACATGACGGCGTGACAGGCGGCGGGCAGGATCAACTGGCCCAGGAGTTCGTGCGGTTCTCGGTGGAATCGGGCGTCTTGCGTTTCGGCAGCTTTCGCACCAAGGCGGGCCGCGACTCCCCGTATTTCTTCAACGCCGGCCTCTTCGACGACGGCGCCAAGCTCGGCCGGCTCGCGCAATTCTATGCACAGCGCATCCTGGCCTCGGGCATCGAATTCGACATGCTCTTTGGCCCCGCCTACAAGGGCATTCCGCTGGCGGCCGCCGTGGCCATCGAGCTCGCGCGCCTGGGGCGTAACGTGCCCTATGCCTACAACCGCAAGGAAGCCAAGGACCATGGCGAGGGCGGCACGCTGGTGGGCGCCCCGGTACAGGGCCGGGTGCTGATCGTCGATGACGTGATGTCCGCCGGCACCGCAGCGCGTGAATCCATCGCCATCATCCAAGCCGCGGGCGCCAAACCGCATGCCGTGGCCCTGGCCCTGGACCGCCAGGAGATGGCCACCGAAAAGCAGGCCGACGGATCAGTGCGCGATACGCCGCACAGCGCTGTCCAGTACGTGCGCAACACCTTAGGCCTGCAGGTGTGCGCCATCGCCCGACTGACCGACCTGCTTGATTTTCTAGCGGCCAGTACGGGCCATGACATGGCCGACCATCTGGCCCGGGTGAGGGCCTACCGCGAGCGCTATGGCGTGACTTGAAGGCTGCGCCGGCGGCGCAGAGCCTCAAGCGGCCGAACCGACCAGGAAGTCGCTCTTGCCGATCACCACGCCGTTGTGACGCAGGATGGCGTAGGCGGTGGTGATGTGGAAGTACATGTTCGGAAGCGCCCAGGTCATGACGTAGGCCTGGGCTGTCATGGTGCGCATGGCGGGATCGCTTTCTTGGTAGGAGAGGGACTCAGCCCAGTTTCTTCTTGAGGAGTTCGTTGACCTGCGCCGGGTTGGCCTTGCCCTGGCTGGCCTTCATCACCTGGCCGACCAGCGCGTTGAAGGCCTTGTCCTTGCCGGCCTTGTACTGGGCGACGTTGTCCGCGTTGGCAGCAATCACCGTATCGATGATCTGCTCCAGCGCGCCGGTGTCGTTCATCTGCTTGAGACCCTTGGCGGCGATGACAGCGTCGACGTCTTTCCCTTCGCCGGTCCACAAGGCGTCAAACACCTGCTTGCCCGCGTTGTTGGAGATGGTGCCGTCGGCGATGCGTCCGATCAGGGCTGCCAGCGCCTGCGCCGACACGGGCGCTTGTTCAATAGGCATCTCGCTGGTATTGAGCCGGCGCGAGACCTCGCCCATGATCCAGTTGCTCGCCAGCTTGGGCTGGCCGCAGGCCTGGGCGGCCGCCTCGAAGTAGGCGGCCATCGCCTTGGTTTGCGTGAGCGTGGTGGCGTCGTACTCGGGCAGGCCGTAGTCGGTCACGAAGCGCGCCGCCATCACCCGCGGCAGCTCCGGCATGGCCTGCTTGACGCGCTGCACCCACTCGGGCGCCACCACCAGCGGCGGCAGGTCGGGGTCGGGGAAGTAGCGGTAATCGGCCGCATCTTCTTTGGTGCGCATCGCGCGGGTCTCGCCGGTGTCGGGGTCAAACAGCACCGTGGCCTGCTCGATGGCGTGGCCGTCCTCGATCTGCTCGATCTGCCAGCGCACTTCGAAATCGATGGCCTGCTGCATGAACTTGAAGGAGTTCAGGTTCTTGATCTCGCGACGCGTCCCCAGGGGCGCTCCGGGCTTGCGCACCGAGACGTTGGCGTCGCACCGGAAGCTGCCCTCTTGCATATTGCCGTCGCAGATGCCGATCCAGGTCACGATCTTGTGCAACTCCTTGGCATAGGCCACCGCCTCGGCCGAGGAGCGGATGTCCGGCTCGGTGACGATCTCCAGCAGCGGCGTGCCCGCGCGATTGAGGTCGATGCCCGACTGACCCACGAAGTCTTCGTGCAGCGACTTGCCCGCATCTTCCTCGAGGTGGGCACGCACCAGGCGCACGGATTTCTTCTCCAGCACCGCGTCGGCGCCCTTGCCGGTCTCGAGGAAAAACTCCACCGAGCCGCCCTGCACCACCGGGATCTCGTACTGGCTGATCTGGTAGCCCTTGGGCAGGTCGGGGTAGAAATAATTCTTGCGCGCGAACACGCTGCGCGGCGCGATAGTCGATCCGACCGACAGGCCAAACTCGATGGCGCGTTCGACAGCGCCCAGGTTCATCACCGGCAGCGTGCCGGGCAAGGCCAGGTCGACGGCGCAGGCCTGCGTGTTGGGCGCAGCGCCGAAGGCGGTGGACGCGCGGCTGAAGATCTTCGACTGCGTTGAAAGCTGGGCGTGCGTCTCGAAACCGATCACGACCTCATAGCCCTGAACCAAATTAGAGGTCATATCGGCCTCCCGCCGGGCCGCCCCAAGGGAGGCCAGCCCCCTCGGGGGGCAGTGAATACACGAAGTGATGAACGTGGGGGCTCACAGGGCACCCTCCGGCTTGCGAAGGTGGAAATCAGTGGCCTGCTGGAAGCGGTGGGCCGCATTGAGCAGGCGCGCCTCGCCAAAGTAGTTGCCTATCAGCTGCAGGCCCACCGGCATGCCGCCCGCGCCGAAGCCACAGGGCACGCTCATGCCCGGCAGGCCCGCCAGCGAAGCGGGCAGCGTGTAGATGTCGGCCAGGTAGCTGGCCACCGGGTCGTCGGCCTTGTCGCCCAGGGCCCAGGCCACGGTGGGCGCCACCGGGCCGGCGATCACATCGCACTGCGTGAAAGCCTGGCGGAAATCGTCGGCGATCATGCGGCGGATCTTTTGCGCCTGCAGGTAGTAAGCGTCGTAATAGCCGTGTGACAGCACGTAAGTGCCAGTCATGATGCGGCGCTTGACCTCTTCGCCGAAGCCTTCGGCGCGGGTCTTCTTGTACATGTCCAGCAGGTCGGTGTAGCCCTTGGCACGGTGACCAAACTTCACGCCGTCAAAGCGCGAGAGGTTGGACGAGGCCTCGGCCGGCGCGATCACGTAGTACACAGGGATGGACAGTTCGGTGCGGGGCAACGAGATCTCCACGCGCGTGGCGCCCAGCTTCTCGTACTGCGCGAGGGCCGCGTCGATGGCGGTGCGCACGTCAGCGGCCAGGCCGTCGCCGAAAAATTCACGGGGCACGCCAATGCGCAGGCCGGTGAGGTCCGCGTCCAGCGTGCGCGTGAAATCCTCGGCGGGCACATCCAGCGAGGTGGAATCGCGGTCCGGATCGGGTCCGCACAGGCTCGACAGCAGCAACGCGCAGTCGCGGGCGCTGCGCGCCATCGGACCGGCCTGGTCCAGGCTCGAGGCGTAGGCGATCATCCCATAGCGCGAGGCACGCCCGTAGGTGGGCTTGATGCCGGTGATACCGCAGAACGATGCGGGCTGGCGGATCGATCCGCCGGTGTCGGTGCCGGTCACTGCCGGGGCCAGTCGCGCGGCCACGGCGGCGGCGCTGCCGCCCGAGGAGCCACCGGGCACGCGAGAAAGGTCCCAAGGGTTCTTCACCGGTCCGTAGGCGGAGTTTTCATTGGCCGAGCCCATGGCGAATTCATCGCAATTGAGCTTGCCCAGGGTCACCATGCCGGCCTGGGCCAGGCGGTCCACCACGGTGGCATCGAAGGGCGAGCGGTAGCCCGCCAGCATCTTTGAGCCGGCGGTGGTGGGGAAGTCGCGGGTGACGAAGATGTCCTTGTGGGCCACGGGCACCCCCAGCAGGGGCGCGGTGTCGCCGGCGGCCAGGCGGGCATCCGCGGCGCGGGCCTGGGCCAGCGTGGCCTCGCGGTCGGTGGCCAGGAAGGCACCCAGGCCGGCCTGGGCCTCGATGCGGCCCAGGAAATGGGTGGCCACGTCGACCGCAGACACCTCGCGTCGGCGCAGGGCGTCTGCCAATTGGGTGATGTCCAGGTCGTGAATCATTCGATGACCTTCGGCACGAGAAAGAGGCCCGCCTCGACCGCCGGGGCGCTGCGCTGGTTGGCCTCGCGCTGGTCGGGCTCGGTCACGGCGTCGGGCCGCAGGCGCAGGGACACGTCCTGGAACGCCGCTACCGGGTGGGCCAGCGGCTCGATGCCGGTGGTGTCCACCCCTTGCATGCGCTCGACCAGGCTGAAAAAGCCGTTGATCCGCCCGAGCATGCGGTCGCTCTCGGCGGGCTGGAGTTCGAGTCGCGCCAGGTGGGCGATGCGGCGGATATCGTCGGGGTTCAGGGCCATGGGCAAACAGAGCGGGAAAAAGCCACCCAGGGGGGCAATTTGAAGCGTGTTCCCGCAGGGAGAACACGACTGATCGGGTATTATCCCGCCTTCGGGATTCCCTCTGGGGCAGGCCTGCCGGCCTGCGGGCTCAGTCCCTGGGCCCACCCACCCACTGACCCACCGCCGGCCGCACCTTGCGGCCGCTTTCGCAAGACAACGAGGACATCCAGATGTTCGGAGCCTTCCGACGCTATTTTTCCACCGACCTGGCCATCGACCTGGGCACGGCCAACACCCTGATCTTCGTTCGCGAAAAAGGCATCGTCCTGGACGAACCCTCCGTCGTCGCGATCCGCCACGAAGGCGGCCCTCAGGGCAAGAAGACCATCCAGGCCGTCGGCCACGAAGCCAAGGCCATGCTGGGCAAAGTGCCGGGCAACATCGAGGCGATCCGCCCGATGAAGGACGGCGTGATCGCCGACTTCACCGTCACCGAGCAAATGCTCAAGCAGTTCATCAAGATGGTTCATCCGCGCTCGGTGCTGCGCCCCAGCCCGCGGATCATCATCTGCGTGCCCTGCGGCTCCACCCAGGTCGAGCGTCGCGCCATTCGCGAGTCGGCCCTGGGCGCTGGCGCCTCCGAGGTCTACCTGATCGAAGAACCCATGGCCGCCGCCATCGGGGCGGGCCTGCCGGTCTCTGAAGCCTCCGGCTCCATGGTCGTCGACATCGGCGGCGGCACCACCGAGGTGGGCGTCATCTCCCTCGGCGGCATGGTCTACAAGGGCAGCGTGCGTGTGGGCGGCGACAAGTTCGACGAAGCCATCATCAGCTACATCCGCCGCAACTACGGCATGCTGATTGGCGAGCCCACCGCTGAAATGATCAAGAAGAACATCGGCTCGGCCTTCCCTGGCTCCGAAGTGAAAGAGATCGAGGTCAAGGGCCGCAACCTGTCCGAGGGCGTGCCGCGTTCCTTCACCATCTCCTCCAACGAGATCCTCGAAGCCCTCACCGATCCCCTGAACAACATTGTCTCGGCGGTCAAGAACGCGCTGGAAAGCACGCCCCCCGAACTCGGCGCCGACATCGCCGAGCGCGGCATGATGCTCACCGGCGGCGGCGCGCTGCTGCGTGACCTCGATCGACTGCTGGCCGAAGAAACCGGTCTGCCGGTACTGGTCGCCGAAGACCCCCTGACCTGCGTGGTACGGGGTTGCGGTATCGCTCTGGAGCGCATGGAGCGCCTGGGCTCGATCTTCACCAACGAGTAAGCCCCCGGAAGGACAGCGATGCCGCTCGGTACGCTGGACAGGACACCACCGCCGTTCTTCAAGCAGGGCCCTTCGGCCCTGTCCAAGCTGATGGTGTTCAGCGCGCTGGCCATCTTCCTGATGGTCGCCGACACCCGCTTTCGTATCGTGCAGCCGGTGCGCGCTGTCCTGGGCACCCTGCTGTTCCCCGTGCAGTGGCTGGCGATGCAGCCAGTCCACCTGGCCGAAGGCATGGGCGAGTACCTCGAGTCCCTGCGCGGCGCACAGGCTGCCCAGGTCGCCGAGGCCCAGACCCGCGCCCGCCTGGCGCAGCAATCCGTACGCGTGCACCAGGTCGAACAACTCGCCCTCGAAAACGAGCGCCTGCGCAACCTGCTGGAGCTGCGCGAGCGCGTCACCACCCCGGCACAGGCCGCCCAAGTGCTCTATGAGGCGGCCGACATCTACTCGCGCAAGGTGATCATCGACAAGGGCCTGTTGCACGGTATCGAATCGGGCTCACCCGTGATCGACGAATTCGGCGTGCTAGGTCAGGTCACGCGGGTCTATCCCGCCGTGAGCGAAGTGACCCTGGTCACCGACCGCGACCAGGCCACGCCAGTGCTCAATGCACGCACCGGTGCGCGCAGCGTGGCCCATGGCGACACCACCGGCCTGCATCCAGGCGCCTTGGAACTGCGCTTCATGGCAGCCAACGCCGACGTACAAGCCGGCGACCTGCTCACCACCAGCGGCGTCGACGGGGTGTACCCGCCCGGCCTGCCCGTGGCCCAGGTCGAGAAGATCGAGCGCCGCGCCGACTCCGCGTTCGCGCGTATCCACACCACGCCCAAGGCGTCGGTGCACGGCGCGCTGCACGTGCTGGTCCTCAAGCCTGTGGGCGAGCAATTGCCGCCACGCCCCGCGGCCGAGGCGTCGGCACCCGCCCCAGCCCAGGGTCGCACCGGAGGTCGCAAATGATCATGCGTCCTGGCAAGCTGCTGCTGCTGCCCGCGCGACCCGGGTTCATCTGGGGCACCCTGATCGTGGCGCTGATGGTGAACATGCTGCCGCTGGGGCGCCAGCCCTGGATGCCTGACCTGCTGGCCCTGGTGCTGGTGTTCTGGAGCGTGCACCAGCCGCTGCGTATAGGCATCGCCACCGCCTTCCTGTTCGGGCTGGTGATGGACGTGCACCAGACCGCGCTGCTGGGGCAGCATGCGCTGGCCTACACCGCGTTGTCCTACTTCGCGATCATGGTGCACCGGCGCCTGCTGTGGTTCACCGTGCCCTCACAGGCCGTGCAAGTGCTGCCCCTGTTCGGATCGGCGCATGCGATCGAACTCGTGACCCGCCTGATCGCCGGCGGGTCCTTCCCGGGCTGGAGCATGGTGCTGGCCCCCATGATCGAGTCCGCACTGTGGCCACTGGCCACCGTCATCCTGCTGGCGCCGCAGCGCCGCGCAGTCGATCCGGACAAGAACCGTCCGCTCTGAACCCATGACAGAACTGCGCAACGTCGAAGCAGACATCGCGCGCTTTCGCTCGCGCGCCGTGGCCGCCAGCGTCATCATCCTGTTGTGCTTTTTCCTGCTGGCACTGCGCCTGGTGTGGCTGCAGGTGGTGCGCCATGACGACCTGAACGAGCAGGCCGAGGCCAATCGCACGGCCATCGTCCCCATCGTGCCCAATCGCGGACTCATCCTCGATCGCAACGGCATCGTGCTGGCGACCAACTACTCGGCCTACACGCTGGAGATCACCGTTTCGCGGCTGAACGCCCCGGTGGACCAGGTGATCGACGAGTTGTCTCAGGTCGTTGAGATCCACGCCCGCGACCGCCGTCGCTTCAAGAAGCTGCGCGAAGAGTCCAAGAACGTCGGCTCGCTGCCGATACGCACCAAGCTCACCGACCGGGAAGTTGCCCGCTTCACCGCGCAGCGCTTTCGCTTTCCGGGCGTGGAGATCAAGGCCCGCCTGTTTCGCAGCTACCCCTGGGGCGAATTGGCCAGCCACGTGATCGGCTACATCGGCCGCATCAACCAAGCCGAGAAGGCGCAGATGGAGGACTGGCCCGAAGAAGATCAGGCCAACTACCGCGGCACCGAGTACATCGGCAAGCTCGGCGTGGAGCAGAGCCTGGAGCGGCAGCTGCATGGCCTGACCGGCGTGGAGGAGGTCGAGACTTCGGCCGCTGGCCGCGCGGTGCGCAAGCTCGCCAGCAAGCCCGCTACGCCGGGTAACACGGTGATGCTGTCCATCGACATCAAGCTGCAGAACCTGATCGAGCAGATGTATGGCGACCGCCGCGGCGCGCTGGTCGCTCTCGATCCCAAGACCGGCGAAGTGCTGGCCTTCGTCTCCAAGCCCACCTTCGACCCCAACCTCTTCGTCGATGGCATCGACACCGAGAGCTGGCAGTCCCTGAACGAGTCCATCGACAAGCCGCTCCTGAACCGCGCACTGCGTGGCACCTACCCCCCTGGCTCCACCTACAAGCCCTTCATGGCGTTGGCCGCCCTCGAGACCGGCAAGCGCACGGCGGGCCAGGTGATCCAGGACAACGGCAGCTGGTCCTTCGGCGGCCACGTGTTCCGCAGCCACGGCGACCACGGCCTGGGCCCGGTGGATATGGCTGCCAGCATCGTCAAGTCCAGCAACGTCTACTACTACTCGCTAGCCAACGAGATGGGCGTGGACACCATCCACGACTTCATGCGCCCCCTGGGATTCGGCGATGTCACGGGCATCGACATCAATGGCGAGGTGCGCGGCGTGCTCCCGAGCCAGGCCTGGAAGCGCAATTACTACAAACGCCCCGAGCAGAAGAAGTGGTTCGCGGGCGAGACGATCTCGCTGGGGATTGGCCAGGGCTACAACAGCTTCACCATGCTGCAACTGGCGCAGGCCACGGCCACACTCGCGAACAACGGCGTCAAGCACAAGCCCCGCCTCATCATCGGCACGCAGGACCCGGTCACCCGTGCCGTCAGCCCGGTGCCGCCCGAAGCGCCTGTGACCCTGGGCTACAAGGTCGACCACGTGGACGTGATCCGCCGCGCCATGGTGGGCGTGACCCAGGGCGGCACTTCGACGCGGGTATTTGCCGGCGCGCCCTATCTCTCCGGCGGCAAGACCGGCACCGCGCAGGCGGTGAGCATCGGCCAGAAGGAAAAGTACAACGCCGGCAAGCTGGAGGAACACCAGCGCGATCACGCGCTGTACATCGCCTTCGCGCCGGCCGACGACCCCAAGATCGCGCTGGCCGCCATCGTCGAGAACGCGGGCTTCGGCGCCGCGTCCGCCGCACCTATCACGCGGCGCATCTTTGATTACTGGCTGCTCGGGCAGTACCCCAGCGAGGAAGACCTGATCGCCGTGCGCAGGGGCCAAGCCGCCAACCCCGTCGGCAAACCGCGCAATGCGGCCGATGTCGCCTGGCCGCCCGGCGCGGCACTTTCATCGGCCGCCGAGAGTGCAGCGGCGGCTTCAGCGGCTGTCGTGGCGACGCGGGCCACGCCCGCCGCCTCACGCACGCGCTGAATCCTGCGCCAACAGCCAGTCCGTCACCGCCTCGGGCATGCAGCGCACATCCGCGGGCGGCCTGCCGCGCGGAAACCCCACATGCCCGCCCTGGGCCGGCTGCCACAGCGTCACGCAGGGCCCCACCTCCCCAGCGCGCGGCAGGCTGTACGCCGGGACGAAGGGGTCGTTGATCGCGTTCATCGCCAGGGCCGGGATCCGGATGCGATGCAAGTGCGGTCCGGCCGAAGCACGGGCGTAGTAATCGTCGGTGTTGCGAAAGCCGTGCAAGGGCGCGGTGAACAGGTTGTCGAAGGCGTAAAGGTCACGCGCAGCCAGCAGCGCTTGAGCGTCGAACAGTCCGGGGTGCTGGGCCAGCTTGCTCAGGGCCTTGGGCTTCATGGTGCGCAGGAACGTCGTCGTGTAGACCAGCCGATTGAAGCCGCGCCCGATGGCGGCGCCCCCCGCCGCGAGATCCAGCGGCGAGCACACGCAGGCCACCGCGTCGGCGGATCGTGCGGCGGACTCGCCCGCCTCGGCGGCCCATCGCATCAAGGCATTGCCTCCCAGGGACACGCCCACGGCCAACAGGGGTCCGGCATGCTGCGCCCGCAGGCGCGCCAGGATCCAGCCGATTTCTTCGTAGTCGCCCGAGTGGTAGGCGCGCGGCGCCAGATTGATCTCGCCGCTGCAGCCGCGAAAGTGCGGCACCACGAAGTGCAGCCCGCGCTCGCGCGCGATATCGGCGAAGGCCAGGGCGTAGTGGCTGCGTGACGATCCCTCCAGGCCGTGAAACAGCACCAGCAGGGGCGCCTGTGGTGTCGGTGCGGGTATGCCGGCGGCCACGCCCCAGTCGGCGTCCACGAAGTCTCCGTCAGGGGTGGTCCAGCGCTCGCGCCTATAGGTAATGGGCGGGCCCACGCCGGTGCGGGCATACAGCGCCGGCCAGAGGGTCTGCAGATTACCCCCGGGCAGCCACCAGGGGGCGCGGTAGGCCAGCGTCAATGCAGCACCTGGGGCGCGTCAACGATCTCGGGCACCTCGGTGGCGCTACCGGGGCTGGCATGGTGGGCCACCAGGCGCCATCCCTGGGCGGTGCGCAGGTAGACATTGGTGGCCACCACCCAGGCCTGGCGGGGCCCGGCCGGTGTGAGCACCTCCACGCGTTCGACCAGGTGATGCACCGAGCAGCCCACCGCCTCGACCTTGCGCACGTGCTGCGGCCAGGCACGCACCGCGCCGTTGGCGAACATGGCCTCGAAGGTGGCGCGGATCGCTGCCGGCCCCACGATGCGCGGGCCGCCCGGGTGGACGCAGACGATGTCGTCCTCATCGGCCCAGCAGGCCATGAGCTTGTCGATGTCGGCGTTCTGGAGCGCGTCGTAGAACGCGGCTTCAATCTCGTCGGCATGGCCTTCGAGGCTGGCGGCCTGGAGCTTGTTCTTGCGCATGAGACTTGCGATTTTGCCGGGAAACGCCATGTAGGACCCGGCTCGGGTCCTGCCACGCGTGCAGCCCCGGCCCCGGCCCCGGTGCCGGGTGTGCTAATTTCCTCGTCCCGTCCTTCAGGAGATCCGCCCGATGAAACGCTGGCTTGCCCGCATGGCCCTTGCCGCCCTCACGCTGGGCCTCACCGGCTGCGGCTACAACGACTTCCAGCGCCTGGACGAACAGACCCGTTCCGCCTGGAGCGAGGTCCTGAACCAGTACCAGCGCCGTGCCGACCTGGTGCCCAACCTGGTCGCCACCGTCAAGGGCGAGGCCGCCTTCGAACAGGAGACCTTGACCCGGGTGGTCGAAGCACGGGCCAAGGCCACCTCCATGCAGGTCACGCCCGCGACGCTGAACGACCCCCAGGCCTTCCAGCGTTTTCAGCAGGCCCAGGGCGAGCTGTCCTCAGCCCTGAGCCGCCTGCTGGTGGTCAGCGAACGCTACCCCGACTTGAAGAGCAACCAGGGCTTTCGCGACCTGAGGGTACAGCTTGAGGGCACCGAGAACCGCATCACCGTGGCCCGTAACCGCTACATCCAGGCGGTACAGGAGTACAACGTGCTTGCGCGTAGCTTCCCGACCAACCTCACGGCCATGGTCTTCAGCTACACGCCCAAGCCGAATTTCGCGGTGCAGAACGAGGCCCAGATCGCCACGCCACCGCAGGTGGATTTCGGTACCCCGAAAAAGTAAATCCCCCACCCGGCCCTCGCCAATGAACCGCATCCTGCAGGCCTTCCTGGCGCTCGTGCTGGCCGCGGGCCTGGGCAGCGCGCACGCGCAGCAGGGCCTGCAGCCCGTCCCACCGCTGTCCTCGCGCGTCGTAGACACGGCGGGCCTGCTGGACACCGGCGCGCGCCAGCGGATCGAGGCGGTCCTGGCCACCCTCGAGCAGGACAAGGGCGCGCAAGTGGCCTTCCTCACAGTGGCCACCACCGCGCCCGAGGACATCGCCAGCTATGCCAACCGCGTGGGCAACACCTGGAAGATCGGGCGCCGCGGCGTGGGCGACGGCGTGCTGCTGGTTGTGGCCCGTGACGACCGCGCGGTGCGCATCGAGGTGGCCAAGACGCTGGAGGGCGCCATCCCGGACCTGGCGGCCAAGATGATCATTGACGAGGCCCTCACACCCGCCTTCCGGCGCGGTGATTACGCGGGCGGGCTCGAAGCCGCTGCGGCACGCATCGCGGCCTTGGTCCGCGGCGAACCGCTGCCGGCGCCTGCTCGGCGCCCAGCCCCTATTCCGGGGATGGACCTGTCCGACCTGTCGGTGTTCCTGTTCGTGGCCGTGCCGGTCGTCGCCGGTCTGCTGCGCACCTTGTTCGGCAGGCGCCTGGGGTCGCTCTTCACCGGGTTCGGTGCCGGCGGCATTGCGCTGCTGGTGACCGGCAGCGTGCTGATCGCCCTCGCTGCTGCGGTGCTGGGGGGTGTGCTTTCCCTGCTGGGTCTGGCCCCCCTGGGCCGCCACATGGGCCGGCACCGGGGCTGGGGTTCGACCTCCGGCGGCTGGGGCGGCGGGGGAAGCGGGTGGGGCGGCGGCGGATTCCGTTCAGGCGGTGGCGGCGATTTCGGAGGCGGCGGCGCCTCGGGGCGGTGGTGATGTGGACGCGTCTTAAACGGTTGATCAAGCACCGCTGGGTGGACGACGGCGAACTGCGCAGCGCCCTGCCCCCGACGGTCCTGACCGCACTGGAACAACGCATCGCCGCAAGTGAGCAGACACACAGCGGAGAGATTCGCATCCATGTGGAGGCTGGCTTGCCCTGGGGTTACCTGTGGCGTGGGGCCCCTGCACGCGAGCGTGCGATATCGATGTTCGGCAAGCTGCGCGTCTGGGATACCGAGCAAAACAACGGCGTCCTGATCTACCTCTTGCTGGCGGACCATGCGATCGAAATCGTGGCCGACCGGGGTCTGACGCAGCGGGTTCCGGCCGCCCTGTGGGAGGACATCGTGGTCCGCATGGTCGCGGCGTTGGGGGCCGGCCGGTTCGAAGAGGGCCTGCAGCAGGCCGTGGACGAGGTCTCGGCGCTGCTGGTGCAGCACTTTGCGCTGGCGCCGGGAGCGCGCAATCCGAATGAGCTGCCGGATGCGCCTGCCTTGGGGGCGCGTGGGTCTGCGTGACGCCCATAAAAAAGCCCCGCCATTGAATTGGCGGGGCCGAGTGCGCGGTTTTTAGCGCTTCTTGTTCAGGGCGTAGCGATCAACGCTTCTGCCGGTACTTGCGCAGAGCGGCCAGCTGAGCCGCCATCACGGCGAGCTCGGACTGGGCCTTGGCCAGGTCGATCTCGCTCTTGGCATTCTTCACTGCCTCTTCGGCAGCGCGGCGCGCCTCGTTGGCCTTCTCTTCATCGAGGTCCTTGCCGCGGATGGCGGTGTCGGACAGCACGGTGACGACATGGGGCTGCACCTCAAGCACGCCACCGGCCACGAAGACGAATTCCTCGGAGCCGTCGGCCTTCTCGATGCGCACCGAGCCGGGCCGGATGCGCGTGATCAGCGGCGTGTGGCGGGGATAGATCCCCAGCTCGCCGGACTCGCCGGGCAGCGCCACGAAGCGGGCCTCGCCGGAGAAGATGCTCTCCTCAGCGCTGACCACTTCGACGCGAAGGGTGTGGGTGGCGTCGACCATCTTGGCTTAGCCCGCAGCGAGTTTCTTGGCCTTCTCGAAGGCCTCGTCGATCGTGCCGACCATGTAGAAGGCCTGCTCGGGCAGGTGATCGCACTCGCCTGCAGTGATCATCTTGAAGCCGCGGATGGTCTCCTTCAGCGGGACGTACTTGCCGGGCGAACCAGTGAACACCTCGGCCACGTGGAAAGGCTGCGACAGGAAACGCTGGATCTTGCGAGCGCGGGCCACGGCCAGCTTGTCCTCAGGCGCCAGTTCGTCCATGCCCAGAATCGCGATGATGTCGCGCAGTTCCTTGTAGCGCTGCAGCGTGCCCTGCACCGAGCGGGCGACGGAGTAGTGCTCTTCACCGACGACCAGCGGGTCCAGCTGGCGGCTGGTGGAGTCCAGCGGGTCCACTGCGGGGTAGATGCCCAGGGCGGCGATGTCACGCGACAGCACCACAGTGGAGTCCAGGTGGGCGAAGGTGGTAGCGGGCGACGGGTCGGTCAGGTCGTCCGCCGGCACGTACACGGCCTGGATCGAGGTGATCGAACCGACCTTGGTGGAGGTGATGCGCTCTTGCAGGCGGCCCATCTCTTCGGCCAGCGTCGGCTGGTAACCCACGGCGGAAGGCATACGACCCAGCAGCGCGGACACTTCGGTACCGGCCAGGGTGTAGCGGTAGATATTGTCCACGAAGAACAGCACGTCACGGCCTTCGTCACGGAAGGACTCGGCGATGGTCAGACCCGTCAGCGCCACGCGCAGGCGGTTGCCCGGGGGCTCGTTCATCTGGCCATAGACCATGGCCACTTTGGATTCGGCCAGGTTGTCCAGCTTCACGACGCCGGAGTCGGCCATCTCGTGATAGAAGTCGTTGCCTTCGCGGGTGCGCTCACCCACGCCAGCGAACACCGACAGACCGGAGTGGGCCTTGGCGATGTTGTTGATCAGCTCCATCATGTTCACGGTCTTGCCCACGCCGGCACCACCGAACAGGCCCACCTTGCCGCCCTTGGCGAAGGGGCAGACCAGGTCGATCACCTTGATGCCGGTCTCGAGCAGTTCCTGCGAGGGCGACAGCTCGTCATAGGCAGGCGCCTTGCGGTGGATGGAGGCGGTCAGGGTCTGGTCCACCGGGCCACGCTCATCGATGGGGGTGCCCAGCACGTCCATGATGCGGCCCAGGGTGGCCTTGCCCACCGGCACCGTGATCGGCTTCTGGGTGTTGTAGACCATGTTGCCGCGGCGCAGGCCGTCCGACGAACCCAGCGCAATGGTGCGCACGATGCCGTCACCCAGCTGCTGCTGCACTTCCAGGGTCAGGGCCGAGCCGTCCATCTTGAGGGCGTCGTACACCTTGGGCATCTTGTCGCGTGGGAACTCCACGTCGACCACGGCGCCGATACATTGAACGATCTTTCCTTGCACTTGGGCTTGAGCCATCTTTTGCTCCAATTAATTTTTAAACAGCAGCGGCGCCCGCCACGATCTCCGAAAGCTCTTTCGTGATCGCGGCTTGGCGCGTCTTGTTGTAGACCAGCTTGAGTTCGGCAATCACATTGCCAGCGTTATCGGTCGCAGCCTTCATCGCCACCATGCGCGCCGACTGCTCGGACGCCATGTTCTCGGCGACGGCCTGGTAAACCAGCGCCTCGACGTAACGCACCAGCAGGTCGTCGATGACGGTCTGGGCATCCGGCTCGTACAGGTAGTCCCAGGCGGGACCACTGGACTGCGCTTGCATGTCGTCGGCAGACAGGGGCAGCAGCTGCTCGACCACCGGCTCCTGCTTCATCGTGTTGATGAACTTCGTGTAGCACAGGTAGACGGCCTTGAGCTTGCCCTCGGCGTACTGGTCCAGCAGCACCTTGACCGGGCCGATCAGCTTTTCCAGGTGAGGCGTATCGCCCAGCTGGGTGACATGCGACACCACCTTGGCGCCCACGCGGTTGAGGAAACCCAGGCCCTTGTTGCCAATGGCCACGGCCTGCGCCTCGACGCCCGCGTTCTGGAGATCACGCAGCTTGTTGGTCACGGCGCGCAGCACGTTGGTGTTCATGCCGCCGCACAGACCCTTGTCCGTACTGACGACGATGAAGCCGACCGAGTTGGCCTCGTGCACCTGCATGAACGGGTGCGTGTACTCCGGATTGGCCTTGCCCAGGTTGGCCGCGATGTTGCGCACCTTGTCGGCGTAAGGCCGGGCCGCACGCATGCGGTCCTGCGCCTTGCGCATCTTGGAGGCGGCGACCATTTCCATGGCCTTGGTGATCTTCTTGGTGTTCTCCACCGACTTGATCTTGCCGCGTATCTCTTTTCCTGCAGCCATGCTGGTTCCCCTCGGGTTTAGGCGAAGGTCTTCTTGAAGGCCTGGATGGCGGAGGTCAGCTCGGCTTCGGCATCCTTGTCCATGGCCTTGTCGTTCTCGAGCTTGGCCAGGAGGGCCGCATGCTTGTCCTTGAGGTAGCCGTGCAGGCCGGACTCGAAGGCCAGGACGCGCTTGACATCCAGGTCGTCGAAGTAGCCCTTGTTCACCGCGAACAACGAAGCGGCCATCAGCGAGATGGACAGCGGCTGGTACTGCGCCTGCTTGAGCAGTTCGGTCACGCGGGCACCGCGGTCCAGCTGCTTGCGGGTGGCTTCGTCCAGGTCGGAGGCGAACTGCGCGAAGGCGGCCAGTTCACGGTACTGGGCCAGGTCGGTACGGATACCACCGGACAGCGACTTGATCAGCTTGGTCTGGGCGGCGCCACCGACGCGCGACACCGAGATACCGGCGTTGATCGCAGGGCGGATGCCGGCGTTGAACAGACTGGTCTCCAGGAAGATCTGGCCGTCGGTGATCGAGATCACGTTGGTCGGCACGAAGGCGGACACGTCGCCGGCTTGCGTCTCGATGATGGGCAGTGCGGTCAGCGAACCGGTCTTGCCTTTGACTTCACCCTTGGTGAAGGCTTCGACGTAGTCGGCGTTCACGCGAGCGGCGCGCTCGAGCAGACGGGAGTGGAGATAGAACACGTCGCCGGGGTAGGCTTCGCGGCCCGGGGGACGGCGCAGCAGCAGCGAGACCTGGCGGTAGGCCACTGCCTGCTTGGACAGGTCGTCATAAATGATCAGCGCGTCTTGACCGCGGTCGCGGAAGTACTCGCCCATCGTGCAGCCGGAGTAAGCCGACACGTACTGCATGGCGGCGGACTCGGAGGACGAGGCGGCCACGACGATGGTGTAGTCCATCGCGCCGGCCTGCTCCAGGGAGCGCACCACGTTCTTGATCGACGACGCCTTCTGGCCGATGGCGACGTAGATACAGGTCATGTTCTGACCCTTCTGGTTGATGATCGCGTCGATCGCCACGGCGGTCTTGCCGGTCTGGCGGTCGCCGATGATCAGCTCGCGCTGGCCACGGCCGATCGGCACCATCGAGTCGATCGACTTCAGGCCGGTCTGCACCGGCTGGTCCACCGATTTACGCGCGATCACGCCGGGAGCGACCTTCTCGATCACGTCGGTCATCTTGGCGTTGATCGGACCCTTGCCATCGATCGGCTGGCCCAGGGCGTTCACCACGCGGCCAATCAGTTCGGGGCCGACGGGCACTTCCAGAATGCGGCCCGTGCACTTGACGGTGTCGCCTTCGGAGATGTGCTCGTACTCGCCCAAAATCACGGCGCCGACGGAGTCGCGCTCGAGGTTCAGGGCCAGACCGAAGGTGGGCTCGCCCTTGGCGTTGGCGGGGAACTCCAGCATTTCGCCGGCCATCACGTCGGACAGGCCATGGATACGGGTGATGCCGTCGGCCACGGACACCACGGTGCCCTGGTTACGGATGTCGGCAGTGCCGGCCACGCCTTCGATACGGCTCTTGATCAGTTCAGAAATCTCTGCGGGATTGAGTTGCATGACTCTTTCCTTTTCCTTGTGTTGGGTGCTTGGCGCTGGGCCGGGATTAGGCTGTGAGCGCGACCTTCATCTGCTCGAGGCGGGACTTGACAGAGGTGTCGAGCACCTCGTCGCCGACCACCACGCGAATGCCGCCAATGAGAGAGGTGTCTTCCTGCACGGAGACGGAGAGCTTGCGGCCGAAGCGCTTTTCAAGCGCAGCGGACACCTTGCTCAGGTCGTCGGCGGAAATCGGGAAGGCGCTGTAGACCACGGCGTCGCTGGTGCCGGACTGCGCGTTCTTCAGCGCGCGGAACTGCGAGGCGATTTCGGGGAGGGCGGCCAGTCGGCTGTTCTCGACCACGGTACGCAGGAAGTTCTGGCCGGCGGCCGACAGCTTCACGCCGGCGACCTGGGCAACCAGCTCATAGACCTGCGCGTCGGACACCTTGGGATTGGCGGCGAACTGCAGCAGCTGCGCGTCAGCCCCGACAGCACCCAGGGCGTCGAGCCACTGAGACGTGCCGTTCAGGTCTGCCCGGCTGGCCTGGAACAGGGCCTCGGCGTAAGGGCGGGCGATGGTGGCGAGTTCGGCCATGTGTCGCGACCTCTTACAGCTCGGCCTGCAGGCGGCGCAGGAGGTCGGCGTGAACGCTGGCGTTCACTTCCTTGCGCAGGATCTGCTCGGCGCCCTTGACAGCCAACACCCCGACCTGCTCGCGCAGGCTTTCACGGGCCTTGACGATCTGCTGCTCGGCTTCTGCACGGGCGGCGGCGACGATCTTGGCGGCTTCCTCGGTGGCACGACCCTTGGCCTCTTCGATGATGGCCTGGGCGCGGCGCTCGGCGTCCGCCAGGCGCGCGGCGGTCTCGGTGCGCGACTTGGCGAGTTCGGCCTCGACGCGCTGGTTGGCAGCGCTCAGCTCGGACTTGGCCTTGTCAGCGGCAGCCAGACCCTCGGCGATCTTCTTGGCGCGCTCGTCGAGCGCGGCGGTGATCGGAGGCCACACGAATTTCATCGTGAACCCGACCAGGATCAGGAACACGATCATCTGAACGATGAGGGTACCGGTAATACTCATGTGATTTCCCCGCCCCCGCTGCGGCTGTGCCGCCACCCCCTCAAGGGAGCGGCCCCAGCGGTCCGGCCCAGCCGGTTCCGTGGCGCCAAACGAAGGCTTAAACGGTTCATGGAGAGGCTTACTTCGGCAGGTTGGCGATCTGGGCCAGGAAGGGGTTGGCGGTCGCGAACCACAGGGCGATACCGGTACCGATAATGAACGCGGCGTCGATCAGGCCGGCCAGCAGGAACATCTTGGTCTGCAGTTCGTTCATCAGTTCGGGCTGGCGAGCAGCAGCTTCCAGGTACTTGCTGCCCATGATGCCGATACCGATACAGGCACCGATGGCACCCAGACCGATGATCAGGCCGGCGGCCAGTGCGACAAAGCTGATAACTTCCATGATTGCTCCTAAGGGACTTGGTTAGAGAAAAAAACGAGAGGAAAACTGGGAGGGTGCGCGGGTCAGTGCGCGTCGTGGGCCTGGCCGACGTAGACGAGCGTCAGCATCATGAACACGAACGCCTGCAGCGTGATGATCAGGATGTGGAAGATCGCCCAGGCCGAGCCCGCGATGATGTGGCCGATGGCCAGGCCGATGCCGGTGGCCGACAGCGACCAGGCCCCCCCCATGAGGGCGATCAGCATGAAGATCAGTTCGCCGGCATACATGTTGCCGAACAGTCGCATGCCGTGGGAGACGGTCTTGGCGACAAACTCGATGATCTGCATCAGGAAGTTGAATGGCCACAGCAGGGGGTGGCTGCCGAAGGGGGCGGTGAACAGCTCATGCACCCAGCCGCCCAGGCCCTTGATCTTCACGTTGTAGAACAGGCAGACCAGCAGCACCGACAGCGACAGGCCCATGGTGACGGACAGGTCGGCGGTGGGCACGACGCGCATGTAGGCGTGGTGCGGGTCGTGGCCGGCGGC
>JBEEIS010000083.1:0-2807 GCA_041169755.1 Pseudomonadota bacterium | reverse complement strand
GACCAGCACGCCCAGGTAGGCCTGGTCACGGCGCAGGGTGAAGGCCTCTTTGCCCTGGGCTTGCAGGGCGGCGTTCACGCCCGCGTACAGGCCCTGGGCGGCTGCTTCTTCGTAGCCAGTGGTGCCGTTGATCTGGCCGGCGAAGAACAGGCCGCCGATGGCCTTGGTCTCGAAGGTGCTCTTGAGTTCGCGCGGGTCGAAGTAGTCGTACTCGATGGCGTAGCCCGGGCGAAGGATGTGGGCGTTTTCCAGCCCCCGCATCGAACGCACCAGGGCGTACTGAATGTCAAAAGGCAGGCTGGTCGAGATGCCGTTCGGATAGACCTCGTGGGTGGTCAGCCCCTCGGGCTCCAGAAAGATCTGGTGGCTGTCTTTGCCGGCGAGGCGGTTGATCTTGTCTTCCACGCTCGGGCAGTAGCGCGGCCCCACCCCCTCGATCTTTCCGGTGAACATCGGACTGCGGTCAAAGCCCGAGCGGATGATCTCGTGGGTGCGCTCATTGGTATGGGTGATCCAGCAAGGCACCTGCTGGGGGTGCATGTCGGCGCGGCCCATGAAGCTGAACACCGGCACCGGATCCAGGTCACCGGGTTGTTCCTCGCACAGGGAAAAGTCGATGGTGCGACCGTCCAGGCGCGGCGGCGTGCCCGTCTTCAAGCGCCCCTGGGGCAGCTTGAGCTCCTTGAGCCGCGCGGAGAGCGAGACCGCCGGCGGGTCCCCGGCCCGGCCGGCCGAGTAGTTTTCCAGGCCGACGTGGATCTTGCCGTCCAGGAAGGTGCCCGCCGTCAGAACCACGGCGCGAGAGCGAAAGCGAATGCCCACTTGCGTCACGGCACCCACCACGCGATCACCCTCCACCATCAGGTCATCAACCGCCTGCTGAAAGAGCGTGAGGCGGGGCTGGTTCTCCAGGCGCCGGCGGATGGCCGCCTTGTAGAGGATGCGGTCGGCCTGGGCCCGGGTGGCGCGCACGGCCGGGCCCTTGGAGCTGTTGAGGATGCGGAACTGGATGCCGCCCTCATCCGTGGCAATGGCCATGGCGCCGCCCAGGGCGTCGACCTCCTTGACCAGGTGGCCCTTGCCGATCCCGCCAATGGACGGGTTGCAGGACATCTGGCCCAGGGTCTCGATGTTGTGGGTGAGCAGCAGGGTCTGGCAACCAATGCGGGCGGCGGCCAGGGCCGCTTCGGTGCCGGCGTGGCCGCCGCCGACGACGATGACGTCGAATTCCTGGGGGTACAGCATGACTTCAGGCCTCAATACATTCAGTTCGCAAGCCGGCCGCCTGAGCGGCGGCGGCTTGACGGCGATCGGCGGTCACGAACAAGTGGGCACGGGCCGCCTGGGCCGAGCCGATATGCAGGGCGTCCACCGCACGCAGAGGAGACAGCGCCATCGCTGCGATCGCCAGGTCTTCCACCGTCCTACTCAGGGGCTCGATTCGGTACGCGTCGAAATCCTCACGCATGCGAGCACGCACCCGCGCAAACTCGGCATCCCCAAACGCCCCCTCACGCCACTGGCGGGTCAGCGCCGACATCAACTCCGTCGGACAATGAGCGGCGAGGACAATGCTGGTGGCTTTGCCGTGCAGATCAAGCACCTTGTGAGCGCCCACTTCTCCAGTGTATCGCTTGAAGAGGGCAGAGCTGTCAAAAAGGACTTTCATCACCAGCCGCTTTCACGCGCTTCGATGATCATCTGGGCGCCGGTCTTGGACGGCGGGCGCTCATACCGCAGGGGCTCGAAGGGCTGCAGATAACTCGGCGCATCGACAGCCTCCGGCGGGACCGGAACCAGATCTGCCACCGGTTTGCCATGCCGCATGATGCGTACGGTCTCGCCCTTTTCGACCAAGTCCAGCATGGCCGAGGCGTTGGCGCGAAACTCACTCAGCGGCAAAGTGTGCATTTGTACAGACCCCCATTTTCTGTACATTTTAGCGGCTTTCTCTGGCCCTAGCGTCCTTCGGGTGAATCCCAAGGCGCCGGTGCGCACAGCGCCTGCGCGGCTCACGCGCGGGGCAGCGGGCGCTGGCGCAAGGCCAGAAGCGATCCGAACCACAGCGCGCCGGCCGATACCACCAGGCCCCGCGCCAGGCCACCGGGCCCGTCACCGATCCAGCCCACCAAGGTCGGCCCCACGATCTGGCCCACCGCGAAGACGATGGTGAAGGCGCTGATACCCGCCGCCCACTGGGAAGAAGGCAGGTTATGCCGCACGAGCGCAGTGGTCGAGGCCACCACCGACAGGAACACACCGCCGAACATCAGGCCCGAGAGCAACACCAAGGGCCAGGCACTGAACAACGCCGGCATCACTACGGCGACCCCCAGCAGGCCATTGAGCAGCGCCAGCGCTTGCCCGCCCTTGTAGCGATCAAGCAAACCCGCCCAGATGCGCGACGACGCCATCACCGCCACGCCCAGCAAGGCATAGAACAGGGTGATGCGTCCGGACGGCAGGCCCTGCTCCCGCAACAGCGCGATCACGAAGGTGATGTAGCCGATGTAGCCCACGCCGAACATGGCATAGCCGGCCAAGCCCGGCGCGAAGTCACGCCAGTCAAAGCGCACACCCGCCTCGGCGCCGCTGGCGGCCGGCGCCTGCAGTGACGCGAGCCGACCCCCCACCCGCGCAAGCACCGCAGTCGCCGCAAGGCAAGCGAGGGCCAAGGCCCACCACGCCCAGGCCCACCCGTGCGGACGCTGAGACGCCGCGTCCAGCAGCACCGGCACCAGCCACGCCGACACCACGATGCCCAGGCCCGTACCCCCGTAGTAGATCCCGAGCAGGAAGCCACTGCG
>JBEEIS010000082.1:0-28415 GCA_041169755.1 Pseudomonadota bacterium | reverse complement strand
CACCGCCTTGGCGGTCAGGCCCTTGGCCACGCCGGGGTTGGTCTGGGTGTCGGCGGCGCTCAGTTCGAGCTTGCGACCCAGGATGCCGCCGGCGGCATTGATTTCCTTGACGGCGAGCAGCACGCCATCGCGCAGGTTGGTACCGGCGCTGGCACCCGCTCCCGAAAGTTCGAACAGGCCCGCGATCTTCACGGGGCCGGTCTGGGCCACGGCGGCCAGGGGCGCGGCAGCGGCCAGCGCGGTGACGAGGAGGGTGCGGCGGAACAGATTCATCGAGGGTCTCCTGGAGGAATGGCCGCGGCATGCGGCGCAATGCGGATCGAATGGTAGAGCCGGCCATGACGAGAATCCGCAAAAGCGATCGATAATCGCGCAAACTGAGCGATAAACGAACGAAATGAGGGAAAACACCGAATCTGCTGCCGTCCTTCCCCGAGACCTGGTCGAGGGACTGGCCAAAGGGCTGAGGGTGATCGAGGCCTTCGACGACGTGCATCCCACACTCACAGCCACCGAGTGCGGACGCCGCTGCGGCATCACCCGCACAGCGGCGCGCCGCCACCTCCTCACGCTGGTGCACCTGGGTTATGCGGGTACCGACGGCAAGGCGTTCTGGCTCGCGCCGCGGGTGATGCGACTGGGCGAGAGCTATCTGGAAGCATCTCGCCTGCCGCGCCTGGTGCAGCCGTTCATCCAGCAGCTGTCGGCCATCACCGGCGAGACGGTGAACTTCAGCGTGCTGGACGGCCATGAGGTGCTTTACCTGGGGCGCAGCACCAGTCCGCGCGTCGTATCGGTCGGTTTCGAGCGCGGGGCGCGCGCGCCAGCCCACGTGGTGGCGCCTGGTACCGTGCTGCTTTCGCAGCTCGATGACGCGCAGCTCGTTCAGTGGGTGCAGGCGCACACCTTCACCAGCTTCACGCCACGCACCATCGCCGACCCACAGCAGTTCATCGCGCAGGTGAAGGCGGCGCGCGTCACCGGCTGGTGGATGACCGCGCAGCAACTGGACGCGAGCTTCACCGGCCTGGCCACCGCAGTGTTCGATCGTCGCGGCGCTTTGCGCGGCGCCATCGGGATGACGTTTCCCAGTGCGGTGTGGGACGCAGACCGCGTGCAGGAGCGGCTGCTGCCGCCTTTGCTGGCCACTGCGGGTAACCTGCGCGCTGTCGTCTGAGCGGCCCGTCTCAGATCAGAATACAAAGCTGCGGAGACCTCCTGATGCCCCTGGAACGTATCGGCCCCTTCAAATACCGGCGCTACCAGCCCCACCTGCCGCCTTTGGAGGCCGGCCGCGAGTCGCGGGTGCACGACGTCATGATCGCCGGCGGCGGGCCGGTGGGCCTGTCCACGGCGCTGGGCCTGGCGCTGCGCGGTGTGCACAGCGTGATCATCGAGGCCGACGACTCCGTCTGCGAAGGCAGCCGCGCCGCCTGCATCTCGAGGCGCAGCCTGGAGATCCTGGACCGTCTGGGCGTGGCCCGCACCTTCCTGGGCAAGGGTCTGCCATGGACCACCGGACGCAGCTACTACCAGGAACGCGAAGTGCTGGTGTTCTCGATGCCGCACGATGCCACGCAGAAATTCCCGCCCATGATCAACCTGGAGCAGTACTACATCGAGCAGTTCTTGCTCGAGGAGATCGCCCGGGTCAACGCCGCCTCGCCCGACGGACGTCCGCTGGTGGAGATGCGTTGGGCCAGTAAGGTCACCGCTTTCGCGCAAGACGGGCAGGGCGTGCGCCTGACGATCGAGAACGCCCTGGGCGCCTACCAGGCTCGCGCCGGCTGGCTGGTGGCCACCGACGGCGGCCAGAGCTTCATCCGGCAAGCCCTGGGCCTGGAGCTCAAGGGCGCGGCCTACACCGGTCGCTACGCCATCGTCGACATCGAGCTGCCCAGCACCTCGCCTACCGAGCGGCGCGCCTGGTTCGACCCGCCATGGGCGCGCGGCACCACCATCCTGATGCACCGCCAGCCGGACAACCTCTGGCGCATCGACTACCAGCTTCGCAAGCACGAGAACGTCGACGAGTCACTCACGCCCGAGCAGATTCACAGCTTCGTGCAGCGGCACCTGGACGCGATCGGTGAGGGTCACCTGCCCTGGACGCCGGTGTGGGCCTCCAACTACCGCGCCGGCGCGATGACGCTGGACGCCTACCGCCACGGGCGCGTCCTGTTCGCGGGCAACTCCGCGCATGCCATGCCGATCTTCGGCGTGCGCGGGCTCAATTCCGGCTTCGACGATGCCGACAACCTGGCTTGGAAGTTGGCTGCCGTGGTGCAGGGACATGGTGGCGACGCGCTGCTCGATTCGTACTCGCGCGAGCGGGTGCAGGCCTTTCACCTGAACGCCGAGAGCGCCATGCGCAGCACCGAGTTCATGTCGCCGCCGAGCCGCGGCTTCGAGCTGCTGCGGGAGGCGGCGCTGTCGTTGGCGGGTGACCACCCGCCGATCGCCAGCCTCCTCAATCCGCGCCAGACTTCAGCGCTGACCTATGCGGATTCGCCCCTGTCCTCGACCGGCGACGCGTTCAGCGCGGGACCGGTCGAGGGTGCGCCCTTGGTCGACATCCGCCTGACCGACGCCTCGCACCTGACCGATCACCTGCACTGCACCGGCTTCACGCTGTTCGGGTTCGGCGCAGCCGCCCCGCGTGTGCAGGCCCTGGCCGATGCTGGCCTGCGCGACGCGAAGTCCCTGCCGATTCGTGCCGTGGCCATCGATGACGCCGTGGCAGCGAAGGCCTACGGCGCAGCCCCTGGCGCGGTGTACCTCGTGCGGCCCGACGGTCATGTGGCCGCGCGCTGGCATGCTCCCTCTGACACCGAGGTGCAGGCTGCATGGCGCAGTGCCTGCGCCCGCTGACACGACCTGGAGTCCTCCCATGCCCCTCGAATCCTACGCCCAGGACCGTCTCTATCAGCGCTGCGCGAACGCCATCACCGAGGCCGGCCCCGAGCGCGAGTCCCTGTTCCTCGCCCGCCTGGCCCTCCTGTTGTTCCAGGAGGTCGGCGACGAAGGTCGTTGCTTGCAGGCTCTCGAACAGGCATTGGCCGATCTGCCCAAGCCTTCGCTCTCGGCGTCCTGAATGCCGGTTGATCCGCTATGAACGCTCCTTCCCTTCGCGTCGCTACCCGTCGTAACGACCGCCGCGATGGCGAGCTGATGCTCGTGAAACCCGATGGCGCGGCCTGGGTGACGCTGTCGTCCGTCGCGCCCACCCTGCAGGCCCTGCTCGATGACTGGTCCGCCCTGGCGCCGCGCGTGGTGCAGTTCCAGACGCAGTGCGAAGCTGCCGGCTGGCGCGACGCGCAGGCCCTGGATCCCACGCAGTGCATGGCGCCGCTGCCGCGTGCCTACCAGTGGGTGGACGCATCGGTCTACCGCAACCACGCGCGCCTCATGTACCAATGGCGCAAGGAGCCCATTCCCCCGCGCTACGACACCGAGCCCCTGGTGTACCAGGGCGGCTCCGACATCCTGGTGGGCCCCACCGATCCCATCGAGGCGGTGGACGAGGCGCATGGCATCGACCTGGAAGCCGAGATCGCGGTCATCACCACTGATGTGCCCATGGGCACCCGCGCCGAGAAGGCGCTGGACCACATCGCGCTGGTGGTCTTGCTCAATGACGTGTCGCTGCGCGGGCTCATCCCCGAGGAGTTGTCACGTGGTTTCGGCTTCTATCAAAGCAAGCCCGCCACCAGCTTCGCGCCGATCGCGGTGACGCCAGCCGCCCTGGGTGCAGCCTGGAAGCAGGGCATGGCCGACCTGCAGGTGGACATCACGCTCAATGGCGAGTGGTTCGGGTCACCCCGCTCGGCCGAGGAGACGGTGTTTCACTTCGGGCAGATCATCGAGCACCTCACGCGCACCCGCGCGCTGGGCGCGGGCACTATCGTCGGTGCCGGCACCATCAGCAATGCCGCCGACGCGGCAGGCAATGCGTGCATCACCGAAGCGCGCGTGCGCGCGATCCTGGCAGGCCGACCCGATTCCGAGTTGCAGCCCTACCTGCGTCACGGCGACCGGGTGACGATCCGCGCGGTCGACGCGCAGGGTCGCGACGTGTTCGGTTCGATCGACCAGACGGTGGCGGTGCGCCGGCCCTGAGTCCCGGCTTCAGCCGGTGCGTGCGCGGATGGCCTCGAGGGCACGCTCACGCGCCGGCGTGTACGCCCCTGAGGCCTGCCACCCGCTTGCACCGATTTCGGCATCCAGACGCTCTGCCTGCTCCTTGTCGCCGAGCGCCTCGCAGACCTGGGCCATGAGAGCCATCGCGCCAGCGGCATCGACCAGGGTGCCGTGGCGCGCGGGATCCATCTGTGCGCGGAAGGCGTGCAGCGCTTCCTCCAGATGGGGCTTGGCGTCGTTTGCCTGGCCCTGCGCGAGCAGCACGCGACCGACGTTGATCTGGGCCAGCGTGAGGTCACGCTGCCAGCCGGCGCGCTTGCCGCCGCGGGCCGCCAGGTCGCGGCTGATATCCAGATCGGCCTGGTAATGCGCCAGGGCCTGCGCGAGTTCACCGCGGCTCTCGCGGATCCACCCCAGTTCGGCGTGCAGGTCGCTCTGGGAGTCCAGCCAGCCCGGGTGACGCGGATCCTTTTCCAGTAGCGTGATGTAGATCGCATAGGCCTGCTCCAGACCCGCCTGCGCGTGATCGAGCTCCCCCTGTGCGGCGCGCACCATGGCCAAACGCGTATGGGCGGTGGCCTTGGTTTCTTGCCAGCTGGAGTTGCCCGCGTCGCGTTCGACCAGAGCCCCGGCGATTGCGATCGCTTCGTGCGCGTGGCGGGCCGCTTCGCTCCACTCGCCCTTCGCGCGCAGCAGCGAGGTGATCCAGTTGTGGGCGGTGGCCAGACCCTGCTGCCACGCGGTGTTCTTGGGCGCGCGAGCCACCGCCTGCTGCTGGATCTCCAGATTGCGCGTGGCCAACGCCAGTGATTCGTCCAATTGGCCCAGGTCCCGCAGCACCGAGCTCAGGCTGCGGCATTTCAGACCCAGGGAACGTTGCCAGCCGGGGTTGCCGGGGTCCTTGGCGATCAGGCGTTCCAGGATCTCCACGCTGCGACGCATCGGCGCCACGGCGGGTGCCGGGTCACCCATGACTTGCAGCAGCCGACCCATCGCAGCGCAGGAATCCGCCAGGTCACGCTGCCAGTTCGCATGGGCCGGGTCCATGGCGGCCAGGCGCTCACTGACTTCGAGCCCGCGCTCGTAATCGGCCATCGCCGCGTCCATGTCGCCGCTTGACTGAAGCAAGGAGCCACGTCGCTCGTAGGCATCCCCCAGGTTGCGAAGGTAGTCGGTGTTGTCCGGGTCCTGCTTGGCCAGACGTTCTCGCAGGATCACACCCTGTCGTGCGCTCTCGAGCGCTTCGTCTACACGACCCATGCTGTCCATCAGGAGACTGATGTTGTGGTGACTGATGGACAAGGAACGCATCCACTCCGCCACGTCCGGTTCCTGGTCATGCAGGCGCTGAAGCAGGGCCTGGAATTTCTGGTAGTGCACCAGCGCACCTTCCAGATCGCCCTTGGCCTTGAGCATGATGCCAATGTTGTTGTGGCTGCCGCCGACGTGGCGCTGGTACATCGAACTGCCCGGGACGGCCTGCATCAACGCCTCGCGCAGGGCCAGGGCCTGTCGGTGGGAGTCCAGGGCTTCGTCGATGTCTCCCAGGGCGCGCTGCATGTTGCCTTGCGCGTTCAGGCTCTGTGCCACCAGGTTCTTGTAATCGAGATTACCGGGATCGAGCGCCATCAGGGACTCGCGCAGGCCCAGGGCCACGCGCTGTTCGGCCAGTGCTGCCTTCACATCGCCCTGGTCGCGGGTGATTTCGGCGATGCGCACATGGGTTTCACTGCGCGCTTGGGTGTGGGCCGGGTCGTTGAGGCTGCCTGCCGCCAGCCGCTCCCACAGTGCCAGTGCAGCCCGCAGCTCCAAAAGCGCCGCGGCGCTGTCGCCACGTTGTCGCAGCACCATCCCCAGCAGATGTCGGCTCGCCGCCGCGCGGGACAGGTCCTGCGGATGGACATCACCGCGCTCGGCCACCTGGGCCGCCCATTGCGCCGCGTGGACCGCAGGCGGGTGGGCCAGCGAGAGCGAGCGCTTTTCCCAGTGGCGAGCCACGTCCAACGCGATGCGATCCTGTGCGGCGGTATCGCGCGCCTGCACCTGCAGGCCGAACACATGGCGTTCCACGAAAGTGGGTAGGGGCGTTTTGCCACGTGCATCCCAGATGCGGAGCAATTCGGCGGCGAGCTGGGCGATGCCATCGTCGGCATCCGTGGCGAACGGTCCAGCCACCGGCTGGCGCGTGCGCTCGTTGATGGAGGTGAGCCAGCTTCGCAGGCTGGCCTGTGCGAAGCGCACCGTGTCCCAGGCCGGGTCGTGCGCGCCCTGCGCCGACTGGATGGACACCATGGACCCCAACTGCCCCAGGCGCCGCCGCACCTCGGTGACCGTGATGCTCAGCGCGCCTGCCAGGATGGCCAGCGGCGTGGGGTCGGGCGAGGCCAGCATCAGAGCCAGCATCGGCTGGATCTGCGCCTCGAAGACCCCCGGCTGCACGAAGCGTCGCTTGAAGGTTTGCAGATAAGCCGCCTGCATGCCACGTGGCAGCTCGATCGCGTCCTCGGGATTGCAGCGGCCCTGGCGGATTTCCTCCAGGAGCAGCACCACGTACTGGAAAGCGCCTTCACTGCGGTCGACCATCTGGTCCAGGACCTCGGTGGTGGTGCTGCGGCTTTGTTCGGCCAGCTCCCGCTCCAGGTAGGCGCGCACGTCAGCGCGTTGCTCGACGTCGTCTCCCGCCAGCAGGATCACCGGCACATCGGACATCCAGGTCTGCACCTCGACATCCGGCTGGCTGGTCACCGCCAGCCGCAACCACGCGGGCAGCTTGCGCCATTCCTGGCCGACCAGTTCGGCCAGGTCGTTGCTGCCATCGGGCTGCGTGGCTTCGTCCAGTGCGTCGATCACCACCAGCCAGGGCTTGTCGGGTGCGGGGAAGTCTCCGGCCAGCGGCCCGACCAGCAGGGCGTCGAACAGGGCGCGCGCATCCTTCTCGATTTCGCGCTCCAGGTCCAGCGCCATCAGACGGGCGCGGTAGGTGTCCAGGTAGGTCGACAGCTGGTAGGCGATCGAGAGGATCGCGCGCCGCGGATCGCCCTTGTCCACGTGGCCGGCCACGCAGAAGTGCACGGCACCGGTCTCACCCCACTGGTGCGCCAGCATCGCCGCTACCGCGCTCTTGCCCAGGCCGGAGCCGCCGCACAGCCACGTCACCTGCTCGCCGCGCGGATCGTCCAGCCATTGCCGCAGGCGCTCGAACAGTGCCTTGCGTCCATGAAACCGTGCGACATGGCGCTCGATGTCGCCCAGATAATTCAGCGGCTGCAGGATGCGAAGCAGCCGCTGCTGCCCGCCCTCGAAATCGAGCTTGTCCTGCTCGATCGCCTCGCACAGGCGCGCCATGCGCACCTGGAAGCGGTCCGGCTTTTGGGCTGCGGGCACGGCGTCGCGCCAGTCCAGGTACTGGATGCGGCAGATCGAGGTGGGCGCGCCGCCGGGTACGTCCGTGAGCAGCACCGGGATGATGGTCTTTTGCCGCTCCAGCGCCTTGGCCAGCTCGTTCAGGCAGTAGCCGTCGGGTCGGCGCACCGAATGCGGCGTCATGGTCAGCACCACGCGGTCGCACCAGTCCAGCCCGCGCTCGATGCGGTCTTCCCAGTCGAGGCCGATGCCCAGTTGTTCCTCGTCGAACCACACCTGGTGACCGCGCGCCTCCAGGGCCACCTTGAGCGCGCGCACCTCGCCGACATAGGTGTCGCGGCCGTAGCTCAGAAAGAGTTTGAGCGTGCGGGCCGGCTCGCCGGGGGCGGCGGCCACGACCGGTGCCGCGGCCGGTGCGGGTGGTGCTGCGGGTGCGGGTGCAGGGGCGGGTGTCGTTGCGGGAGGCGACACAGGCGGTGTCGCGTTGGTCGTTGTGGTGGCCACCTGCGCGGGCGGTGGGGTCTGGGTCGCAGGAAAGCGCTGCGCGATCGCCGCCATCAGGCGCTTGCGGTGCCCCACGGACTGCACGCCGATCTCCCGCAGGTCGGCCTCGTCCAGCCGTGGCAGCACCCATTCATCGATGTGGTGAGCCCGCATCGCGCTGGCGTAATCGCCCAGGCCCAGCGACTGCAGCCAGTCGCTCACTTTGTCCAGGTCGGCGTCGTTCGGGAGTTGCATGTCGGTGTCTGTCTCGGGGACCTCAGGGAGCTGGCTGCGTCCAGCGACGCGCCCACGCCAGCATCTCGGCCAGTGCGTGCAGGATGGACTCGCGGGCTCGGTAGGCATGCCCCTCGCAAGGGAGCATCACCAGGCGCGCCGTCCCGCCATTGCCTGCGACCGCCGCATACATGCGCTCGGACTGCATCGGGTGCGTGCCCGCGTTGCCGTCCATCGCACCGTGTATCAGCAGCAGCGGCGCCTTGATGCGATGCGCATGCGAGAACGGCGAGACGCGGTGGTAGGTGTCCGGCGCTTCCCAGTAGGTGCGTCGCTCCTGCTGAAAGCCAAAAGGTGTGAGCGTGCGGTTGTAGGCGCCGTTGCGGGCGATACCCGCCGCCAGGAGGTCGCTGTGTGCCAGCAAGGTGCTGACCATGAAGGCGCCGTAGCTGTGACCGCCCGCGACCACGCGGCGGCGGTCGATCAGTCCGCGGGCATCCAGGGCATCGATCGCTGCGGTCGCCGAGGCCACCACCTGCTCGACGAAGGTGTCGTTCATGGTGCGTGTATCGCCCACCACCGGCATCGCTGCGTCCATCAGTACCGCCCAGCCCTGGGTCGCCAGATAGACCGGTGAGGCGCCTATGGGTCGCACATGCGCGAGGTCGGATCCGCGTACCTGGCCTGCGGTGCTGGCGTCCGAGTAGTCCACCGGATAGGCCCAGATCAGAAGCGGCAGCCGCTCGCCCGGCTGGCGGTTACGCGGAAGGTACAGCGTGCCGGTCAGCGGCACCTGATCCTCGCGCGTGTAGCGGACGATCTCCCGCGTGACGCCGTCCAGGCGCACCGCCCCTTGCGCGGGCTGCGTGAGCCGGCGCCGCTGGCCCGAACCGGTGTCCAGCAGCCACAGCGAGGGCGGATCCTGTGGCGTCTCGTGCTGCACCAGCACGGTCCGCGCCTGCGGCGATGCACCGGCTTCGCCGGGGCCGACGACCGCGAGCACGCGTTCCAAGGCATCGTCGGCGCTGCGAAACAGACGCTGCGTGGTGCCGGTGGCCAGGTCGATCTGGTCCAGGAAGGGACGCAGGCCCTGCGGCGTCGCGCCGTCGCCAGACAGCCAGGCGAGGGTTCCCTCCTGACGCACCTGGCGGGTGCCGGCCTGCAGCAGGAAGTCGCCCGGGTGGGCGTAGGCGTCGCGGTCGCTGCGGTCGAACAGGACCTGCGCGGCTTGCTCGGGATCGTCCAGGGAGACGAGGGACGTGGTTCGCCAGCGACGCTCGCGATTAAGTTCGGTCACAAGGGCCTGTCCCGGGGTGGCGGTCCACAGCAGGCTGGTGAGGCGATGGCGCAAGCGCCTGGCTTCACGCGGTGTGTCGGTGAAAGGAGCGGCCAGGGTCCACAGGCTGTCGCGGAAATCTGCCGACTGGCGCGGGTCGCCGCCGTCCAGTGCCTGCACGCCACACAACGTGGCTGGCCGTTCGGCCTGCCACATCACCGCCCGGGCGCCGGTACGCACGCCGAATCGCGGCGTGTCGTCGGCCAGCGGCAACTGCGCGATTTCACGCACCCGTTCGCCCTGAACCGAGAGGACTTCCACCACGCGCGGGAAGCCCCAGTGACCCACGCGGTAGGAAAACGGCGGCACCAGGCGCGTCGACAGCAGGTAGCGTCCGTCAGGTGAAGGCTCGATCGCATCCAGCAGCCCCGGCTCTCCGATCGCCGTCCAATCGCCTGTCGCCACGTCCACGCAGGCCCACTGCGCGCTGGCGTAGTGGGTGAACAAGGCCTCGTCATGCGGGTCCTGCAGCAGGTCCTGGTAAGTGGCCACGGGCGCCGCGCGCGCAATGCTCTCTTGCATGGCGGGACCCTGGGGCGCGTGCGGCGGCGGCGGTGGGGCGCCGCGCCCGACGGGTACGTTGGCCACCCAGAGCTGGTGTCCGTCGCCGGAGAACACCAAGGGCTGTTCCACCAGCACGTCGTTGACGCGCAGGTCCTGCACGCGCTGCAGGCGGCCGCTGGCCGTGTCCCCCAGCCACAGCTCGGTGCACGCCGGCGTGTCGTGGGTGAAGGCAAACGCGCAGCCGCCCGGCGCGAACACCGGCAGGCTGATGCGCGGGCACTCGGGCAGCGCCAGGGCCGTGCGCTCGCCGTCGGCGCAACGTACCCACGTCAGCCGCTTGCCGTAGTGCAGGTGCTGGCGGGAGCCCCGCGCAGCCGACAAGCGGATGCCGGCCAGGCGCAGCACGGGTTCGGCGACATGGGCCAAGGGGGGATGGGTCTCGAGCTCGACGAGCAGCACCCCTTGTCCGTCCGGACTGGCCACGGCCAGCGGCGGGCGTGCCGCGTCCACCAGCGCCACGATCTCCGGCGCTGGTTCGCTGTAGCCGTATGCCGCAGGTTGCGGCGGGTTCGGACTAGAAGATGCGGCCATCGGGGGCCTCCAGCCGCATGGGGCGCGGGGTGGCGGTTGTGGCGGGGTTGTATAGCCGCTCGTTCGAGAGCGCATCGGGATACATCACGTCGTTCCTCAAGTCGGCATTCGAGATGCCAGCGATCATCAAAGTGACCTGTGATGTCGGCCCGCTAGTGTGTCCGATTTCGGTATCCGAGCGCCGACGGCGGGTTTGCCCTGCGACCCGCTGGCGCTCGCCAGGCTGGAGGTCAGGCGGTTAGTACAATCGAATGCAGTCCCCCGAATGCAATGCAAAGGCACGCCCCGAGCGGGAGGCCTTGCGCCAAAGGAAATCCCATGAGTCTCAAATGCGGCATCGTCGGCCTGCCCAACGTCGGCAAGTCGACCCTCTTCAACGCCCTGACCAAAGCCGGCATCGCCGCCGAGAACTATCCTTTTTGCACCATCGAGCCCAACACCGGCGTGGTCGAAGTGCCTGACCCGCGCCTGGTGCAGCTGTCCGACATCGTCAAGCCCGAGCGCGTCGTACCTGCCATCGTCGAATTCGTCGACATCGCCGGCCTGGTGGCGGGTGCCAGCAAGGGCGAGGGCCTGGGTAACCAGTTCCTGGCGCACATTCGCGAGACGGACGCCATCGTCAACGTGGTCCGCTGCTTCGAAGATCCCAACGTCATCCACGTCGCGGGCAAGGTCGACCCTATTGCCGACATCGAGGTGATCCAGACCGAGTTGTGCCTGGCCGATATGGGCACCGTCGAAAAGGCTCAACACCGCGCCTCCAAGCTCGCCCGCAGCGGCGACAAAGAAGCCGCCAAGCTGACCGCGCTCCTGACCAAGGTCCAGGCCGTCCTGGACCAGGGCAAGCCGGTGCGCACCCTCGATTTGTCGTCCGACGAACAGGCCCTGCTCAAGCCCTTGTGCCTCATCACCGCCAAGCGTGCGATGTTCGTGGGCAACGTGAGCGACGACGGTTTCGACAACAACCCCTTCCTGCAGCGACTGGAAGCCTTTGCCGCCTCTCAGAACGCGCCGGTCGTGGCCATTTGCGCCAAGATGGAAGCCGACATGGCCGACATGAGTGACGAAGACCGCGCCATCTTCCTGGAAGAAATGGGGCAGACCGAGCCGGGCCTCAATCGCCTGATTCGCGCGGCCTTCACCCTGCTGGGTCTGCAGACCTACTTCACCGCGGGCGTGAAGGAAGTGCGCGCCTGGACCATCCGCATCGGCGACACCGCACCGCAAGCCGCGGGCGTGATCCACGGTGATTTCGAGCGCGGCTTCATCCGCGCCCAGACCATCGCCTTTGATGATTACATCCAGTTCAAGGGCGAGACCGGTGCCAAGGACAACGGCAAGATGCGCAGCGAAGGCAAGGAGTACGTCGTCAAGGACGGCGACGTGATGAACTTCTTGTTCAACGTCTAGCCGGCATGTGGCGCCCTCGGGGCGCATCCTCAGGCCGCCAGGTCTTCCCGCATCAGGTCGGCCGCTTTCTCCGCGATCATGATGATTGGCGCATTGGTGTTGCCCGAAACGATGCGCGGCATCACCGAGCCGTCCACCACCCGCAGGCCCCGCAGGCCGCGCACGCGCAGGCGCGCGTCGACTACCGCGCTCGGATCGCTATCCGGCCCCATCGCGCAAGTGCCCACCGGATGAAAGATGCTGCCTGCCCGGCGACGGACCCACGCCAGCAGTTGGTCGTCCGTGTGCAGCTCGGGGCCCGGCTCGTGTTCCGCCACGATCAGGCGCGCCAGCGGGTCGGCCGTCGCGATCTCGCGCATGCGGCGCACCATGGCCACCGCCATGCGCCGGTCGGATTCGGCAGACAGATACCCTGAGCGGATCTGCGGCGCCCGCAAGGGGTCGGCGCTGGCAAGTCGGATGCTGCCCCGGCTCTCCGGGCGCAGCAGGCAGGCCGAGAGCGTGATGCCCGGGAACGGATGCGGCGGCTGGTGAGGGCGATCGAAACTCACCAGCCCGAAGTGGATCTGCACATCGGGCCAGTCGCCGCTGTCCGGATGCACATTCAGGAAGGCACCCGCGCGGTACACGCCATTGCGAAGCGAACCGGTGCGGGTCGTCACATAGCGGATGAATTCGCGCGCACTGCGCCAGCGGCTGTGGGCAATGTCATTGAGTGTTTCCACGCCCTGGCATTGGTATGACGGCCGTACCTGCAGATGGTCCTGCAGGTTCTCGCCCACGCCGTGCAGGTCGGCCACCGGCGTGATGCCCAGCGCTCGCAGCGTATCGGCGTGCCCCACACCAGAAAGCTGCAACAGCTGCGGCGACTGGATGGCGCCGGCACTGAGCACCACTTCATGGTTGGCGCGCAGCACACATCGGCTGCCTTCGTGCAGGACTTCAACGCCCGTCGCGCGCCCTCCTTCCACGATCACACGCAACGCCTGCGCCCCCGACAGAACCTGCAGATTGGGCCTGCCGCGCGCCGGCTCGAGGTAAGCCCGCGCCGAACTCATACGCCGTCCGCCGCGGGTCGTCATCTGGAAATAGCCCACGCCCGTGTTGTCGCCGGTGTTGAAGTTCTCGGTCCTTGCAACGCCGGTGCACGCTGCCGCTGCCACGAAGGCATCGGACAGGGGATCGCGCGGCACGTTCGCCACCCACAGCGGTCCACCCTGGCCGCAGGTTGGGCCTGCATCCTGCTCGCGGTGGGCCGAGCGCTGGAAATACGCCAGCACACTGTTCCAGTCCCAGCCTGCGTTGCCCAGCGCGGACCACTGGTCGTAATCCTTGCGGTGTCCGCGCAGGTACAACATGCCGTTGATCAGGCTGGAGCCCCCCAGGCCCTTGCCCCGCGGCCAGGGCAGTTGCCTGTCGCCCATGGCCGGGTCCGGCTCGCACTGGAATCCCCAGTCGTGGTCCCGGTGGCCCACGGTCTTGAAGTAGCCGATCGGGATCTGCAGCCAGGGATTCGCGCTGGGCTGGCCGGCCTCCACCAGCAGCACCTTCAGGGCCGGGTTCTCCGACAGGCGGCCGGCGAGGGCGCAACCCGCCGACCCCGCCCCGACGATCACGACGTCGGCCTGCCAACGCGATCCCGCCATGGCGTCAATCCGCTTTGATCTGCGCGGCGCGGCCGATACGCAACCACTTTTCCTGCTCGGTGGCCACCACGGTGCCGAACTGACGCGGGCTCATGGCCTCGGGTTCCAGTGCCAGGCCGGCGAGCTTTTCCTTCACTTCGGGCGCGGCCAGCGCCTTGTTCAATTCCGCATTGAGGCGGTCCACGATCTCCTTGGGCGTGCCAGGGCGCACCATCAGACCGTCGAAGGAACGCAGCACGAAATCGCGGAAACCCTGTTCAGCCATGGTGGGCGTGTCTTTCAGGGCGGGCAGGCGCTGTGCGCCCGTGGTGGCCAGCGGGCGTAGCTTGCCACCGGCGATTTGCGGAATAGCGGCGGATGCCGTGAGGAACATGTAGTTCGTGCGGCCGGCGATCAAATCGCCAATCGCCAGACCGAACTGGTTGTATGGCACGTGCGTGGTGGTCACCCCGGTCTGCTGCTTGAACAGTTCCCCCGCCAGGTGAGCCGGCGTGCCGTTGCCGCCCGAGGGGAAGCTCAGGGTGCCTGGCGCCGCCTTGGCCGCCGCGACGATGTCGTCCGGGCCCTTGTACGTCGCATTCACCGGCACGACCAAAGCGTTGTAGCTCCAGACCACCATGCCCACCGGCTCCAGGCCCTTCTGGAAATCGAGGGACTGCGCTGGAAACAGCAAGGGGCTCACCAGCGATGCCGAAGACAGCATGTACAGGGTGTAGCCGTCGGCTGGCTGGCGCATGGCCTCGGCCATGCCGATGGTCCCCGCCGCGCCCGGCTTGTTGTCTACGACCACGGGATGCCCCAGACCCTGGGCCATTCTCTCCGCGACGATACGGCCGGACACGTCGGCCGGGGTGCCGGCGGGCCAGGGCACCACCAGGCGAATCGGGCGATTGGGATAACTCTGCGCCGAGGCGATCGTGGGCCAAGCAAGGACGGTAGCGGCCATTGCAAGGCCGAGCGCCGCGCGGCGCCGCAGGTTCGAGGTCATGACATGTCTCCTGTGTGTTGTTCGCGCGCGCAGTCCGCGCCGCGTTGGAATCGTCGGCGCGAAGCGTCCGGGACACAAATGAGAACTTCGGCCACACTCATATCCAAACTGATATGAATAGACCGCCCGCCGGGGCGGTCTGGCCTGTGCGCCTACTGCGGCTTGCCAGCCGCTGCGTCCACCAGGCAGTTCAAAAGCACCTGCGTCGGCGCCTTCAGGGGTTCATTGCGCAGCATGAAGGCGCACATCGGTCCGCTCAGGAGGTCGGTCTCGGTGCGCAGGATCTTCGCTAGGCCTTGGGCTTCGTAGGCCTGGGCGTATTCGCTGGCAATCGCCCAGGCCATGTCGGCGTGGCGCACCAGACTCAGGGCCAGGGCTTGCGAGTCGGCCTGTACATCGCGTACGTCTCGCTTGTCCTTGCGGTGCACCGACAGCATCCGATTGAGTTTGGGCCGCAGCGGTGTGTCGGCCGGGGGCAGTACCCAGTGCAGCGTTGCCAGATCGTCCGCGCTCACCTTCTTTCGCCGCACCAGTGGATGCCCCGGGCGTATCAGGACCTGGCTGCGTTCCACATACAGCTTGCGTACGTCCACGATGTTCAGGTCCACGTTCAATTCGGCATGCGAGAGCATCAGGTCTACCCGTCCTGCCAGCAGTGCCTCGTAGACCCCGGCGAGGTCGTAGGACTGCACCACGAACAGCACGTCGGGCGCGATCTCGCGCGCGCGCGCCAAAGCCACGCCCAGGATGTCCGCCGAGAACGATGCCAGCAGGCCGATACGGACCTCGCCACTGATGCCGCCGCGGATCCCCTCGATCTCCTCGGCGGCCAGGTCCAGTTCTGCTAGCACGCGTTGAGCGTGCTGCACCAGGCTGGCGCCCGCTGCCGTGGGCGAGATCCGCTTGGTGGTGCGGTCGAACAGACGCGTGCCGACCAGCGACTCAAGTTGTGCGAGCGACCGCGACACCGCGGGTTGGGTGGTGTGCAGCAGTTGTGCGGTACGACTGAGGTTCAACTCGCGTCCCAGCACCGCCACCAGGCGCAGGTGGCGCAAGGTCAGGTGGCGTTGCATCGGCGATTCCGTCGACATGTGGCGCGCTCCGGCGTTCAGGGGGTGAATCCCGGGATGCCGCCCGGGAACGCGAAGAGCAGCGCCAACGTCATCACCAGATAACGCGCCAACTTGCCGATCATCATGTACAGCGCGCAGGGCCAGAACGGCATGCGCAGCCAGCCCGCCACCGCGCACAGCGGATCGCCCACCAGCGGCAGCCACGCCAGCAGACAGGCCTTGGGCCCCAGGCGCTCGAGCCAATCGAGTGCGCGCACATGCACGCGCGAATCCTTCCACTTGTCGACCACGCGGGACGTGCCATAACCGAGCCACCAGTCGAACATGCCGCCCAGCGTGTTACCGATCGTGGCGACGGCAATCGCTGGCCACAGCAAGTCCGCGTTGAGCTTGACCAGCCCGAACAGGGCAGGCTCCGACCCCATGGGCAGCAGCGTTGCGGACACGAAGGACACCACAAACAGCGTGCCCAGACCGTATTCCGGCAAGGCCAGGAGCGACAACAGCGAGTGGAGCCAGTCTTGCATCTGAAACGAGTATAGGCAGGCCCCGTGTATACCCGGGCATGGGGGTCCTGGCGAGCCACTACAATCGTGCCTCATTTTTCAGCAGCCCCCGCCCCCCCCCACCCATGAACATCGGCCCGCATGTCCTGGCGAACAACCTGTTCGTCGCGCCGATGGCGGGCGTCACCGACCGACCGTTTCGCCAGCTATGCCGTCGTCTGGGCGCGGGCTATGCGGTCAGCGAGATGGTCACCTCGCGGCGCGACCTGTGGCACACCCTCAAGACCTCGCGCCGCGCTGATCACGCCGGCGAGCCTGGCCCGATTGCGGTCCAGATCGCCGGCACCGACGCCGCCATGATGGCTGAAGCCGCCGTGTACAACGTGCAGCGCGGGGCGCAGATCATCGACATCAACATGGGTTGCCCCGCCAAGAAGGTGTGCAACAAATGGGCGGGTTCCGCCCTGATGCAGGACGAGGCGCTGGCGGTGTCCATCGCTCGCGCGGTGGTGCAGGCCTGCGAGCCCCATGGCGTGCCGGTCACCCTCAAGATGCGCACGGGCTGGTGCGCTGCGCATCGCAATGCGCTCACCCTGGCCCGCGCCTTCGAGGACGTGGGCATCCAGATGCTCACCGTGCATGGCCGCACGCGCGAGCAGGGTTACAAGGGGCAGGCCGAGTACGACACTATCGCCGCAATCAAGGCCGCCGTGCGCGTGCCCGTGGTGGCCAACGGGGACATCGACTCCCCCGAGAAAGCCCGCGACGTACTGGCCTGCACCGGCGCCGACGCCCTCATGATCGGCCGCGCCGCTCAGGGCCGCCCCTGGATCTTTCGGGAGATCGCCCACTTCCTGGCCACCGGCACCCACCTGGCCCCCCCGCTGGTGGCCGAAGTGCGCAAGCTGCTGCTGGAGCACCTGCAGGACCACTACGCCCTGTACGGCGAGTTCACCGGTGTGCGCAGCGCGCGCAAACATATCGGTTGGTATGTGCGCGGCCTGCCCGGGGGCGAGGCCTTCCGCGAACGCATGAACGCCCTGGAAGATTGCCAGGCCCAGTGGCAGGCGGTGGCGGATTTCTTTGACGAACTCGCGGTGTCCAGCGACCGTTTGCCCGTGGTGGCGACGTCGGGGGTGCAGGACAACACAGAACAACACGATCGCATCAGCGCGGAGGGCGCGTGAGCAAGAAACACATCGAAGAATGCGTACGTAGCAGCCTGGAGGGCTATTTCCGCGATCTGCGCGGTACCGAGCCTGACGGCATGTACGACATGCTGGTCAAGGCTGTCGAAAAGCCGCTGCTCGAAGTGGTCATGGCCAAGGCCGACCACAACCAGTCGCGCGCGGCGGAGTGGCTCGGCCTGAACCGCAACACCCTGCGCAAGAAACTCATGGAGCACCGGCTCCTGAAATGAACCCCACCATGAACGCACTCATATCCGTATCGGACAAGACCGGCATCGTCGAACTCGCACGGGCCTTGCACGCGCTGGGGGTGGGTCTGTTGTCCACCGGCGGCACGGCCAAGCTTCTGGAGGCCGAGGGCTTGCCCGTCACCGAGGTGGCTCAGGTCACCGGCTTTCCCGAGATGCTCGACGGCCGCGTCAAGACCCTGCATCCCAAGGTGCATGGTGGCCTGCTGGCGCGCCGCGACGTACCTGCCCACATGGCGGCCCTGAAGGAACACGGCATCGGCACCATCGACCTGCTGGTCGTGAATCTCTATCCCTTCGAGGCCACGGTGGCCAAGCCAGGGTGCACCCTGGAAGACGCCATCGAGAACATCGACATTGGTGGCCCGGCCATGGTGCGCAGCGCCGCCAAGAACTGGAAGGACGTCGCGGTGCTCACCGACGCCTCGCAGTACGCGGGGGTGCTCCAGGAACTCCAGGCCCAGGGCAGGGTGTCTGACCAGACCCGCTTCGCGCTGTCCGTCGCGGCCTTCAACCGTATTTCCAACTACGACGCTGCCATCAGCGATTACCTCTCCAGCCTGCAGGACGATGGCAGCCGCGCGTCCTTCCCCGCGCAGTCCAACGGTCGCTTCGTGAAGCTGCAGGACCTGCGCTATGGCGAGAACCCGCACCAGCAGGCCGCCTACTACCGCGACCTGCAGCCGGCGCCCGGCTCGCTCGTCACCGGCGTGCAGCTGCAAGGCAAGGAACTCTCCTACAACAACATCGCGGACGCCGACGCCGCCTGGGAATGCGTCAAGACCTTTGACACACCCGCCTGCGTCATCGTCAAGCACGCCAACCCCTGCGGCGTGGCGGTGGGTGCCAACGCCCTGGAAGCCTACGACAAGGCCTTCAAGACGGACCCCACCTCCGCCTTTGGCGGCATCATCGCCTTGAACCGTCCGCTCGATGGCGCCGCCGCCCAGGTCATCGCCAAGCAGTTTGTCGAGGTGCTGATCGCCACCGACTTCACGCCGGAGGCACTGGAGGTGTTCAAGGCCAAGGCCAATGTGCGCCTGATGAAGATCGCGCTGCCCCCGGGAGGCGCCACGCCCTGGGACAAAGGCCAGAACGCGATGGACATCAAGCGCGTGGGCTCCGGCCTGCTGATGCAAACGGCCGACAACCATGAGTTGCAGCTGTCCGACCTCAAGGTCGTCACCAAGAAGCAGCCCACCCCGCAGCAGCTGCAGGACCTGCTCTTTGCCTGGAAGGTGGCCAAGTACGTCAAGTCCAACGCCATCGTCTTCTGCAAGGACGGCATGACCCTGGGCGTGGGCGCCGGCCAGATGTCGCGCCTGGATTCGGCCCGGATTGCCAGCATCAAGGCGCAGCACGCCAGCCTGTCCTTGAAGGACACCGCAGTCGCCAGCGACGCCTTCTTCCCCTTCCGAGACGGTCTGGACGTCGTGGTCGACGCCGGCGCGAGCTGCGTGATCCAGCCCGGTGGTTCCATGCGCGATCCTGAAGTGATCGCCGCTGCGGACGAACGCGGTGTGGTGATGGTCTTCTCGGGCGTACGGCACTTCCGTCATTGACGTGCGCCGCCAGCCGGGCGGCGCGCCAAACAAAAAGGCCGGGTCACCCCGGCCTTTTTGTTTGCGGCAAGCGTGCCGCGTCAGATGCCCACAGCGCGTTTCACTTCGCCATCTGCTTGAACGCCTCGCGTGCTGCAGTGACTGTGGCTTCAATGTCCTGCGCGGTGTGCGCGGCACTTACGAACCCTGCCTCGTAAAGCGCGGGTGCGATGTACACGCCGCGATCGAGCAGGCCGTGGAACAGGGTGTTGAACTTGGGCGAATCGCTGGTCATTACGGTCTGGTAGTTCTGCGGCAATTGCGGCAGCAGGAAGAAACCGAACATGCCGCCTTCGCAATCCGCGCTGAAGGGAATCCCTTCGGCTTTCGCCGCCGCCGACAGGCCGTCGACCAGTGAGCGCGTGCGCGCAGCCAGCGCGTCGAAGAAGCCCGGCTTGCTGATCTCGGCCAGCGTGGCCAGTCCGCAGGCGGTGGCCACCGGGTTGCCCGAGAGCGTGCCGGCCTGATAGACCGGGCCCAGCGGAGCCAGTTGTTCCATGATGGCGCGCGGGCCGCCGAAGGCCGCCAGCGGCATGCCACCACCGATCACCTTGCCCATGACCGTGATGTCCGGCTTGAAGCCTGGGATCTGCTTGGCGTAGACACTTTGCGCGCCACCCAGGGCCACGCGAAAGCCCGACATCACTTCATCGAATACCAGCAGCGCGCCGTACTGCGTGCACAGCTCGCGGCAACGCTTCATGAAGGGCACGCTGGCGCGCACGAAGTTCATGTTGCCAGCGATCGCCTCGATCATCAGGCAGGCGATGTCCTTGCCATGCAAGCTGAAAGCTTCTTCGAGCTGCGCGAGGTTGTTGTATTCCAGGACCACGGTGTGCTGCGCCACTTCAGGCGGTACGCCGGCGCTCGTGGGATTGCCGAAGGTCGCCAGCCCGGAGCCGGCCTTGACCAGGAGCGCGTCGGCGTGGCCGTGGTAGCAGCCCTCGAACTTGATGATCAACTTGCGTCCCGTGGCGCCGCGTGCCAGACGCAGGGCGCTCATGGCCGCTTCGGTGCCTGAGCTCACCAGGCGCACCATCTCCAGCGAGGGCACGGCGTTGATGATGGCCTGTGCCAGTTCCACCTCGCGCTCGGTGGGCGCGCCAAAGGAGAAGCCCTCCAGGGCCGCCTTCTGTACCGCCTCGACCACCGCCGGGTGGCCATGGCCCAGGATCATCGGACCCCAGGAGCCGATGTAGTCGATGTATTTCTTGTCGTTGGCGTCCCAGAAGTAGGCGCCCTGCGCCCGCTGAACGAAGCGCGGCGTACCACCTACGGCGCGGAAGGCGCGCACCGGCGAGTTCACGCCGCCGGGAATGAGCGCCTTGGCGCGGTCGAACAGGACTTGGTTGCGGTCAGTGCTTGGTGTCATGGGCGGGCATATCCAGGACCTGCAGGGCCTGGGCTTCTTCTTCAGTCAAGGGTTCGGATTCGCCGGCTTCGGGCTGGGCCCAGAACAGGCGGTCGGGGACGACATGGCCCATGCCGGGGCGAAAGCCGGCATCCAGCGCTTCATCCAGGTACACCAGCGCCTCTGCGGTGGCGGCGGTCAGGTCATTGCCATTGGCCAGCAAGGCGGCCAGGGCTGCGGCCAGCGTCTCACCTGCACCGGTGAACACCGCTTCGAAGCGCTCGAAGCGCTGGCTGGTCAGGGTGGTCTGGGGTGTGGCCAGCACGTTGTCGATGAATTGCTCCGGCAGTGGCAGGCCGGTCACGAGCGTGTAGGGCACGCCGGCATCGGCTGCGGCCTTGGCCAGATCGCGTGCGCTGGGGCTGCGCGAACCGGTCCAATCAGGCAGCAACCATCGCCACAGGGTGCTGTGGTTACCCACCAGCACCGTGGTCTGCGGCAGCATCAGTTCTCGAAAGGCATCGAGGTAGGCGTCGGCCGGGTCCTCGTCCCACCAGGACAGGTCGGGCATATAGGCGATGAGGGGCACGTCGGCATAGTCCGCGGCGATCTCGGCGATCACGCTCACGGTCTCGGGCGAGCCGACGAAGCCGACCTTGATGACCTGCACCGCCACGTCCTCGAGGATGGCGCGGGCCTGCTCGGAGACGGCGTCCTCATCGAAGCTGAAATGATTGAAGACTTCAGCGGTGTCACGCGCATAGGCGCCGGTGACCACCGGCAAGGCGTGCGCGCCTGCCGACGCCATGGCGACGATGTCTGCCGCCAGCCCGCCAGCACCGCTGGGGTCGCTTGCATTGAAGGCCAGCACGCAGCGCGGGCCGGCGTCGACGTCGGTATCGGTGTCGCCGGACGCCGCGTCAGGCGCTGTGGAGGAAGTGGGCTCGTTCATCGTGCAAGCTTACGGATGTGCCCTGTTGTCGTTCATCTGGCTGACAGCATGGCTACAATCGTTGCATTCTATTGGAAGCACCCCTTAAGCTGTGACTGAAGCGAAAACCTGGATGTGTCTGATTTGCGGCTGGATTTACGACGAATCCGCTGGCGCTCCCGATCATGGTATCCCCCCTGGCACTGCCTGGGCCGACGTTCCCATGAACTGGACCTGTCCCGAGTGCGGGGCCCGCAAGGAAGATTTCGAAATGGTCCAGATCTGAGCGGGCCCGCGCCGATCAAGAAGTAGTGCCACGTCGCGGCCCGGCCCTCATGGGCAACAAGGGAGCGGCGTCAAGTGAGCACGAATTCAAACGTGGGGGGTACGCCCCTCAAGGTGTTGGTCATCGATGACAGCAACACCATCCGCCGCAGCGCGGAAATCTTTCTCAAGCAGGGCGGCCACGAAGTCCTGCTGGCCGAAGACGGCTTCGATGCCCTCTCCAAGGTCAACGACCATCACCCCCACCTGATCTTCTGCGACATCCTGATGCCGCGTCTGGATGGCTACCAGACCTGCGCCATCATCAAGCGCAACGCGCGCTTTTCTCGCGTGCCCGTCGTCATGCTGTCCTCCAAGGACGGCATCTTCGACAAGGCCCGTGGCCGCATGGTGGGCTCACAGGACTACCTCACCAAGCCCTTCACCAAGGACCAGCTGCTGCAGACCGTGCGGCAGTTCGGTGCCATCACTCTCGAAAGCGCCTGACATGCCCGTTTCCAAAGTCCTGGTCGTGGAAGACTCCAAGGCCGAGCGCATGTTCCTGCGCGACCTGCTGCAGAAAGGCGGCTATTCCGTGCGCACCGCCGAGAACGCCGAGGAGGCCATGCGTGAGCTGGCACAGGAGCGTCCCGACCTGATCCTCATGGACGTGGTCATGCCGGGTCAGAACGGCTTCCAGCTCACCCGCACCATCACCCGTGACCCGCAATACGCCGGCGTTCCCGTCATCATTTGCAGCAGCAAGACCCAGGAGACCGACCGGGTCTGGGGCATGCGCCAGGGCGCCTGCGACTACCTCACCAAGCCTGTCGATCCGCAGTCGCTGCTGGCCAAGATCGCGGCGCTGGCCTGACCGCTTGCGTGCAGTCTTCTCATGGCGGATCGCGAAGCCCTGCGTGACTTCCAGCGAAGGCTGGCCGACCGCCTGCAGGCTGCGCCCGCCGCAGGCGCGCAGGCCGCATGGCTGGCGGTGGAAGCCCGCGGCGCCCGATACCTGATCCCGCTGGCCCAGGCCGGCGAAATCTTTCCTGAAGCGGGTGTCCACCCGGTGCCCTATACCCAGCCCTGGTTTCTCGGCGTGGCCAGCTTGCGCGGCGCCCTCCACGGCGTGGTGGATCTCGCGCGTCTCCTGGCGGCCCAGGTGGGCCCCGCACCGGACCCAGACTGCCCCGCCCCGGCGGCTCCCGCCGCCGAAGCCCAGTGGGTCACCTTCAGCGCCGCCCTGGAGGTCCCGTGCGCCCTGCGGGTGGATCGCCTGGTTGGACTGCGGGGCCGCGAGGCCCATACCGCCTCGCGGTCTCCGCCGGAGGGCGCGCCCGATTGGCTCGGCGCCGTCCTTCAGGACGCTGGCGGGATGTCCTGGCAGTCCATCGACCTCCAGCGTCTCTCGCAACAGCCCCAGTTCCTGCGTATCGGTTCGCGAAGCGACTGAGTTTCGCAGTTGCCCCCTCTTCCCCGGTTCCTTCCCAAAGGTCTCCCCATGAACCTGCTTGCCTCCCTCCAGGCCTGGCTTGCCCTGAAGCGGCCCCGGCTCGATCGCCGGCGCACCCGGCAGCCCGCGAAGTCCGCTGTGCCAGAGACCGCTGTGCCTGCGCAGGGCCGCCTGGCGCGGTGGGCAGGTGTGTCGGTCGAACGCCGCCAGCGCATCCTGTCGGTGGCGCTTGCCCTGTCGCTCACGGGGCTGTCCGTCACGGCGGTGGTATCCCTGCGGCAGGCCGACCAGGTGGCGCAGCAGGTGGCCGGTACTGGTCTGGCGCTCATGCAATCGCAGCGGCTGGCCAAGGCGGTGTCCCAGGCCCTCGTCGGCGATCCCCAGGCCTTCCTGGATGTGCGCGAAAGCGCTGACGTGCTCGCGCGCAACGCGCGAGGTCTGGCCTCGGGCGATCCTGGCCTGCGCCTGGAGCCGGTCGATGCGGCGGGCCAGGCGGAGCTGGCTCGCAGCCTGCCCTTGGCCTTGCGTACCGAGAAGAACGCGGCGGTGATCCTGGGCCAGGAAAAGATCCTCACCCAGGTGGGCAGCGCCCTGCGCACCATCAATCGCCAATCATCCGACCTGCTGGAGCTGGCCGAGTCGATCACGGCCCTGAAGCTGCAACAAGCGGCCGCGCCGTCCGAGGTCTCGGCCGCGGGCCAGCTGGTCATGCTCACCCAGCGGATCGGTAAGTCGGCCAACGAGTTTCTCACCCTGGAGGGCATCAATCCCGAGGCGGTGTTCCTGCTCGGGAAAGACCTCAACACCTTTCGCCAGGTCGGCCAGGGCCTGCTCGAGGGCAGCCCGGAGCTGCGCCTGTCCACGACGCGCGACCCGCAGACGCGCGAGCGCCTGCAGGCGCTGCTGAAACTCTTTGACGACACCCGCTCCCAGGCCAGTGCGATCCTGGGCAACCTGCAGCGACTGGTCGCCGCGCGCGAAGCGCAAGCGGCCATCATCACGGACAGCGAGCCGCTGCGCCGCTCCTTGCAGGCGCTGCAGGCGCAGTTGTCCGGGCAGGGCGGGCTGGGCTGGGTCGCCGTGGCGGCCCTGTCCTTGTTCGGATTGGCGGCCCTCGGATGCGCGATCGGCCTGGCCTACGTGCAACTGCAGGACAGCCGACGCCGGCGTGATATCGCCGAGCAGCAGCGCCTGGAGGCCGAGGGCCAGCAGCAGGAGGCCAAGCGGGTCAACGACGCCAACCAGGCCGCGATCCTGCGCCTCATGAACGAACTTCAAAGCGTGGCCGAGGGCGACCTCACGCAGGAGGCCACCGTCACCGAGGACATCACCGGCGCGATCGCCGACTCGGTCAACTACACCGTCGAGGAATTGCGGCAACTGGTGGGTCATGTGCATCGCACGGTGCGCCGGGTGACGCAGACCACGGCGCAGGTCGAGGACACCTCCACTCACTTGCTGGAGGCCTCCAACGAGCAACTGCGCGAGATCCGCGAGACTGGGCAATCGATGCTGGACATGGCAGTGCGCATCACGCACGTGGCGGACCAGGCCCAGGAGTCCGCTCAGGTGGCCCGCCAGTCGCTCGTGGCCGCCGAGTCCGGCTTGACCGCGGTGCGCAACGCGATGGGCGGCATGAACGCCATCCGCGACCATATCCAGGAAACCTCCAAGCGCATCAAGCGCCTGGGCGAGTCATCCCAGGAAATCGGCGAGATCACTGAATTGATCTCGGACATCACCGAGCAGACCCATGTGCTGGCACTCAATGCCGCCATTCAGGCGGCTGCGGCGGGCGACGCGGGCCGCGGCTTCTCGGTCGTTGCCGAGGAGGTGCAGCGGCTGGCCGAGCGGTCTGCGGATGCAACGCGCCAGATCGCAGCACTGGTCAAGACCATCCAGACCGACACGCAGGACGCGGTCGCCGCGATGGAACGTTCCACCGAGGGCGTGGTCACGGGCGCGCGCCTGTCGGACTCCGCCGGAACAGCCCTCACCCAGATCGACCAGGTCTCGCGCCGCCTGGCCGACTTGATCGAGCAGATCTCCCTGGCAGCTGCCCGCGAGGCGCAGGCGGCCAACGGCGTTGCTGGCAATATTCAGCACATCTTCACGGTCACGGAGCAGACGGGTGAGGGCACGCGTTCGACCTCGACGCAGGTGCGTGAGCTGTCCCGAATCGCAGACGAACTTCGCCAGTCCGTGGAACGCTTCAAAATCGCCTGAGTCCTGCCCCGCTTTTTTCCAGTCCATGCACCCGAATCCTTCCCGCTCCTCCCTGCCGAACGACCCGGCCTTGCCGGTGGACGCGGGGGCCGGTGACCTGGGTCCCCTGGCCTGGGTGATGGAGGCGTTGCGCAAGTGCCTGGAGCTGGCCGGCACAGCCTTGCGCCGGCAGGTGCGCGAGCAGGCATCGGCCCCGCGCGATGCGGACGCTGTCGCCGATGCCGGTGCCCTGCCCATGGCCCGCTCGCACCTGCACCAGACCGCCGGCGCCCTGGAGATGGTGGGGCTGGCTGCGCCAGCCCGTGTGGTGCGCGCCATGGAATCGGCGGTACAGGTCTTCATCGAGCGGCCCCTGGCCTGTACCGAGACCGCTGCGGCGCGGGTTGAGCGCGCCGGCTTCGCGGTGGCCGATTACCTGGATGGCCTGTTGGCCGGCAAGTCACTGTCGCCGGTGGGCCTCTTCCCCCAGTACCAGGCGGTCTTGCAGGGGCTGGGCATCGAACGTATCCATCCGGCCGACCTGTGGGAGACGGACTGGGCCTGGCACCTGGCGCAGGACGCCGGGGGAGCGACACCCGCGGGACTGCCCCGGCCTGGCCCCGCGCTGCGCAGCCAGCTGGACCAGGCAGTGCTGCGCGTCGTGAAATCCGCGGACACCGCTGCGGCTCGAGAGCTCGTGACCCTGTGCGCCCACCTGGCGCATGGCGGCCCTGCAGGCGGTGCGCCGGCGCGCAGCCTGTGGCGGCTGGCGGCCGGCTTCTTCGAAGCGCTGAGCCTGTCGCTCCTGCCCATTGACCTGTACGTCAAGCGCACCGCGTCGCGGGTGCTGGTGCAGTACGCCCAGCTGGCCCGGGGAGAAGGTGAGGCGTCCGAGCGTTTGGGGCTGGACCTGGCCTTCTTCTGCGCGCAGGCGCAGCCCGCCGACGGGGTGGCCGCGCCGCATCTGGCCGCCGTTCGGCAGGCCTGGGGTCTGGTCGATCACCTGCCCGTGCGTTACGACCAGGAACATTTCGGACGCTTCGATCCCCTGCTGCTGGCGCAGGTGCGCAAGCGCCTGGTGGCGGTACGTGAAAGCTGGTCGGCGCTCACCGGAGGCGACGCCAGCCGACTGCGCGGCACCTGCGACCAGCTCGTTCAGCTGCGTGAGGCGCTGGTGCGTCTGCACCCGCCCTTGTCCTGCGTGGCCGATGGCTTGTCGGTGCTCGCACGTGACCTGACCGATCAGGCCCAGCTCCCCCGCCCCGAGCTGGCGATGGAAGCGGCGACCTCCATCCTGTTCCTGGAGGCTGTCTGCCAGGACTTCGACCCTTCGGACCCGCAGCTGGGCCTGCGGATGCAGCGCGTGGCCGACCGCCTGCAGGTGGTGCTGCGGGGGCAGGCGCCGCCGCCACTGGAGCCGTGGGTCGAGGAGCTGTACCGACGCGTCAGCCACCGCCAGACCATGGGCAGTGTGGTCGACGAGTTGCGACTGTCCCTGAGCGGGTTGGAAAAAGAGCTCGATACGTTCTTCCGAGACCCCGCGCAGACTGCGCCGCTGCACTCGGTGCCGGGGCGCCTGAACCAGATGCGGGGCGTGCTGTCGGTGCTGGGGCTGGACCATGCAGTCCAGGCGGTGGTCCATATGCGTGACGCGGTCCAGGGGTGGGTGCAGCCCCCTCCCGGGGCCCCGTCCCCCGACTTCACCACGCTGGGTCACAACCTGGGGGCACTGGGTTTCCTGATTGACATGCTGGATTACCAGCCGGCCCTGGCCCGCAAGCTGTTCACCTTCGATGCGGCGCGCGGTGAACTGACGCCCGTGATGGGGCGTGCGGCCTCCGCCCCGGTCGTACCGCACACAGAGCTCTCGAGGTCCGAATGGGCGCCTGCGCCCGAAGCGGCAGCCGAGGCCGTACCTGCACCAGCACCTGCACCAGCGCCTGAAGCCGAAGCCGAAGCCGAAGCCGAAGCCGAAGCCGAAGCCGAAGCCGAAGCCGAAGCCGTGCGCGAGCCAGAGCCCCGCGTGGAGACAGCGGACGTGCTCGAAGGCGAACCGTTTCCGCCTCCACCATCTCCCGCGCCCCCACCTGCGCCTGCGCCCGTACCCGAAGATCGGCTCAAGGTCGTCGGTCCCTTGCATATCGACCAGGCCCTCTTCAACGTCTACCTCAACGAAGCAGACGAGTGGTCTCGTTGTCTGCAGGCTGAGCTGTCGGAGTGGGCGCTGGACACGCGCCAGCCGATGACCGCCCCAGTGGTGGCGTGGGCGCATTCCCTGTGTGGTAGTTCGGCCATGATCGGCTTCACTGCGCTGGCTGATCTGGCGCGCCAGCTCGAATCCGCGCTGCAACGTACGCAGGCTCAGGCCGGCGGCACGCCTCGCCACGCACGGGTGTATGCCGAGGTCAGCGATGAAATCCGTCGACTGTTGCATCAGTTCGCTGCGGGCTTCCTGCCCGAGGCGCGGCCCGAGGTGTTTCAGGCGCTGGCTGGCCTGGATGCCCTTGAGGTGCCCTGGCCCGAGGCGCCGCCCCCTGAGAACGCCCCTACCTCGATCCCAGCCTATGCAACACCGTGGGTCGTCCCAACGGCACCCGTGATCGAGGATCGCGACCTCTTCGCCTTCTTTGAGGAGGAGGCGCTGGAGTTGCTGCCGCTGCTCGGAGGCACCCTGCGCCAGTGGCATGCCCGACCCGATAACGCCAGCGCGCGCGACGAGGTGTTGCGGACCCTGCACACCCTCAAGGGCAGTGCGCGTCTGGCCGGTGCGCCGACCCTGGGTGACCAGGCCCATGCACTCGAATCCCTGGTCGAGGGATTCAAGCTCCCGGTGTCCAGTGCTGACATCGAGCCCTTGCTGCAGGGTTTCGACGCGTTCCAATCGGCGTTCGATACGCT
>JBEEIS010000081.1:0-10317 GCA_041169755.1 Pseudomonadota bacterium | reverse complement strand
GACGAGTCGCGTGCGGCGTTGGGAAAGCTGGTCTGCTTGGTGATGTCCTTGACGGTGATCAGGCCCTTGAGCTCAAACGCGTCGTTCACCACCAGCAGGCGCTCGAGCTTGTGCTTGTTCAGGAGCTGCTTGGCCTCGGCCGGCGTGGTGCCGTCCTTGACGGTGATCAGCTTCTCGCGAGGCGTCATGATCTGGCTGACCGGCACGTCGTAGCGGTTTTCAAAGCGCAGGTCTCGCCCCGTGACAATGCCCACCACCTTGCCGCCGTCGACGACTGGGAAGCCCGAGATGCCCAGTTGCTCCTGCATGGCCAGTACCTGGCGCACGGTGTGCGTGGGGGTGATGACCACCGGGTCGCGCAGCACGCCGGATTCGTAGCGCTTGACGCGGGCCACTTCAGCGGCCTGCTGCTGCGGGGTGAGGTTCTTGTGAACGATGCCGATGCCGCCTTCCTGGGCCATGGCGATGGCCAGCCGGGATTCGGTGACCGTGTCCATGGCGGCGGACACGAGCGGCAGGTTCAGGGCGATGTTGCGCGTGAGGCGCGTGGCAAGCGACGTGTCCTTGGGCAGGACCTGGGAGAACGCGGGCACCAGCAACACGTCGTCGAAGGTGAGCGCTTTGCCAAGAAGGCGCATGGGTGAGGCTCCAAAAGAAGGATTGTATCCAGCCGCCTTGGTAGTTTCCCCGAGACGGGGGCACCGGGGGCGCTGCGGCGCCAGCGCCAAACGACTAGTTTGGTATGCGTTTTCGGTCTCAGCGCTTGCCAGGCTTTCTGGCAAACAGGCCTGCTGCGCGCATGCCCTGTTTCACGAAACGCTCGCGCCGTGCCACCTTGGGGTCGACCAGCAGCGGTCGCAGGACTTCCACCCGGTCCTGGTCACGCAGGGCCTGTGTGGGCTGCACCGCACGGCCCCACACCGCCAGAGGCAGGCTGGTTTGCGCGCCCAGCGCCGCAAAGGCCTCGAACAGGCCGCAGCGAGCCAGGGCATCGCGCACCGTGGCACCGGGTTCCAGCGTCACTTCCCACTGCAGCACCTGGCGCGGGCCGGGGCTGTAGGCGACGGTCACCCGCAACGAGCCCAGGGCATCAGCCATAGACCTGCTCGGCGCGCTTGACGAAAGCGTCCACCAGGCTGCCGGCGATCTTGTCAAAGACCGGACCCACCAGGGTTGCGAGGGTGGCACTGCGAAAGGCGTAATCCAGTTGCAGTTCGACCTTGCAGGCACCTGCCTGCGCCTCACCCACCGGCGTGAAGCGCCAATGCCCCTCCAGCATCGAGAAGGGTCCGTCAACCAGCCGCACGTCGACCTGCCGCCCCGGGGTGTGTTCGTTGCGAGTGGTGAAGCTCTGACGGATGCCGCCGAACGCAATACCCACCTGGGCCTGCATGCCCTGCGCGTCGCGCGCCAGCACGGCGGAACTGTCGCACCAGGGCAGGAACTTCGGATAAGCCTCCACGTCGGTGACTAGCGCGAACATCTGTTCGGCGCTGTACCAGATCAGGACGGATTTATGGACGGATTTCATGGAGAATTGCGCACCCGCAGCCGCCAGATTGTAGAGAGGCGCTGCGACCCCCTAGCCCGATGGCCACCTCGTCCAACACCCCCGCCCGCATCGCCGACAACAAGAAGGCTGCCTACAACTACGCCTTCGAGGAACGCCACGAGGCGGGCATGGTGCTGCAAGGCTGGGAAGTGAAGGCCCTGCGTGAGGGCAAGGTGCAACTGACCGACGGCTACGTCGTGATCCGCAACGGCGAGCTGTTTCTGATCGGGTGCCAGATCAACCCGCTGCGCACCACGTCCACCCATGTGACAGCCGATTCGGTACGCACCAAGAAGCTGCTGCTGAAAAAGGACGACATCCGGCGCTTGATCGGGAAGGTCGAACAAAAGGGCTTCACCCTGGTGCCGCTGAACCTGCACTGGAAGTCCGGCAAGGTCAAATGCGAGATCGCCTTGGCCAAGGGCAAGGCCGAACACGACAAGCGCGACACCATCAAGGAGCGCGAAGGCAAGCGCGAGGTGGAGCGCGCGATGAAGCAGCGCAATCGCTAAGGCGTCCTCGGCGCGTCTGCGCCCAGGTCTTTCAGCGGGTGCGCGTGCGCCGGCCAGGGGCTCTCGAAATACGCCGCCACCATCGCCGGGGTCACGTCTTCGACACGCGCGGGGTTCCAATGCGGACGGTGGTCCTTGTCGATCGCCAGCGCACGGATGCCCTCCACGGTTTCACTGGCGGGTCCAGGACGCTGATGAAAGCACTGGCGAACCAGTGCGCGCTCCATGCGCAGGTCGTCGGCCAGCGTCATGTCGCGAGCGCGGCGCACCTGTTCCAAGACCACATGCAGCATCAGCGGCGAGCGCTGACGCAGGGTGGCTGCTGTCTCGCGCGCCCAATCGCCGGGCGCCGCTTCCAGGGCTTTCAGGAGGGCCGGCACCGTCGGCAGGCTGAAGAAATGATCGATCGCCTCGCGGTGCGGTGCCAGCAAGGTATCGGCCGCTGCGGCCTTGCGACCGCGCAGGTTGGACAGGCCGCGCGTGCCCTGGGTCGACAGCGCGTCCCACACCCCGGGCAAATCGGCGCTGGCCACCACGCCGTCGGCCAGGCCTGCGGTCATCGCTGCGGCGGCGTCGATCACCTGGCCGGTGAGCGCGAGGTATTCGCCGATGCGGCCCGGGCAGCGCGCCAGAAACCAGCCGCCGCCCACGTCCGGAAAGAGGCCGATGTTCGTTTCAGGCATGGCCATCTTCGTACGCTCAGTGGCGATGCGCAGGGCCTGCGGTGCACCGTGGCCGGCGATGCCCATGCCGCCGCCCATCACGATGCCGTCCATGAACACCAGGTAGGGCTTGGGCATACGGTGCACCAGATGGTTCAGCGTGTATTCCTCGGTGAAAAAATCTTCCAGCGCGGGATCACCGGCCAGCGCTGCCCGATGAAAGAAACGGATATCGCCTCCGGCGCAGAAAGCGCCAAAGGGCGCCGATCCGTCCGGATGCGAGGCATCTTTGCTCCGACCACGCACCGCCACCAGGTCGATTCCCGAGTGATCGGACCAATCGAGCAGCACCGCGGTCAGCTCGCGCACCATGCCCAGAGACAGGGCGTTGAGCGCCTGGGGGCGGTTCAGCGTGATGAGGCCCGCGCGGCCCCGGATCTCGTAGTCCACATCTGCCATGCGATCTTGTCCCTTTCCTCGCCCGGATCAGGCTCTGCGCGCCACGGTCAGGGCCGTTCGCGCCACCCCAGGGCTTCGTTGAATACCAATGCGCCGATCACCAGGGCTCCGCCCGTGAGCACGGTGGGGGCCGGCACTTCGTTGGCGCCGACCCAGGCCAGCAGGATGCCAAAGATCACCTCCAGCAACGCCAGCAGCGAAATCTCCGGTGCCTTGAGCACGCGGGCGCAGATCACCGCCAGCGCGCAGGGTATGGCCAGTTGCACCAGGCCCAGGAACGCCAGCAAGCCCACATCGCGCGTGCTCGCCTGGAAGGGAAAGGCCAGCGGCAGCGTGACCAGGGTGGACAGGGTCGCCCCGATCAAGACCGCCGGCAGCAGGTCCAGCTTCTGGCCCTGGGCCCCCTGGTTGTTGGAGCGCTGGGTGATCGTCCAATTGATGGCGCCGGCCACCGGCACCGCAAAGGCCACCAGCGTGCCCGCCAGCTGGCCGCCGGAGAACTCGGTGCCGTACATGTACGCGATGCCCGCACCCGCCACCACGATGGCCACCCAGGTGCGCGCCGCGATGTGGTGACCAATGGTGATCCGGGCGATCAGCGCGGTGAGCAGCGGCCCGACGGACAGCGTCACCAGCACGTTGGCCACGGTGGTCATGGTCAGGGCCAGCATGAAGGCGGTGAACATGACGCACCAGCAGGCGCCGGACATCCACAGCACCCGCCCGCCCTGGCGGATCTGGTGAAAGACCTCGCGCCCGCTCAGGACCGGCAGGATGGCGCACAGGGAGATCACGGTGAACAGGCTGCGCCAGAAGGTCACCTCGAAGCTGCGCGCGTGCTCCAGCTGGCGAGTGACGACACCGGCGGTGGCCCACATCATCGTGACGGCCACCATGACGAGAACCGCGCGACGATGGGTCAGGACCATGACGGCATCCCTCCCACGACGATCAGGCGGCTTCGCGTGAAGCGCGCTTGCGCTCGTGCTCTTTCAGGAAGCGCTTGCGCAAGCGCACGCTCTTGGGCGTGATCTCGACCAGCTCGTCGTCCTCGATGAACTCCACGCCGTATTCAAGCGTGAGCTCGATCGGGGGGGTGATCTTGATCGCGTCTTCCTTGCCACTCACGCGGAAGTTGGTCAGCTGCTTGGTGCGGGTGGCGTTGACAACCAGGTCGTTGTCGCGGCTGTGGATGCCGACGATCATGCCCTCGTACACCGGGTCGTTGGCCTTGACGAACATGCGGCCTCGGTCGTCGAGCTTGCCCAGGGCGTAGGTGAAGATCTCGCCGTCGTCCATGGAGATCAGCACGCCGTTCTTGCGGCCGCCAATGTCGCCCTTGTGCGGCTCGTAGCCGTCAAAGATGTTGGAGATCAGGCCCGAGCCACGGGTCAGGTTCAAGAACTCGTTGGAGAAACCGATCAGGCCACGCGCCGGAATGCGGTACTCCAGGCGCACACGGCCCCGACCGTCCGGTTCCATGTTCACCAGTTCGCCCTTGCGCTCGCCCAGGGCTTGCATCACGCCACCCTGGTGCTGCTCCTCGATGTCGGCGGTGACCAGCTCGATCGGCTCGTGGCGCACGCCGTCGACCATGCGAAACACCACACGCGGCTTGGAAACGGCCAGCTCGTAGCCCTCGCGGCGCATGTTCTCCAAGAGGATGGTCAGGTGCAACTCGCCCCGGCCCGAGACCTCGAATACGCCCTCCTCACTCGTTTCGGACACGCGCAGGGCCACGTTGTGCTGCAGCTCCTTTTGCAGGCGGTCCCAGATCTGGCGGCTGGTGACGAACTTGCCTTCGCGGCCCGCCAGCGGGCTGGTGTTCACGCAGAAGTTCATGGTCAGGGTGGGTTCGTCCACCTTGAGCATCGGCAGCGGCGACGGGTTGGCCGGATCGGTGATGGTCACGCCGATACCCACTTCCTCGATGCCGTTGATCAACACGATATGCCCCGGGCCGGCTTCAGTCACCTGCACGCGGTCCAGGCCCTGGAAGGTCAACACCTGGTTGATGCGGCCCTTGACCGACTTGCCGTCCGGGCCTTCCATGACGAGGACGTCCGTGGCGGGGCGCAGCGTGCCCTGGCTGATACGGCCCACACCGATGCGGCCGACGAAGCTGGAGTAATCGAGCGCGGAGATCTGCAGCTGCAGGGGCGCGCTCGGGTCGCCGGCGTTGGCAGGCACGTGCTGGAGGATGGTGTCGAACAGCGCCGACATGTCAGGGCCCCACTGCTCGCCGGGCGCACCCTCTTGCATGGACGACCAGCCGTTGATGCCCGAGGCGTAGACCACCGGGAAATCGAGCTGTTCGTCGGTGGCGCCAAGCTTGTCGAACAGGTCGAAGGCGGCATTGATCACCTTGTCCGGCTGTGCGCCGGGCTTGTCGACCTTGTTCACGACCAGGATGGGTCGCAGGCCCAGGGCCAGCGCCTTCTTGGTCACGAAGCGGGTCTGTGGCATCGGGCCTTCCTGCGCGTCGATCAGCAGCAGCACGCCGTCGACCATGGACAGTGCGCGCTCCACCTCGCCGCCGAAGTCGGCGTGTCCGGGGGTGTCCACGATGTTGATGTGCGTGCCCTTCCAGCTCACGGCGCAGTTCTTGGCCAGGATGGTGATGCCGCGCTCACGCTCGATGGCGTTGTTGTCCATGACGGTGTCGACCACCTTCTCGTGGTCGGCAAAGGTGCCGGACTGCCGAAGCAGCTGGTCGACCATGGTGGTCTTGCCGTGGTCGACGTGGGCGATGATGGCGATGTTGCGGATCTGCGTGGTGCTCATACGGTTTGCGGTTCTTCAGAACTCAAGATTTGCTGGATTTCGATGGGGCTCAGCAGACGCCCCGGGATCAATTCGCCACCCTGGATGTGACCGATGCCCAGGAGGACTTCACCCGGTCGCACCGGGCTCTGCTTGGTTGCGGGCGGTGGGCCGAAGACGGCGACCGCCTCGGTGTTGGGCCAGGCGCCCCGACGGCGCAGGCCACTGAGGAAGCGTCCTGCATCTTCGGCGCCCAGCGTGACGGGGGTATGACCGGCCAGCAGGCTCTCGGGCGGTTGCAGGCGGGTCAGGCGTTCGACTTCAGGGAGGGCCTCAAGTTCTGCCAACGTGATGCACTGGTCCACACCGTAGTGGCCGGTGGCGATACGCCGCAGCGCCGACAGGTGGGCGCCGCAGCCCAGGGCCAGGCCGATGTCCTCGCCCAGGGTGCGGATGTAGGTGCCCTTGCTCACGCGGGCCACGATGCGCAGTTGCGGATGCCCCTCGGGGGTGGGTGTCGTCGGTTCGATCTGCAGGTCGTGGATGGTCACGTCGCGCGGCGCACGCTCGACCTCTTCGCCGGCGCGGGCGTATTCGTAGAGGGCTTTGCCGTCCTTTTTCAGGGCACTGTGCATCGGCGGTACCTGACGAATCGGGCCGGTGAATTGACTGCGGACCACGGCCAGTTCAGCAGCGGTGGGCAGCGAGACCGAGCGAGGATCGCGCGCTTCGACCACGTCGCCCTCGGCATCGCCGGTCGTTGTACGCACGCCAAGAACGGCGATCGCCTCATAGGTCTTGTCGGCCTCCAGTTGCAACTGGCTGAACTTGGTGGCCGCGCCAAAGCACAGGGGCAGCACCCCGGTCGCCAGGGGGTCCAGCGTGCCGGTGTGGCCGGCCTTTTCCGCCCGCAGCAGCCACTTGGCTTTCTGCAAGGCGTTATTGCTGGACAGACCTTTCAATTTGTCGAGTAAGAGCACCCCATGCACGGGGCGCCTCACGACCCGTGCTCGTGGTGCGCTCATGCTCAGACCTCTGAGTCCTTGGAACGCGACGCGACGGCCCGCGCGATCAGCGCGTTCATGTCGGCGGCCCGCTCGGTGGTGCGGTCGAACTGGAAATGCAGCGTCGGCACGGTGTGAATGTGCAGTCGCTTGAACAAGCCGTTGCGCAGAAAGCCAGCGGCCTGGTTCAGAGCGTCCTGCGTCTCCTGCGGGTCGCCCACCAGCACGCTGAAGAAGACCTTGGCATGCGCGTAATCCGGCGTCACCTCGATCGCCTGGATCGTGACCATGCCCACCCGCGGGTCCTTCAACTCGCGGGCGATCAGCTCCGTCAGATCGCGCTGGATCTGGTCCGCCACCTTGAAGTTGCGGTTCGGAGCGGAGGATTTCTTCGCGGGCATGGCACGCGCTCGCCAGACGCCTTACAGCGTCCGGGCGATCTCCTTGACTTCAAAGAACTCGAGCTGGTCGCCCTCTTTGATGTCGTTGTAGTTGCGCAGCTTGATACCGCACTCGAAGCCTTCCTTGACTTCCTTGACATCGTCCTTGAGGCGTCGCACCGATTCGACGTCGCCGGTGTAGATCACCACGTTGTCGCGAAGCAGGCGGAACTTGCAGTTGCGCGTGACCTGACCCGAGGTGATGTACGAGCCCGCCACCGTGCCGATCTTGGAAGCCACGAACACGGTGCGGATTTCCGCAGTGCCCAGGGCCTCTTCCTTCTGCTCGGGGGCCAGCATGCCGGACATGGCGACCTTCAGTTCGTCCACCGCGTCGTAGATGATGCTGTAGTAGCGGATGTCGACACCGTTGCCCTCGGCCAGCTTGCGCGCACCGGCGTCGGCGCGCACGTTGAAGCCGATGACGACCGCCTTGGAGGCGATGGCCAGGTTGATGTCGGATTCGCTGATACCGCCCACGCCGGTGTAGACCATCTGCACCTTGACCTCGGCGTTGGACAGCTTCAACAGCGACTGCGCGAGCGCCTCCTGCGAACCTTGCACGTCGGCCTTGATGATGATCGGCAGGGTCTTGACCTCGCCGGCACCGATGTCGGCGAACATGTTCTCCAGCTTGGCGGCCTGCTGCTTGGCCAGCTTGGTGTTGCGGAACTTGCCCGCGCGGTAGGTCGCGATCTCGCGGGCGCGGCGTTCGTCGGCCAGCACCATGAATTCGTCACCGGCCTGCGGCACTTCGGTCAGGCCCTGGATCTCGACGGGGATGGACGGACCGGCCGACTTGATCGGCTTGCCGTTCTCGTCGAGCATGGCGCGCACGCGGCCGAAGGTCTGGCCGGCCAGCACCACATCGCCCGCCTTGAGCGTGCCCGATTGCACCAGCACCGTGGCCACCGGGCCGCGGCCCTTGTCCAGCTGCGCCTCAATCACGAGGCCCTTGGCCGCCGCTTCCACGGGGGCCTTGAGCTCCAGCACCTCGGCCTGCAGCAGCACCTGCTCGAGCAGGTCGTCGACGCCCTGGCCTGTGCGGGCCGAGACGCTCACAAAGGGCGAGTCGCCGCCGTAGTCCTCGGGCACCACTTCTTCGGTGACCAGTTCCTGCTTGACGCGCTCGGGGTTGGCCTCGGGCTTGTCGATCTTGTTGACGGCCACCACGATGGGGACGCCCGCCGCCTTGGCGTGCTTGATGGCTTCCTTGGTCTGGGGCATGACGCCGTCGTCGGCCGCCACCACCAGAATCACGATGTCGGTGGCCTGGGCGCCGCGGGCACGCATGGCGGTGAACGCCTCGTGGCCCGGGGTGTCCAGGAAGGAGATCATGCCGCGCGGCGTTTCGACGTGATAGGCGCCAATGTGCTGCGTGATGCCGCCCGCCTCGCCCGCCGCCACCTTGGCGCGGCGGATGTAATCGAGCAGCGAGGTCTTGCCGTGGTCGACGTGGCCCATGACGGTGACGACCGGTGCGCGCGGCAGGGACGGACCCTCGGCGGCGGTCACGTCTTCATCGGTGAAGGCCTCGGGATCGTCCAGCGCCGCCACGACGGCGGTGTGGCCCATTTCCTCGACCACGATCATGGCCGTGTCCTGGTCCAGCGGCTGGTTGATGGTGACCATCTGGCCCATCTTCATGAGCGCCTTGATCACCTCGGAGGCCTTGACCGCCATTTTGTGGGCCAGTTCGGCCACGGTGATGGTCTCCGGCACGTGCACCTCGATCACACGGGCTTCGGCCGGTGCGGACTGGGACAGGTCGTCACGCTGGTCGCGGTCGTTGCCACGACGGCCTCGGGGGCCTCCACGCCAGGAGTTGCGGCCTACGCCGCCCGAGCTGTCGCCGCGGGTGGGGATGGCCTTTTTCTTGGCGGGATCGCCGGCCCAGCTGGAGGACAACTTGGCAGACTTGATTTCCTTGCCGGCGCCGGGGCCCGAGGGCGTGCTGCCCGGTGCGGGTCGGCCGGTGCCGACGGCGGGTTTGTGCAGCGTGCCCTTGGCAGCCGGGCGGGCGCCATCGGCGGTCTTGACCGCCGGCTTGATCTCTTCGGGCTTCTTGGCGACCAGCACCTTCTTGGCGGGGGCCGCCATCATGGCGCGAATGGCCTCGGCCTCGGCCAGCGCCTTGCGGCGGCGCGCGTCGAGGTCGGCAGCGCGTGCGGCTTCGTCGTCGGCGCTGGCCTTGGAGGCGGCCTCGGCCTGGGCGCGGGCCTCGGCTTCGGCGGCAGCGCGAGCCTGATCGGCTTGCGAGGGGAACGTCGGCGCGGTGTCCTGGCCATCGTTCTGACTGGCCTGCGCGGCGCGCTCGGCGGCGGCGCGGGCCTGGGCCTCGCGTTCACGCTGCTCGGCCTCTTCACGCTGACGGCGCTTCTCGGCCAGATCTTCTTCCTGGCGGCGAATCAGTTCGGCCTGGCGGCGCGCTTCTTCCTCGCGGCGTGCCAGTTCGGCTTCGTCCAGACGCGCGGCCTGAGCCTCGGGAGCCGCCTCGGCAGCAGGCGCTTCCGCAGGTACGGCTTCCGCGGCGTCGTCGCGCTTGACGAAGGTGCGTTTCTTGCGCACTTCCACCTGGATGGTGCGGGCCTTGCCGGAGGCATCGGCCTGCTTGATCTCGGTGGTGGACTTCTTGGTCAGGGTGATCTTCTTGCGCTCGCCGGTGGCCGTGCCGTGGCTGGCTTGCAGATAGCCCAGGAGCTTCTGCTTGTCGGCCTCGGACAGGGCATCGGAGGGCGCGGATTTGGCCACGCCGGCGCTGCGCAATTGCTCAAGCAGCGTGTCGGGAGATTTTTTGAGTTCGGTGGCGAACTCGGCGACGGTCGTACTGGACATAGGTTCTGGTGCCTCCCATCACATCACTCGGAGACCGCGGGGCTGCTGGTGAACCAGTGCTCGCGGGCCTTCATGATCAGGGACTTGGCC
>JBEEIS010000080.1:0-7917 GCA_041169755.1 Pseudomonadota bacterium | reverse complement strand
TCTCGATGATGCCGGCCTTGCCGCCGCCATTGGCCATCGCATACGACAGCGCCAGGTCTCGCGCCTTGCCGCTCTTGTCCTGGTGCACCGCCACCAGGTGCGGCACGCCGCCGCCCTGGGTATAGGTGGAACGCACCGTGTGGCCCGGGGCCTTCGGGGCAACCATCCACACGTCCAGGTCGGCGCGCGGCACCACCTGGTTGTAATGAATGTTGAAGCCGTGCGCGAACGCCAGCGAGGCGCCTTGCTTGGCGTTGGGCTCTACGTTGTTCTTGTACACCTCGGCGATCTGTTCGTCCGGCAGCAAGATCATGATGACGTCGGCGCTCTTGACCGCGTCGTTCACTTCCATCACCTTCAGGTTGGCCTTGCCGACCTTGTCCCAGGAGGCGCCGCCCTTGCGCAGGCCCACCACCACCTTCACACCGCTGTCGTTGAGGTTCTGCGCATGCGCGTGGCCCTGCGAGCCGTAACCAATGATGGCCACCTTCTTGCCCTTGATCAGGCTCAGATCACAGTCTTTGTCGTAGAAAACTTTCATCTCTTGGTCTCTTGTATCGAAGGTTGGTTGACTCGGGTAAATCCGGCCCGCGCCGGGCGCAGGCTGGGGTTTCAGGCGGTCGCCGCTCGCGTGGCGCCCGACATGAGGGATTTCGCCGCCTGCACGATGGCGGTTGGCTGGATGCGGGCCAGGTTCTCCAGCGATGTGGCATAGCCCACCGGGATGCGCGGCGCGCCCAGGAGGGCCACCTGGCAACCCGTGGCCTGGGCCGCAGCGGCGGCCACCTCGGCGCCAAAGCCGGCTGCCTGCACCGCATCGTGTACCACCAGCAGGCGGCCCGTGCGAGCGCAGTCCTGCAGTACCGCTTCACGGTCCCAGGGCCAGAGGGACCCCAGGTCGATCAGGCTGGCCTGCACGCCCTGGGCGGCCAGCGGCTCGAGGGCCTGGCTGGCCGTGTGAACCGCCGCCGACCAGCTCACGATCGTGAGGTCCTGGCCACGGCGAAGCACACGGGCTCGGCCCGGGGCATAGGCCAAGGCCTCGTCCACCTCGCCTTCCAGCGTCCAAAGCTCCTTGTTCTCCATGTAGACCACCGGGTCCTCGCCTTCCAGGGCCCAGTCCAGCATCGAGTAGTTGTCCTGCGGCGTCGAGGGACACAGCACCACCACGCCCGGCAGGTGCGCGAACCACGCCTCCAGGCTCTGCGAATGCTGGGCCGCCGAGTTCTGCCACATGCCGATCGGCAGGCGCATCACCAGCGGCACCCGGCCCTGTCCGCCGAACATGTAGCGGTTCTTGGCGGCCTGGTTGACGATCTCGTCCATCGCGCACAGCGCGAAGTCGACCACGCGCAGTTCGACCACGGGGCGCATGCCGACCAGGGCCATGCCGACACCGGCGCCCACGATCGTGGCCTCGGAGATGGGCGCGTCGATCACGCGCTGCTCGCCGAACTGCTGCTGCAGGCCCTTGTACTGGCCGAAGATGCCGCCGCGGCCGATGTCCTCGCCCAAGGCGACGACCTTCGGGTCACGGGACATCGCGTCGCCCAGCGCGCGCACGGCGGCCTGGGCATAGGTCATGCGGGTCAGTGCCATGTGCCGGCCCCCGTGGTCTGGATGTCGGTGTAGGCCTGCGCCACGTCGGGCACCGGCGAGGCGTTGGCGAAGGCGATGGCGGCCTCAGTCTCGGCCTGGACCTCGGCGTCGATCGCCTCGAGCTGCGCGGCGCTCACGCCCTGCGCTATGAACTGCTCGCGCGCGCGGCGCAGCGGATCGGCCTCCTGCGCGGAGCGCAAGTCGGCGGGGTCGCGGTAGCCTTGGGTGTCCACGGACACGTGTCCGCGCACGCGCCAGGTCCGCGCATGCAGCAGGCGCGGGCCCTGCCCTGCGCGCACAGTGGCGACCAGGCGGCCTGCAGCCTCATGGACCGCCTTCACGTCGTTGCCGTCCACCGACTCGCCAGCCACACCCAGCGACTCGGCGCGCGCCAGAACGCCCGGCCCGGCGGTCAGCTTGCCCGTGCTGGTGGTCGCTGAAAAACGGTTGTCCTCGCAGACGAACAACACGGGCAGCTGGAATACCGAGGCCCAGTTCAGGGCCTCGAGGAAGGGCCCGCGGTTGATCGCGCCGTCGCCAAAGAAGCAGGCCACCACATGAGGCCGCCCCTGCAGCTTGAGCGCCTGCGCCGCGCCACAGGCGATGGGCAGGCCCGCAGTCACCACGCCGTTGGCGCCCAGCATCCCCACCGAAAAATCGGCGATGTGCATGGAGCCGCCCTTGCCGCCGTTGTTGCCATCGGCGCGGCCAAAGAGCTCGGCCATCATGCGGCGCATGTCACCGCCCTTGGCCAGGGTGTGCCCGTGGCCGCGATGGGTGCTGGTGAGAAGGTCCTCGCGCACCAGGTGCGCGCACACCCCCGCAGCCACCGCTTCCTGGCCGATCGACAGGTGCAGGGGCCCGCGCACCTTGGCGCTGTCACTGAGCTTGGCGCCCAACACCTGCACACCGCCCTGGCTGGCCACTTCGGCCGCCAGCTCGAAGGCGCGAATGCGCGCCATGGTGCGATAAAGATCGATCATTTCGGGAAGGTCAGAGAGCGACGGTGGAAATCCAGGGCACGGCGGCAATGATGATCACACCGATCAACAGGGCCACCAGATAGGGCCAGATCGCGCCAATCACTTCGTCGGGCTTGGTGCCTCCGATGCGGCAGGCGATGTAGAAGCCCACGCCGATGGGAGGCATCATGAGGCCGATGTTCATGGCGCACACGATCACCATCGAGTAGTGGATGTCGTTGATACCCAGCTTGCGGGCGATTGGGTACATGATGGGCGCCAGCAGCAACACCGCCGGCAGTCCTTCCAGCAGGCAACCCAGGACCAGGAACACCACGATGGTCAGGGCCATGAACCCCATCCAGCCACCGGGCAGCGTCGTCATGAACTGTGACAGCTGCTGCACCACACCGCTCTGGGTGATGGACCAGGCCATCGCCGAGGCCGCGCCGAGCACCAGCAACACCGCGCCCGAAAGGGCTGCAGTCTCCACCAGCATGCCGTAGAACTTGCGCAGACCGATACCGCCATACAGCACCTGGCCCACGAACAGCGCGTAGATCACCGCCACGGTGGACACTTCGGTGGCGGTGGCCACGCCCTCGCCCACCGCGCTGCGAATCAGGAACGGCAGCACCAGCGCCGGCGCTGCCACCAGGATGTAGCGACCGACTTCACGCATCGGCGCGCGTCGCGCACCGCTCATGTCTTCATGGCGGGCCTTCCAGCGGGCCAGCAGCACCAGCACCGCCAGCAGCACCAGCGCGATTACGAAGCCCGCCTGGAACAGACCGGCAATCGACACGCTGGCGACCGCGCCCAGCACAATCAGCACGATGCTGGGGGGCACGGTGTCGGCCATCGCGGCACCGGTGGCCAGCAAGGCCACCATCTCGCGGGGCTTGTGCCCGCGCCGCTTCATTTCAGGGAACAGGGCGGGTGCGACGGTCGCCATGTCAGAGACCTTGGAGCCCGAGATGCCCGAGACGATGAACAAGGACCCGAGCAGCACATAGGACATACCGGCCTTGATGTGCCCCAGCAAGGAGGCCAGGAAGTCGACGATGGCCTTGCCCATGCCGGTAGCGTCGAGCACGCATCCCAGCAGCACGAAAACCGGCACCGACACCAGCACCAGGCTGGACATGCCTTCGTCCATGCGTCCGATCACCACCGTCAACGGCACCTGGGTGGAAAACGCCAGGTAGCAGACCGCGCCGATGCCGAAGCAGAAGGCAATCGGCACGCCCGCGGCCAGGGCCACCACGACAAAGCCGATCAGGAAGATGCCGATGTTGGCCGTGCCCAGCTTCACCAGTTGCGGGGAAAGCATCCAGCAGGCCCCGGCGATGGCCGCCACCAGCAGCACGGACAGCGCGAGATCGACCTTGCGCACGGTGCGCACGGCGTAATAGGCGATCATCCCCAGCATGGCCAGGAAACCGAAACCGATCGAGCCCACGCGGAAGGAGTTGGGCATGTCGAGCGCCGGCGTGCGGATGAACCACTCGTCCTGCATGTATTCATAGGCCGGCTTGAGGAGCGCCAGCAGCACCGCCGCAATCGCCACCAGCGCCAGGGCGTGCACGAATCCGCGCGGGCGCGGTGGCAGCATGTCCACGAAGAGGTTCAGGCGCAGGTGCTCATTGCGGTGCAGGGCGATGGCCGCGCCCAACATCGTGAGCCACACGAACGAGATCGAGACCACCTCGTCGGACCACACCAGGGGCTTGCCGAAGACGTAGCGCGAAATCACGCCCGCCAGCAGCAAGACCGTCACATTGAGCATCAGGACCGCCGAGACGACCTCGATCGGCCGCATCCAGGGCGGACTCGGACGCGCGCCCGCGAGCGCGGCCCCTTCCAGGACCTCGCCCGCGAACGACCCGTCCGCGGGCGACGGCGCCGCAGCGTCCGGGGACTGCTTCATGGTTCTACTCCCTCAGGAACCGCTTCAACCGAGCTTGCCGGTGTAGCGCTCCATGGCGGCCCAGGCTTCGTCGCCGAACTTGCCTTTCCACTCGGCGAAGAAGCCGGCGGTACGCAGTTTCTCGCGGAAGGGTGCGGTGTTCGGGGTGTTGAAGATCATGCCGCGGGCGGTCAGGTCCTTCTGCAGGCCGCCATTGAGGGCGGCCACGTCGGCACGCTCGGCCATCGCGGCGGCGTTCAGGTGCTTGGCGGCGATGTCACGCACGTTGGCCGGCAGGCGGTCCCAGGCGCGGCGGTTGATCAGGGTCCAGAAGCCGTCCCACATGTGGTTGGTGATCGAGCAGTACTTCTGCACTTCGTACAGCTTGAAGTTGGAGATCACCGCGAAGGGGTTCTCCTGGCCGTCCACCACCTTGGTCTGCAGCGCGGTGTACATCTCGGAGGCGTTGATCGACGCCGGAGCGGAGTCGAAGGCCTTGAACATGGAGGTCCACATCGGCGAGACGGGCACGCGGATCTTGAAGCCCTTGAGATCGTCTGCGGTGTTGATCGGCTTGGTGGAGGTGGTGATCTGACGGAAGCCATTGTCCCAGATCTTGTCCATGGCGACCAGGCCGGCCTTGCCGATCTGCTCGCGGATGTACTTGCCCACGTCACCGTCCATGGCGCGCCAAACGGTGTCGTAGTTGGGGAAGGCGAAGCCCAGGCCGTTGAGGGCCGCCGGCGGCACCAGGGTGGCCAGGATCAGGCCCGAGAGGTTGAACATCTCGACGCCGCCCGAGCGCAGCTGGCTCAGAGTGTCGGTGTCGGAGCCGAGCTGGTTGCTCGGGAACAGTTGGATGTCCAGACGGCCGTTGGTTTCCTTGCGGATCGCCTCGACGGCTTCCTTGGCGCGCACGTTCATCGGGTGCACGGGCGGCTGGTTGTTGGCGTACTTGAAGGTGAACTCGGCGGTCTGGCCGTACGCCAGCTTCAGCGGCGCGGCCACGGAAGCGGCGGCAATGCCGGTGGCCTTGATCAGGGTGCGACGGGAAAAGGTCATGGTCAGTCTCCTGGTGGTTGTCAGTGCGAGGGAAAATTCGTCGGGGTACGTGCCTCAGGCCCCGGTCGACGCCGGGGTGGCGGCCGGTATGTCAAACAGCTTGCGGTTGTACAGGCCGCTGGCCAGGTAGCCGCCGTCCACGCCCAGCGTCTGGCCGGTGACGAAGGCGGACTTCGAGGACGCGAAGAACATCACCGCGCTGGACACCTCCTCGGGCGAGCACAGTCGGCCCAAGGGGATCACGTCGGTGAAGGTGGTCAGTTGCGAGCTGCCGTTGAGGCTGCGCAGCATGGGCGTGTCGACGAAGCCTGGCGCGATGGCGTTAACGGTCACGCCCCACTCGCCCGCCTCGATGGCGAACTGGCCGGTCATGGCGATCAGGGCGGCCTTGGAGGTGCCATAGGCCAGGCGTCCGGTGCCCGCACGCACACCGCTGATGGAGGAGACGTTGACCACGCGGCCCCAGCCCTTGGCCTTCATGCCAGGCAGCACGCCCTGCGTCAGCACCATGGGCGCAGTGACGTTCACGGCCAGCGTGGCGTTCCAGAGGGACAAGGTGACGTCGGCCGCGGGTACGGTGGCCACGATGCCGGCGTTGTTCACGAGGATGTCGATCGTGCCGACCTGTGTCAGGGCCTGCCGCAGCATCGCGCGCGTGTCTTCGGCGTCGGACAGATCGACCACGAAGGCATGGGCGCAGGCGCCGGCGGCTTCCAGCGATTTCACGGCCGCAGCTGCAGCCTGCGCGTCGCGGTCCAGGATGCACAAGGCCGCCCCCTGGGCCGCGAGGTCCTGCGCGATCTGCAGGCCGATGCCACTGGCGCCGCCCGTCACCATGGCGGTGCGGCCAGCATGTTCAGGGGCGGGGGTTAGGGACGGCAAATCGGAAGTCCTGTCGAGCGTTTCACATCCGGATTTTCTCAACGTCCCTCTCCGGTTCGCCTAGGGATGCCACGTAGGAGCGCAGTAAGTGGTCCACTATACGGACCGCATAATGCGGGTTTTCACTGAGCGCCTCGATGCCCGCCCCACCCCACTCCGACGCTCCCAGCGCGCAGACGCTGCGACGCGGCCTGGGCATCCTCAAGCTGCTCGCGCGCTACCAGCCCGAGGGCCTTCGTATCAGCGACATCGGGCGGCGCCTGGAACTGACCAAGGCCACCGCCGTGCGCCTGACACAGTCGCTGGTGGATGAACGCTTCGTGGTGCACGACCCGGTGTCTCGCTGCTACCGCCTCGGGCCGGAGACGTTCGCGATCGGACTGGCGGCCGAGCCCCACTACGGGCTGCAGCGCATCGCCTCGCCGCTGCTGCGCGCGCTGGCCCTGGAGACGGGCGATTGGACCTTCTTCTCGGTCGCCCAGGGCTTCGAGGTGATCTGCCTGTCACGGGAGACGGGTGACCGCCCCATTCCACCCGACGCCCTGAAGCTGGGGGATCGCCACCCGCTCGGTGTGGGCGCGGGGGGCGTCGCGGTCCTCGCGGCACTGCCCGATGACGAGGTGGAGGTGGCGCTACGGGTCAACGGCCGGCGTATCGACGCGGAATTCCCGAACTCGCCGGTGCACGTGATCCGCTCGCTGCTGCCCCCAGCGCGAGAACAGGGCTATGCGGTCATCCCGGGGATCGTGGTGCCCGGCTACTGGGCGCTGGGGGTGCCGTTGCGACAGACCGACGGCCGGCCGGTGGCCGCGATCGTGGTGGTGGCCAGCGAGTCACGCCTGCAGCCGGCGCGCCGGTCGGCCCTGGGTCAGCGACTGCTGGCCATGAGCCAGGAGATCATGGCGCAGGCGGCGCGGGGCCCCGTGCCGTGAGCAGGCTCACTGGCCCGCGAACTCCCGGCGCAGCGTCGGCAGCCCCACGCCCGCCGCGTCGAAGCCACCATCCACCGCCAGGACCTGGCCGGTGATGTAGCTGGCCCCGGGCGCACACAGGAAGCCGATGCCGGCGGCGATCTCCTCCTCGGTGCCGTAGCGAGCCAGGGGAATGGTGTCGTGGTAGTCCGCGCGGATCGCGGGCGTGTGCACCTGCTTGGCCATGGCGGTCTCCACCGGCCCCGGCGCGATCACGTTGGCGCGAATACCGAACATCGCCAGTTCCACCGCCTGCTGCCGGGTCAGGTGGATCAGGGCCGCCTTGCTGGTGCCGTAGGCCACACGCATCGTGCTGGCACGCAGGCCCGAGATGGACGCGATGTTGACGATGCTGCCGCCGCCGATCCGGCGCATGACCGGTACGCAGGCTTGGCTGCACAGGAAGGCGCCATCCAGGTTGGTCGCCATGACATGGCGCCACTCCTCGAAGGTGGTGGCCACCAGATGCTTGAAGACGGCGGTGCCGGCGTTGTTCACGAGGGCGTCGATGCGGCCCCAGGCGCGGTCCACG
>JBEEIS010000079.1:0-6370 GCA_041169755.1 Pseudomonadota bacterium | reverse complement strand
AGAGCAGGCCCATGCCGGGCCACTGGAACACCGTCTCGGTGATGATGGCAAACGCGATCAGGCCGCCCAGTTGCAGCCCGGTGATGGTCATCACCGGCACCAGTGTGTTCTTCAGGGCGTGGCCGAAGTGGATGGCGCGGTCCGAGAGGCCGCGCGCCCGCGCGAACTTGATGTAGTCGGTGCGCAGCACCTCCAGCATCTCGGCGCGCACCAGGCGCATGATCAGCGTGAGCTGGAATACCGCCAGCGTGAGGGCCGGCAGGATGATGTGGTGCCAGCCCTTGGCCGTGAGCAGGCCGGTGGACCACCAGCCAACCTGCACCGTGTCACCGCGCCCGAAGCTGGGGAACCAGCCCAGGCCCACCGAGAACACCAGGATCAACAGGATCCCGATCAGGAAAGTCGGCAGCGACACCCCCAGCAGGGAGATCGTCATGAACACCTGGCTCAGGGCGCTGCCCCGGCGCAGCGCCGAATACACCCCCATGGGAATGCCCACCAGCAAGGCCAGGCCGGCGGCGATCAGGGCCAGTTCCAGCGTGGCAGGAAAGCGCTCGGCGATCAGGCGCGAGACCTTGGCGCCCTGGCGCAGGCTCAGGCCGAACTCACCTTGCACCGCGTTCATCAGGAAGTGCCAGAACTGCACCACGAAGGGCTGGTCCAGCCCCAGGTCGGCACGCAGTTCGCGAATCTGCTCCGGCGTCGCGTCTTGCCCCAGAAGAAACACGACCGGGTCGCCCACGTACTGAAAAAGCAGAAAGGCGATCAGCGCCACCGAGACCATCACGATCACGGCTTGGGCGAGACGGCGCAGGATGAAGACGAACATCTGGGGAAAGAAAAAGGCCGGGCGACTCTAGCAGAGCAAGAACCCGGCCTGTAGGGGGCTTTCCATCAGCCCGCGTCGCCTGGCAGCAGGCTGCACGGGCAGGTGGACGCCGGTCAGTTGACCTTCACGAGCCGCCAGTCGATGCGGTTGTCCGGACGGTGCACCACCTCGATGTTCTTCTTCATCGCCCAGGGAATGATCTGGTTGTGAAGCGGGATGTGCGAGACGGTGTCGTTGCTACGCTGAAGACCCTCGGTCAGGAAGCGGGCACGCACCGGCGCGTCGGTCTCGGTCTTGATGCGGTCGACGATGTAGTCCATGCGCTGGTCGCTGTAGCGGCCCAGGTTGTAGTTGCCGTCGCCGCCGGTGCCCACGCTGCGCGTGAGCGATTGCAGGCTGTACAGCGCGTCGAAGGTCGGCACGCCCCATCCCAGCATGTAGATGCTGGCTTCGTGGCGCTGGATCATCGGGAAGTAGGTGACCAGCGGCAGTGTGCGCAGCTTGGCCCGCACGCCCACACGCGCCCACATGGCGGTGACGGCCTGGCAGATTTCCTCGTCGTTGATGTAGCGGTTGTTCGGGCAGGCGAAGTCCACCTCGAAGCCCTGCGGGTAGCCGGCCTCGGCCAGCAGCTTCTTGGCGCCGTCCTGGTCGTAGGGCAGGCGCTTGTGCACCGCCTCGGTCCATCCCGCCACCTGAGGCGCCACGATGGTGCCGGTGGGTTGCGACAGACCGCGCATGGTCACGCGGTTCAAGGAGTCGCTGTCGATGGCCTGGTACAGGGCCTTGCGCACCCGCAGGTCCTTCAGCGGGTTCTTGCCCTTGATGTTGGAGCCAGGCAGCTCGTCGCGGAACTGGTCCATCCCGAAGAAGATGGTGCGGCTCTCGACGCCGTCGATCACCTTGAGGTTGGCGTTATTGCGCAGGCGCGGCAGGTCTTGCGGGCTGGGGTCGAGCATGAAGTCGACTTCACCCGAGAGCATGGCCGCCACGCGGGTGGCTTCGGACTTGATCGGGGTGTAGACGATCTCGGTCAGGTTGCCCTCGAGCTTGCCCCACCAGTTCGGGTTGGCGGCCAGCACCATGCGCTGGTCCGGCACCCATTGCTTGAGGGTGAACGGGCCGGTGCCCATGGCGTTGCGGTTCGCGAACGTTTCCTGGTTCACGTTGCGCAGGTCCTTGGGCTCCACCGAGTTGTTCTTCTCGGCCCAGGCCTTGCTCATGATGCGCAGCTCGGTGAGCTGATTGAGCAGCACCGGGTTGGGGCCCTTGGTGTAGATGTCCACCGTGTTGGCGTTGACCTTGACGATGCGGTCAAAGCCCGACACATAGGGCGTGAAGTTGGAGGTGCGGGCCATGGCGCGCTGCAGCGAGAACACCACGTCGTCGGCCGTCATGGCGCTGCCGTCATGGAACTTCACGTTCTGGCGCAGGTTCAGGCGCAGCTGGTTGGGCGTGACCAGGTTCCAGGAGGTGGCCAGCACCGGCTCGATCTTGAAGGTGCGGCTGTTGTAGTAGACGAGCGACTCGTAGACGGCCGCATGAATGCCGTTTTGCAGCGCGTTATTTTGAGAATGGATATCCCAGGTGGCAATCTCGCCAGCGCTGGCCCAACGGAAGGTCTTGGCGTGGACCGCAGGGGCAGCGGCAACAGCGGCGGCAGCCGCCAGGCCCAGGAGCGCGAACTTGAACTTCATTTCAGCCTCTTGAATGCGTAAAAGGCAAATATGGAACAAGTAGGCCGGGCTCGTCAAAAGGGATTGCCCCAAGTCCCTGCCAGGCGTGGGTCGGGCGTGGCTTGCCGCCTCGCGGCGCAGGGTGCGTCAGGGCGCGCCTAGCGCCCGCCAGCGGCTTTGCTGGACGACAGGCGCACCGGCCCGTACCAGGCACGGGCCAGAGAACGGGTGTTGTCGCTGTCGGTCATGAGGGCCACCCCGCGCAGCGGCCCGGGCGGCTCGCCGAAGGCGCGGATGTAGTCAGCGCGGATATCCCGCTCGTAGTCCATCCATCGCCCGAGGTTGGCGCTGCCCGACTCCACCACCACCTTGCGGATACGGCTGGTGCGCGGGTTCACGATCACCTCGCCCGGGGCGCGCCGGTTGCACCAGACGTACATCAGCGTGGCGTAGGGCATTTCCTCGCCGGTGAGGGTGCGCGCCAGCTCGGACAACAGGGCGTCGGCGGGCGACAGGCGCGAGCGGTCGCCGTCGAACACCAGCACGATGCGCACGGGCGAGTCTTCCAGCTCGCGGCGCGCCATGTCGGCCTGCTGGATCAACTCGGGCACCTGCCAGGAGAAACGCAGGCTGCCCAGTGCCTCGGGCGGCACATCGAGCCGGCGCCGCTTCATGCTGGCGGACGCGTCCGCCACGGCGGCAACGGCCTCGCGGCCGTCCTTGCGCACATAGCTGAAGCGGGTGGGCGTCTTGCCGGGGAAGGACAGGTGCTCCCACACCGGGGGCCTGGCCTCGTCGCTGGCGGCGGCCGCCCAGGCGCGGGCTGTGGCCTCGGCACCGGGGGCGGTCGCGCCGTCGCCCTGCGGCGCAAACGAGGCGCAGCCCGCGAGGCTGGCGCACAGGGCGACGGCGGCGATCCGGAGTGAGATCCGGAGGGCGGCAGTCGGCGAGGCGATCGGGGTACTGCAGGACGTCATGGGCGCACGCTGGAGCCGAGATCCTAAGGGATCGGCGCGCTGCGCCACGGAAAAAGGCCGCCCGGGGGGCGGCCTTTGCGGTCAGTACGCCAATGGAGGCGCTACGCGCGCCTCCCTGCGTTCAGAAGGTGTGACGCACGCCCAGGTCATAGCCCGACTTGGTGCCCGAGGTGATGCTGGTGCCCTTGTCACGCCCGTAGGAGGTGTAGACCAGGGTGCGCTTGCTCAGGGCGTAGTCCAGGCCCACGCCCGTTTTCTTGACGGACGCCTCGGCGCCCTCGAGCTTGCTGCGGCCATAGCCCACCTTGAAGGCCACCGCCCCCATGGGCGCCGTGGCGCTGACGTTGAAGGCCTTGCGGTCCAAGGCGGTGCTGGCGAGGTCGACGATGCCGTAGGTGGCGCCCACCTTGGCCACGCCCAGGTCGTAGCTCAATTGGGCGGCGGTGATGCGGTCACCTGCCCGGTTCTCTTCACCGCCCAGGCCCACGACCAGGGGACCGCCGGCGTATTGCAGCCAGGCGCTGACGAATTGGTTGGCACCGGTGGTGGTGAGGCCGGTGATCTGGGTGCCTTTGGGACCGTAGGTCACGGCGGCAGTGAGGCCGCTGAAGCTGGGGCTGACGTAGTGGATGCCGTCGATGCGGCCGGCGCCGGCGCCGGAGCGGGTTTCCGTGCTCTCGTAAGCGGGCGGCGTGGCAAGAGCGTCGTAGGACACCAGTTCGTTGTCCGGGCTCGACGCATACCCCGTCGCCACCACAGCCACCGAGGCCTGCTGCAAGGTACCCCAGGGGTCGGTGTTGTCCACCGGCCCGCGCAGGGCACTCAAGGCGCGGCCGATACGCAGAGTGCCGAAGGGGCCGGCCAGGCCCACGGTGGTTTCGCCCTGGAAGGTGGGCCGGGTGCCATAGGTGCCGTCGTTCAGGCCGGACTCGGGGCTGAAACGCTGTGCCAGGCGGAAGGTCGCCCGCAAGCCAGCGCCGAGGTCTTCGGAACCGCTGAAGACGATCTGGTTGGCGCCGTTGCCGCTTTGGTCGACGCGGACCTTGTCAGCGCCGATGGGGTTGACCATGCCGATATCGACCTGCCCGGACAGGGTGACATTGGATTGGGCGAAGGCCGCTGTTGCAAACAGGGCGGTCAAAGCAGCTAGCCTATTTACAGATGAGCGGGCTCATCTGATGAGCCGCTTCGCTGGGAAAACTCAGCGTGTTGACTGTTGAGGTGGGGTCCGATCAGTTCGACACACCCTGGTGCGCGACGCCCAACCCCCCTTCAAAACCAAATTTCCCTTTGCCATCAACCACTTGCGCCGCACGCCCGAGCCCTGCAGTTCCCGGTGGACTGTGCGACACCGCTCGGGATTTAATCCTCGCACACACCGGGCGGGGCCCCAGGCCCGAACGCATGAAAAAAGCCCCCGGATCTTGCGATCCGAGGGCTGAATCCACCAAAGAAGAGGTGGAGGAGACAATCGGCGCACCAGAAGTCTGACAGTGATCGGACTGCTTGTGCTCGTTTTCAGTATAACGCAAGGCGTGCTGCATTGCAGCAACGCGTAGAGAACCAGGAGTTCGTGATGGATTGCACAGTCAGTTGGACAGGCGCGACGGGCGCGCGCTCGAACATGGGGTTCGTGGCCGAGACCGGCAGCGGCCATGTGCTGGTGATGGACGGCGCGCCCGATGCGGCCAAGCCGGAAAACGGCGGCCAGAACCTGGCGCCGCGCCCCATGGAGACCCTGCTGGCGGGCGCCGGCGGCTGCACCGCCTATGACGTGGTGCTGATTCTCAAGCGGGGCCGTCACGACGTGCGTGGCTGCTCGGTCAAGCTGTCGGCAGATCGCGCCGAGACCGACCCCAAGGTGTTCACCAAGATCCACATGCACTTTCACGTGGCGGGCAAGGGCATCCCCCCCACGGCCGTGGAGCGGGCGATCGCCATGAGCCACGAGAAATATTGCTCGGCCAGCATCATGCTGGGCAAGACGGCCCAGATCACCACGAGCTTCGAGCTGGCCGAGGCCTGAAGCGCCCGGCCGTGACGCTTTAAAGGTGGTGCGCGGTGGTGGTCATGACCGTGGCCGCCGCACGCATCAGGCCCTTGACGGGCGCGGGCAGCGGCACGGCCCCGGCTGAGAGGGCCTGGGCGGCGTGTGCGGCCTCGTCGGCCTTCATCTGCGTCACGATGGCGCGTGAGGCGTGATCGTCGGCGGGCAGGCGGTCCAGATGGCTGTCCAGGTGGGCCTCAACCTGCCGCTCGGTCTCGACCACGAACCCCAGGCTGACTCGATCGCCCACACGCCCCGCCAGCAGGCCCAGGCCAAAGGCGCCCGCGTACCACAGCGGATTGAGCAGCGACGGGCGCCCGCCCAGCGCCTGCAGGCGCTCGTGGGTCCAGGCCAGGTGGTCGGTTTCCTCTCGGGAGGCCTGTTCGAAATGCCGACGCAACTGTGGATCTCGGGTGGACAGCGCCTGAGCGGTGTAGAGCGCCTGAGCGCAAACCTCGCCGACATGGTTGACCCGCATCAGCGCCACGGACTCGCGCCGGTCTGCGGCGTCTAGGGGGCCGTCACCCTGGGCCTGCTGGGCGGGATTGGGGCGGCTGGCGCGGGGCTGGGCGAAAAGCGTGCGCAGGGCACTGTCGAGGGCTCCGATGAAGGCATCCATGGTGCGGGCAGTTTACGCGGGGTGGAAAGCCCCATCCGTGAGGCGCGACGATACAAATGAATACAAAAATATGCGCCCTACGGAGGGGGCGTAATGGCGCTGGTTCAGCAGGATGTTGTCCCTGTGCAACGGAACAACCTCACAACGCTCAAATCCTTTGCGTGTGAAAAGTCCGTCTGCTTCAATAGCGGCAACTTCCGTAATGGAGGTCGGCCCGGGGCT
>JBEEIS010000078.1:0-11945 GCA_041169755.1 Pseudomonadota bacterium | reverse complement strand
GGGGGACTCACGGCAATCAAGCATGGGGCTGTGACGGACTTGCCAGCGCGTGCAGCTTCGCAAGAAGCTCGTCGCGCACCGGCACGCCCTCGGCCAGTGCCTGGTCACGCAGCGCCTCGCGGCGGGCGCCAGGCAGGCGGACTTCGGGGTCTTGAGCGATCTGCGCAAGCAACGCTTCGACCCGCTCGAAATAAACGGCTTGGCCCGCGAGACGCTCGGGCGAGAAGGCGATGAAAGCCTGCCCGATTTGCGGTGCGTTACCCGCTGGATCGAAGAAGGCGTCGGCCTCGAAACTGAGCGCTGCGCCGGTCAGCGCGCTACACAAAAGCTCAAAGCACAAGGCCAGCATGGCCCCCTTGGCGCCCCCCACCGGCAACAGCGAGCCTTGCAGGGCCTCGCGCGGGTCGGTTGTGGGCTGACCGTCGCGGCCCAGCGCCCAGCCCTCGGGGATGGGTTCGTTGCGTTGCGCCGCCATCAGGATGTGACCGCGCGCCACCGTCGTCATCGATAGATCGACCAGCAAGGGCTTGTCCTGGCGGCGCGGAAAGATCGCCGCGACCGGATTGGTGCCCAGGGCGGGTGTGCGCCCACCCCAGAAAGGCATGACCGCCGGCGCGTTGGACAGGGCTAGGGCCACCAGTCCACGCGCGGCCAGAGGCTCCAGATGCAGGCCCAGGGCGCCCACGTGGGAAGAATTGCGCACCCCCACGAAGGCCACGCCATCGCGCAAGGCGCGCGGGGTCAGCGTCGCGACGGCCAGATCGCAGGCGTCATAGGCCAGGCCGCCGCACGCATCGACCAGCGCGGCAGGTCCACTCGGGGTCGCGTCGACCAGCAGGGGCACAGCCTGCGGCTTGATGCGACCGGCGCGCAGCATGTCGCAGTACATCGGGATACGCGACACGCCGTGCGTTTCAATGCCACAGGCATCCGCTTGCACCAGCACGCGCGCGCAGGCGGCGGCCGCAGCATCGGTCACGCCGTGTTGTCTCAGCGCCTCGTATGCGAGACGCTCGAGTTCGGGCAACCGCATCTTCATCCTGCGCCACCTTCCAACACGCGGCCCGGATTGAACAAGCCTCGGGGATCCAGCCCTTGCTTGATGGCGCGCATGAGACCCAGCGCGATCGGCGACTTGTAGTGATGCAAAGGGCCTGTCATCTTCTGGCCGATGCCGTGTTCGGCCGCGATCGAGCCGCCGCGCTGGACCACCCGGCTCCAGACCGCGTCATGGATCGCCGTCTGGTGGCGGGCCAGGTAGATCGGTGCGTCCTCACCCTCGGGCGCTTGCATGTTGTAGTGGAGATTGCCGTCGCCCAGATGTCCAAAGCAGCGGATCTGCAGGCCCTGGAAGGTCTGCGCCAAAAAGGCATTCGTCTCGCGCAGGAAGCCGTCAATGGCCGAGATCGGCAGGGAAATGTCATGTCGCAGGGCGGGCCCTGCCGATGCCTGGGCCAGAGGCAAGGCCTCACGCGCTTGCCACAGCGCCTGCGACTGGGCCAGCGAGCTGGCGATCACCACATCGCGCACCAGCGTGCGTTCCATCGCTTGCTCGAACAGCCGCTGCAAACGCTCACCCAGGGTCGCTTCGTCACACGTGGCGCTGACCTCGACCAGCACGCTCCAGGGCCCTTCAGGCGGCAGGGGTTGGCGAGTCGGGTGATAACGGGCCAGCAGGCCAATACTGTCCTGGGACATCAGCTCGAAGCTGGTGAGGTCAGGCCCCAGTCGCTCGCGCGCCAGGGCCAGCAGGTCGACCGCCTGGTCCACGCGATCCAGAACCGCCCAGGCAGTCAACTGCGACTGCGGGCGCGGCGCCAGCTTGAGCGTCGCCGCGGTGATGATGCACAGCGTGCCCTCGCTGCCCACGAAAAGATCACGCAGGTCGTAGCCGGTGTTGTCCTTGCGCAAGCCGCACAGACCCTCCCAGACCTCGCCCTGGGCCGTCACCACCTCCAGCCCCAGGCACAACTCGCGCGCATTGCCATAGCGCAACACCTGCGTCCCGCCGGCGTTGGTGGCCAGGTTGCCACCGATCGTGCAGCTGCCCTCGGCGGCCAGGCTCAGGGGAAACAGCAAGCCGTGGGCTTGTGCATGGTCCTGGACCGCCTGCAAGATGCAGCCGGCTTCCACCGTCATCGTCAGATTGGCGGTGTCCACAGCGCGCAGACGATTGAGCCGGCGCGTGCTCACGACGACCTGCCCACCGGACGCATCCGGCACGCCACCCCCGACCATGCCGGTGTTGCCCCCTTGCGGCACGATGCTGACCCCAGCCCGCGCGCAGGCCTGCACCACCTCGGCCACCTGCCGCGTGCTGGAAGGCAGCACCACGGCGAGCGCCTTGCCCTGGTAGCGACCCGACCAATCGCACTCCCAGGCCGCAAGGTCGCCCTCGCTGCGCACATGGTCTGCGCCGACGCAAGACCGCAGGTGGTCGAGCAACCCGTTCACGATGGCGTGACTCCGATCATCTGCAAGGCCTGGTCGATGGCTTCGCGCAGGCTCTGTTCGTCGGCGATACCCTTGCCGGCAATGTCAAACGCAGTGCCATGGTCGACGGAAGTGCGCACAAAAGGCAGTCCGACCGTGATGTTGACACCCGCCTCCAGACCCAGCACCTTGACGGGCCCATGCCCCTGGTCGTGGTACATGGCCACGACCAGGTCGTAGTCGCCGCGCCGCGCCAGGAAGAACAGCGTGTCGGCCGGCAAGGGGCCCTGTACCTGCAGACCGTCGGCGCGACAACGTGCCACTGCAGGTTCGATCTTCTGGGCTTCCTCGCCTTCGCCGAACAGGCCGTTTTCACCGGCGTGCGGATTGATCCCGCACACCGCGATACGAGGCTGGGCGATACCGGCGCGCAGCAGGGCGTCATGCCCGCGTCGGATGGTGCGCTCGACCAGCCCGGGCTCGATGCGCTCGATCGCGTGGCGCAGACCGATGTGGGTGGTGACATGGATCACACGCAGGCGCGGCGCCATCAGCATCATGCTCACCTCCGGCGTCCCCGAGAAATGCGCCAGCATCTCGGTGTGTCCCGGAAAGAGATGGCCCGCAGCGTGTAGCGCCTCCTTGTTCAGGGGGGCTGTCACGATGGCCTGCAACGCGCCCTCCATGGCCAGGCGAGACGCTGTCTCCAGGTAGCGGAAGGCGCACTCACCGCCTGCGGCGCTGACCTGCCCGAAGGCCATGTCCTGCGCAGGGACGCCGGGGTCCAGGCAGTGAATCACTGGTGACGCCGCAGGAACCTTGTGCGGGTGATCGACCTCGACCACGGTGACTTCGACCCGCGCGCGTCGGGCCGCTTCGCGCAAGCGCTCCGCGTTGCCGATCACGAGGGTGGCCACGGGAGGTGGCCGCTTGTGCAAAGCCTTGACGACCACCTCGGGCCCGACCCCGGCGGGGTCTCCCATGGTGATCCCGATCGCGCGTGGGTTCATGTTTGTTTCTCGGTCGTCAGGGCTTGTAGCGCACCGCCCATGCGCGCGATGCGCACCAGGGTCGCGGGATCACCAAAGCTGCCCGATTTGATCACCAGGTGCCTGGCGCCACCAGGCAGGGGCAGGCGCGCCAGGCAGACGCCCGGCTCGATCTGGCCCAGGATATCCAGCTGGGTCAGCCCCAGCGCATCGCACAACGCGCGTGCGGTCTCACCGCCGGTGGCGACGTAGACGTCGGCGGGGGGTGACTGCGCCAGCACGCTCTGGACAAAACGCGACGCCAGGTCGCGGCCTTGAGGCTCGCCACTTGGGTCCGGTCGGGTTGCGTACAGACGCAGTGGGGCATCCTCGCCCGCAGGCTCGAAGGCGTCCGCCAGCGCGCGCCCCGACTGCCACCACTGCACCGGTGCGCCGGACGTATGCGCCAGTAGCGACAGCTGCTCCCGGGCAGGTCCGGTGCGGCTGCCCACCAGAACCGCCATGCGCGGCGTGACGTCCAGGGGACACAGGCCGCGGGGAATCGCCAACGCGCGCGCCACAGCGCTCGCCAAGCCGGCCGATCCAATGGCGATGGAGGGTGCCGGCAAGGACTCCAGCACACCGGCCATCAGGTCCAGTTCCGCGTCCGTGTCTGCATCAACCACGGTGACCGGATACTGGCCCATGGCCTGCAGCAAGCCCTGGCGCACGCCGTCCGCGTCCGATGCACCCAGGCGATAGTGCCCCGCCTGCAAGCCTTGTTTCCACAGGCTCTCGATCGCCGACCCGGTGTCATGCACCAGGCTGAGCCCTGGGGCCAGATGGATGCGGCCGTCACGCAGGCCGCGACCCAGGCGAGGCAGGGCAGGACACATCAGCGCGGGCCGGCCTGTGGCGCGCACCACTGCGGCCACCAGGGCCGCCCAGTTTCCGCGCAGCAGCGAGTCAATCTTCACGTAGGTCCGGCGGGCGTGTGCGATCGAGGCCACCACGTCGGCTGGCAACACCGGCTGGGTGTCGCGGGCATCGAGGTCCCAGACCACGGTAGCCGTATCGCCCAGGCGCGGCCCCGGCACCAGTCGCAAGCAGGCGGTATTGCCCGCAGGCGTGAATTCCGCAGCGCATTCGGCTGCGCCGGAGAGGTCGTCGGCAATCACGACCGTGCTTTCGACGTCGGATGCCCGATCTGGAGGATTAAATTGCACGCAGGAAATGTATTCTGCATACAGAATTGCGTCAATGCGGCCAGTCAGTCGTATAGTGCAAGCCGCCTCTCCCACCACTGCGCCCTGACGATGGCCCCCCAGACCCCCAAGAAGACGGCCGCCAGGGCCGCCCGCGCCACACCGCCCTCGCCGCCTGCCGACAGCGGCGACGCGCTGGCCGATGCCGCCTACCAGGCGATCCTGGCCGAGATTTTTGCGGGGCGCATGCGCTCGGGCGAGTCGATCAGCGAGGTGGAACTCGCGCGCCGACTGGGCATGAGCCGCACCCCGGTGCACCAGGCGGTGCGGGAACTGGTCCGAGACGGCTTGCTCACGCAGGCGCCAAACCGGCGTCCAGTGTTTCACACCTTCACCTCGGCGGACGTGCAGGAGATCTACCAGATGCGGCTGCTGCTGGAGACCGAGGCTGCAGCACTGGCCGCCCTGCGCCTGGACCGGCCGCGTCTGCAAAAGCTGATGGCCGACTGCGCCGATCTGCGTCGCAACCTGAAGGCGCGAGACGTGTTGACACGCTGGGCCGACCTAGACGAGCGCTTTCACCGCGAGATCGCGCTGGCGTCCGGCAATCGGCGCCTGGCGCAGGACATCTTCCGCTATCGGCTGGTGCACCGCGGCTTCAATACGATCCGTTTCACAGCCGATCTCATTCCGCAATCCTTGCTGGAACACGAAAAAATATTGGCTGCACTGGACGCCCGCGACGCGCAAGCCGCGCGCGCCGCGATGACGACCCACTTGCGGGAATGGCAGGCCTATTACGTGCGCTCGTTCGCGGGCTGAACAAGGGGTGGCCGGGCCAGCGGGCCAAAAAAAACGCAGCCGAAGCTGCGTGCGAGGAAACTACCTGTAGGTTTTTCTCTCCCTGATCGACTCTCTCTGCTTTCTTCCCTGATCTCTTCTCGGCCTGTGAGACAGCGCCACGCGATTGTGGAGACGCCCCGGCCGCGATGCCTGAAGGCAGACTGTCGCAGGTGCCGGCGCCAATCTTCAGCGAGTCGCTGCGGGCGCAGGCGGGGCGGCCGACGCCGGGCCGACAGTGACCGTCACCATGCGATCGGGCTGCAGCTTGCGGGCGAAAGCTGCACGAATATCGGCCAGCGTGACGGCCTGCACTTTCTTCGTCCAGGTGTCCAGGTAATCGAGCGGGAGATCGTTCCAGGCGATGGACGCTACGTTGTCCAGGAGCTTGCGGTTGCTGTCGATGCGCAGCGCAAAGCCGCCCACCAAGTTGTCGCGAGCGGCCTGAAGCTCGGCGGCCGTCGGGCCTTCGGCCACGAAGCGAGTCACGACCTCGCGTGCCACCTGCACGGCCTGCTGCGCCTGGTCCGGCCGGGTCTGCAGGCCCAAGGTGAAGGCACCCGCATGCAGGCCGGGTGAGAAATAGCTGTAGACGCTGTAGGACAAGCCGCGCTTCTCACGCACTTCGGTCGACAGGCGCGAAACGAAACCGCCACCCCCCAGGATGTAATTGCCGACCAGCAGGGGGAAGAAGTCGGGGTCGTTGCGCTTGTAACCCGGTTGCCCGATCAGGACATGGGCCTGCGCGGAGTTGAACGGCACGTGACGCGTCACCGGCGCGGTCAGAGGCGGCACCTCGGGTACGGACGGCAAGGCCTCGCAGCGCCCGTCCGCGCTGGCTGGCAGGCGCGCCAGGAGGGCGGCGGCGATCTGGTCGGCCTGCGCGCGGCTGATTGCGCCCACCAGGGTGACCTTGGCACGGCAAGCCTGCACATGGCGCGCATGGAAAGCGCGCATGTCGTCCACGCTCACCGTGGCCAGGGTGGGCTCGGTGGCCTCCCACCCGTAAGGATGCCCGCCGTAGACCGCTGGGAACCAGGCGCGCCGTGCGGCCGTCGCCGGGCGGGTGTAGGACTCGCGCAGGGCTGCGACCAGGCGAGCGCGTTCGCGCTCCCAGATCGACGCGGGAAAGGACGACTCCCCGATCTGGCGCGCCGCCAAGGCCACGGCGCGCGCCAGCAGGTCGGATTCAGTGAGCGTACGCAGAGAAAAACTCATGCGGTCGTCGCCTGCGTTGGCGGTGAACTGGGCGGCCAGGTCGGCCCAGGCCTCGCCCAGCTGGTTCTCGTCCATCGCACCGTCATAACGCGTCACCCCACCCAGCGCGCCCCGACGCGGGTCACGCGCCATGATGCCCTTGTCCATCAAGTCGGCAGTGACGCTGGCCAGCGAAGGCTTGCCCGCCGGGTCACGGCGAGTGCCTGCATCAAAGTCGATCTGCACGTCCAGGATGGGGATGACCGTGCTTTCGACAAAGTAGATACGCGCGCCGCGCGCCTGGACCCAGTGCTGAATCGGCAGGGTCGCTAGCGCCAGGGGCGAGAACACCAGCAGGGCCAGGGCGGCCAGCCAGGACGTGGTGCGCCGGGCCACGGCGCGTTGCAAGAGGGTGTGCGTAGGCATGGTCGGTCGTGGGCGTTCGGTCACTCAGTGGCGCGCGCCGGGCGGCGGCGTGCGAGGGGGGCGCCCGGGCTCGGGCGGCAGGGGATGCAGGACACCCACAGTAAGTTGGTCGTCACCGAAGTAACGTGCGGCGACCGCCTGCACCTGGGCGGCGGTGATACCCCGCAGACGGCGGATCAACTGCTCGCTCGCGTCCAGGCCGAAGCCGTAGGCCCAGTACGCGCCCAGCTCGCGGGCCTGGCCGAAAACCGAGTCGAGCTTGTAGACCTCGCTGGCAATCCAGCGCGCCTTCACCCGCTCCAGCTCGCTCTCCTGCACGCCGTCGCGCGCGACACGCGCCACCTCGGCACGCAGCCCCGCCTCCACCTGCTGCGGAGTCTTGCCGGGGGCGGGCACGCCTGAGAGCGTGAACACCTGGGGGCCGCGGCCCCACAGGCCGTTGCCGGCGCTCACCGCATCGGCCACACGGCCGGGGCCCTGAGTCAGGGCGCGGTCCAGGCGGGCTCCTGCATACCCGTTCAGGATGGACGCCAGCACCGAGAGGGCCAGCGCGTCGTCGTTCTCGGGCGTGGGCTCGAGGGAGGCCATGCGCGGCACCTTAAAAAGCAGCGAGACATAAGCCTGGTCGGCCGGCGCCTTGAGCTCGACACGGCGAATGCCAACCTGCAGCGGCTCCTCGCGCGGCTTGCGCGCCGGCAGCGGGCCCGCGGCGATGCGGCCGTAGTGACGCTCGGCCAGTCGCAGTACCTGTGCGGGATCGACATCGCCCGCCACCACCACGGCGGCATTGGCCGGCACATACCAGCGGCGGTAGAAAGCACGCGCATCCTCGGGCGTCATGGCGTCCAGATCGTTCATCCAGCCGACGATGGGGCGGCGGTAGGGCGAGGCGATGAAGGCGGTGGCGTAGAGCGTCTCGAACAGGCGCGCGCGCGGCGAGTCGTCGGTGCGCAGACGACGTTCCTCCTTGACCACCTCGAGCTCGCGGCGGAACTCCTCGTCGGGCCACTGGTTGTTCGCAAAGCGATCGGCCTCCAGGCGCATCACGTCTTCCAGGCGCGTGGCCGGAATCTGCTGGTGGTAGCCGGTGAAGTCGCGCGCAGTGAAGGCGTTGTCACGCCCGCCCAGGGCGGCGACGCGCCGCGAGAACTCGCCCGGACCCAGCTCGCGCGTGCCCTTGAACAGCATGTGTTCCAGCACATGGGCCACGCCGCTGGTGCCGTCCACTTCGTCCATGGAGCCCACGCGCACCCACAGCATGTGGACCGCCGTGGGTGCACGCCGATCTGGCTTGACGATGAGGGTCATGCCGTTGGAGAGGGTGAATCGCTCGACGCGGGCGGCGCCCTGCGCCCCGGCGGCGGTGGACCCCAGCAGGCCCAGCACCATCAGGGCGGGCAGCAACCAGGACCGAAGGCGGCTGTGCATGAACAGTTTCATAGAATCCTGCGAGTTCCTCTCGCGTCTCGATGTTCAGTTTCTTCCGAAAAAAAACCCCAGCCCCGGCCCCCGGCGCTGCCACGCCCGCGTCTGAGCCCACCGAACCGGCGGCGCATGCCCCTGAGGCCGGTAGCCTGATCGGCCGTGCGCTGGGCCGCGCCCTGGAGGTGCCGGAACAGGTGCCAGTGGCCGCCGAGCGCCAGACCTGGTTCGGCAAGCTGCGTGACGGCCTGCGCAAGACGGGTTCGGGCCTTTCTCAAGTCTTCACCGGCGGCCAGATCGACGACGCACTGTATGAAGAACTCGAGACCGCCCTGCTCATGGCGGACGCCGGGGTGCAGGCCACCGAGTGGCTCCTCAAAGAGGTCAAGCGCAAGGTGGCCGCCACCGGCGCGATCCGTCCGGCGCAAGTCCAGAACATTCTCGCCGACGTCCTCACCCAATTGCTGCAACCCCTGCAAAAACCCCTGGTGATCGGACAGCACAGCCCCACGGTCATCATGGTGGCTGGCGTCAACGGCGCGGGCAAGACCACCTCCATTGGCAAGCTGACCCACCACCTGGCCCACGAGGGCGCCTCCGTGCTGCTGGCGGCGGCCGACACCTTCCGGGCGGCGGCGCGCGAACAACTGGCCGTCTGGGCCGACCGCAACACGGTTGAAATCGTGAGCCAGGAAGGCGGCGACCCGGCGGCGGTGAGCTTCGACGCGGTGAGTGCGGGCCGTGCGCGTGGCAAGGACGTGGTCCTGGTCGACACCGCTGGACGCCTGCCCACGCAGATGCACCTCATGGAGGAACTGCGCAAGATCAAGCGCACCATCGCCCGTGCCGGCGAGGGTGCCGCAGAGGGTGCCGCCCCACCGCACGAGGTGCTGCTGGTGATCGACGGCAACACCGGCCAGAACGCCCTGGCCCAGGTCAAGGCCTTCGATGCGGCGCTGGGACTCACCGGCCTGATCGTCACCAAGCTCGATGGCACGGCCAAGGGCGGGGTGTTGGCGGCCATCGCCCAGGAAAAACCGATACCCGTGTACTTCATCGGCGTGGGCGAGAAGCTCGAGGACCTCGAGACCTTCAACGCCCGCGAGTTCTCGCTGGCCCTGCTGGGACAGCACTAGGCCTGGCGGCGGGCGCGATCCTGCGCGCCGAGCGGCGGGCAAGGCCATCGGACTGCGTCTATAAACGGCCGGTGACCCGAACCCGCCTCGTGATCGTGACCCCCGCCCTGGCCGATGCCAACAACGGCAATTGGCAAACCGCGCGGCGCTGGCAGCATTTGCTGGCCAAGACGCATGACGTGCGCGTGGTCAAAGACTGGCCCGACCGTGATGCCGACGCTGACCGGGTCATGCTGGCCCTGCACGCACGGCGCTCCGCATCCGCCATCGCCGCCTGGGCCCAGGCGCATCCGGGCCGCGGCCTGGCCGTGGTCCTGACCGGCACGGACCTGTATCAAGACATTCATCACGACCCGCTGGCTCAGGCGTCGCTGGCACGCGCGCAGCGCCTCGTCGTATTGCAAGAGCGTGGAATCGACGCCCTACCCGCCGAGTACCGATCCAAGGCGCGCGTCATCTTTCAATCGACCCCTGCGCGCCAGCCCCTGCCCAAGACCGGTCGCCACCTGAGGGCGGTGATGGTGGGCCACCTGCGCGCCGTCAAACGACCAGAAACGCTGATGCAGGCCGCTCGCCTGCTGGCCCTGCGCACTGACATCCGCATCGACCACATCGGTGGCGCGCTCGAAGGCGACTGGGCCGAACAGGCCCGCGCCACGCAGGCGCAGGTCCCTGGTTATCGCTGGCTCGGGCCCCTGCCCCACGCCCGCACCCGACAGGCGATCCAGCGCGCCCATGTGTTGGTGCACACCAGCGCCATGGAGGGCGGCGCCCATGTGGTCATGGAAGCGGTCCGCAGCAGCACGCCGGTGCTGGCCTCACGCGTGGACGGCAACGTCGGCATGCTGGGCGCGGACTACGCCGGCTACTTCGAACCCGGCGACGCCGGGCAACTGGCGCGCCTGCTGGAACAGTGCCGCGACGACCCTACAGACGGTCTGCTGGCCCGCCTGCGCGCACAATGCGAGCGCCGCGCGTCGCGCTTCACCCCCGAAGCCGAGCGCACCGGCCTGCTGAAACTCCTGGAGGATCTGACCCCATGAACGCCCCCACCCCCCGCGCCGCCGGCACCGAACCGCGCCTGACCTCGCTCTCGCACGGCGGTGGCTGCGGCTGCAAGATCGCCCCGGGCGTGCTGTCCGAAATCCTCAAGGGCACGGCCGCCATGCCGATTCCGCCCCAGCTGCTCGTGGGCATCGAGACCGCCGACGATGCTGCGGTCTACCAGCTCAATGACGAACAGGCCCTGATCGCCACCACCGATTTCTTCATGCCCATCGTCGACGATCCGTACGACTTCGGGCGCATCGCCGCCACCAACGCCATCTCCGACGTCTACGCCATGGGCGGCCAGCCGATCATGGCCCTGGCCCTGGTCGGTATGCCCATCAGCGTGCTGTCCACCCACACCATCGGCCGCATTCTGGAAGGCGGCCAGGCGGTGTGCCGCGCCGCGGGTATCCCCATCGCGGGCGGCCACACCATCGACTCGGTCGAACCGATCTACGGCCTGGTGGCCCTGGGCCTGGTGCATCCGAAACACGTCAAACGCAACGCCGACGCCCGCCCCGGCGACGTGCTGGTCCTGGGCAAGCCCCTGGGCGTGGGCGTGCTTTCGGCAGCCCTGAAGAAGGAGACGCTGAGCCCCGAGGGCTATGCGCAGATGATCGAGGTGACTACCCGCTTGAACACCCCAGGCCCCGAGTTAGCCAAGCTGCCCGGTGTGCATGCGCTCACTGACATTACCGGTTTCGGTCTTGCGGGCCATGCCCTGGAGCTGGCACGTGGCGCCCAGGCGGGCATCACGCTGGACTGGGCGAAGGTGCCCTTGCTGCCTGGCGTGACCGACCTGGCTCGCGCGGGCTGCGTGACCGGCGCCTCGGAGCGCAACTGGGGGGGCTATGGCGCCGAGGTCGGCCTGCCGGCCGGCTTCGACCCGGTGCACCAGGCCCTTTTGAGCGACCCCCAGACCAGCGGCGGCCTGCTGGTGTCCTGCACGCCCGACACGGTGGATGCTGTGCTGGCCACCTTCGCCCGCCATGGCTTTGGCCAGGCGGCGGTGGTCGGCGAGGTCACGTCGGCCGGCTCCGGCCCGCGCCTGCGGGTCCGCTAAGACCGGAAAAACCCCGCCAAGGCCCTGCGGGCGGCAGGGCAAGGGCCATTAGCACTCTCCCTGACCGAGTGCTAACATCGCGGTCTTGTGATGAAAGGACCTGTCTGCATGACCCCTTCCGTCGGAATCCCCGCCCACGCCCTCGCCACGGCCAACCCCTGGTCCATGGTGCCTGCCCTGGGCAACCTGGACGCCTATATCTCGG
>JBEEIS010000077.1:0-17986 GCA_041169755.1 Pseudomonadota bacterium | reverse complement strand
GAAAAAGGCACCATCGACGCCGCCGAGTTCACCGTGCCGGCCGATGACGAGCGCCTGAACCTGCAGAAGATCGCCAAGTTCTATTACTACCCCGGTTGGAACGAGGGCGGTGCGGCCCTGTCGCTGCAGATCAACGCCAAGGCCTACGACGCCCTGCCCGACGCCTACAAGGTGGCCCTGCAGACCGCCAGCGCCGAAGCCAATACCTGGATGCAAGCCCGCTACGACGCCCTGAACCCGGCCGCCCTCAAGCGCCTGGTGCAAGGCGGCGCCGTGCTGCGCGCACTGCCCCCCGCGGTGATGGATGCCTGCTTCAAGGCCAACACCGAGCTGATGGCGGAAGCCTCGGCCAAGAGCCCGGCCTTCAAGAAGATGTACGAGCACATGCGCGCGTTCCAGCGTGACCAGGTGGCCTGGTTCCGCGTGGCCGAAGGCGGCTTCGACAACTTCATGACCCGCGCCAAGCTCTGATTGAGGGCTGGGATGAAGACGGCTCCCTTCTGGGAGCCGTTTTTTTGCGCGGCGTATTTTGAAGAGCGCCCTACTTCTTGTTGAAGTAATCCGCCGGATCCGGCGCCGCAGGTGGCGGGGTATCGCCAGCACCCGACGCACCCGAGGCCGGGACTTCCGCAGCCGCCGGCGTTTCATCCAGGCGAATTTCCACCGCGTCCAGATTACCCGTAGGCGCCTTATCCAGCATGCCGGTCACCATTTCGGGAAAGAACACAAGGATGCCCACCAGCAGCAGCTGCAGGCCGACCCACGGTAAGGCCCCGAGGTAGATGTCCGAGCTCTTGACCTCCTTGGGTGCAATCCCTCGCAGGTAGAACAGCGCAAAGCCAAACGGAGGATGCATGAAGCTGGTTTGCATGTTCACGCACAGGAGCACGCCGAACCAGATCAGATCGATTCCCAACTTGTTGGCCATGGGCACCAGCAGCGGCACGACGATGAAGGCGATCTCGAAGAAATCCAGGAAGAACGCCAGGAAGAAAATCATGACGTTGACCACCAGCAGGAAGGTCACCGCGTCATCGGCGCCGACGGCCGTGAACAGATGCTCCACCCAGATCGCGCCATCCACGCCCTGAAACACCAGGGTAAAGACGGTGGCACCGATCAGGATGAAGATCACCATCACCGTGATCTCCATGGTGGCTGCCATGCCACCCCTCACCATCGCCCAATTCAGGCGCCGGTGTGCGGCGGCCATCACGATCGCGCCGACCACGCCCATGGCGCCGGCTTCGGTGGGCGTGGCCAGGCCCATGAAAATGGTGCCCAGCACCACGAATATCAGCGCGCTCGAGGGCAGCACGCCAGCCAGGACCTTGCGGGTCAGAGGCCAGCCACGCAGCGTGCGGGCCTCGGGCGGCAGCGGCGGCATGGACTTCGGGCGCAGCACTGACATGATGGCGATGAAGGCCACGAAAATCAGGACCTGCGCGATCGAGGGGCCGACCGCGCCCAGGTACATATCACCCACCGACTTGCCCAATTGGTCGGCCAGCACGATCAACACCAGCGAGGGCGGGATCACTTGCGTGATCGTGCCCGAGGCGGCGATCACACCGGTAGCCAGACGCATGTTGTAGCCATAGCGCTGCATGATCGGCAGCGCGATCACGCCCATGGCGATGACCGATGCGGCCACCGTGCCAGTGATCGCGCCCAGGATGGCGCCCACCAGGATCACCGCATAGGCCAGGCCCCCGGGCAGGCCGCCGAAGGCCTGGGCAAAGCCTTCCAACAAATCTTCCGCCAGACCACTCTTCTCGAGGATGGCCCCCATGAGGGTGAAGAAGGGAATGGACAGCAGCAACTCATTGGACAGGATGCCGAACACGCGATAAGGCAGGTTGGCCATGAACTGCGGCGGGAACAAGCCGGCCTCGATGGCCACGAAGCCCGAAGCCAGGCCGAGGGCCGCCAGAGAGAAGGCCACGGGCAGACCCAGCAGCAGGAAGACCACCAGCGCGGCGAACATCGCCGGAGCCATGATGTCGATCGGGTTCATGGTTATTGCTGGGGGCGTTCGTAATGCGTGTCGATCGCCAGGTCGCCACGCAGGGCAGCGATGCGCTTGATGATCTCCGACAGGCCCTGCAGGATCAGGAGTCCGAAGCCCAGGGGCAGCAGCAGCTTGACCGGCCAGCGAATCAGACCGCCGGCGTTGGCCGAGGTCTCTTGCTGGGCCCACGATTCAACGAACCAGGGCCAGGAGTACACCACCATGAAGTACGCGAAGGGCAGCAGAAAAACGATGAGGCCCGCGAGGTCCAGCCAGGTGCGCTGGCGGTCATTGAGCTTGGCGTAGATCAGGTCGACCCGGATATGGCCGTTCGTGCAAAGCAGCTTGGGGGCTCCCAGGAGCACGGTGCCGCCGAACATGTACCACTGCAGCTCGAGCCAGGCGTTGGAGGAGAGGTCCAGCGCGTAGCGTGACAGGGCGTTGCCGGCCGAGACCAACGCGCAAATCAGCACCAGCCAGATCGCGACCACCGCTGCTGCGCGGCTGAGGCTGTCGATCCGGCGGGATAAGGCAAGGAAGAATTTCAAAAGACGTCTCGGAAACTTCTCAAAATTTTATCAAGTCGGATCTTGATCCTGACCCGTAGCGCGTGCGCCGCTGCCTTGTGCGGGCTGCGGGCCGCCTCACTGCGGCGGCAGGCCTTCGAGGAAGCGCTCGTACACCGCGGCCGTCTCTTGCAGCGCCTGTGCGTGTGTCCAGCCTGCGGTGAGAGCTGATTGCGTTGGCTGCACCAGCGCGCGGACCTGTTCGAAATACACCTGCAGCATGTCATGGCGCGAGCAGGTCAGAAGCGTTGGCACTTTCAGCAGCGGCAGCCGCTGCTCCTTGGGATAGGCCAGCGCCGCCCGGTAGGACAAGTGGAAGGTGCGGGCTGCCTTGAACACTTCGACCGCCTTGTCATGCAGGTCGTCCGCCGAGGGCAGGCCCGTGGGACGGCGGTGTGCGCTGTCCTGCCGGTACCAGGGCCAGAACAGATAGGCATCGCGCACGAAGTTCCACAGCTGGTGGAACTGGCTGCCCTGGGTGTCGATCCGCAACGGTGGCAGGTAGTGCGCGAGCAGGTCCGCCTGTTCTTCGGGGCTGTACAGGCCGATGCCGTCGATCGTCACGCTACGCACGCGATGCGGACACTCGATCCCGAGCTCGCAGGCGATGTTCGCCCCCGTGTGCGCGCCCCAGGCATCGAAGCGATCGATCCCCATTGCCGAAAGCGCGCGCAGGTGAGCCTGGGCGAAGTAGGCGACATCGGGCTTCTCCGTTATCGGCGCGCAGGAGTCGCCGTTGCCTAGCGTGTCCAGTGCGATCACACGCCGACCTGCGGCCAGCGTCTGCATCAGGGGTTCGAGCGTGCGGGACGATCCGGGCGAGGCATGGAACATCACCAGGGGCAACTGGCCAGGCCGACTCTGACCGGCCTGGCGATAGTGCACCTGGCCTTCCTCGATGTCGGCGAAGCCCCGCACGATGCGGGGCACGCCCGCGCTCACAACCCCATCTCCCGCGCGATCAAATTGCGCTGGATTTCGCTCGTGCCCTCGCCGAACGTGAACAGGCCTGCATCGCGCCACATGCGCTGCATGTCGCTCTCCAGCGCATAGCCGTAGCTGGCCATGATCTGCATGCCCTCACGCGTGACGAACTGAAAGGCCTCGCTGGCCACCAGCTTGGCCTGTGCGCCTTCCAGGCGGCAGGGGCGGCCGGTGGCGATCAGCCAGGCCAGGTGGTACAGGCACAGGCGCGCCTGGTTCACGCGCACCTGCATGTCGGCCAGCTTGTGCTGGATCGCCTGGAAGTTGCCGATCGGCTGGCCGAACTGCGTGCGCTCGCGGGCGTGCTCGCGCGCCAGTTCCACTGCGCGCTGGGCCTGACCGACCGAATTGGCGGCCTGGCCGGCGCGGCTGTAGTGCAGGGTGGACAGCACATGGCGAAAGCCCTGGCCTTCCTGCCCGAACAGCGCGTCGTCGGGCACGTGTACGTCGTCCAAGCCGATGTCCCAGGAAGGCATGCAGTGGTGCCCCACCTTCTCCAGTGGGGTCATGCTGATGCCCGGCGTGGCGCGCGGTACCAGGAGCAGGGAAACCCCTTCAGCGCCGGCGCTGCCCGGTGTGGTGCGGCAGGCTACGACCAAGTAGTCCGCGGCATCAGCGTTGCTAATCCAGACCTTGCGGCCTTGAATGCGCCAGCCCTCGGGCGTGCGTCGCGCGTGGGTGGTGAGGGCCGCGGCATCACTGCCCGCGCCCGACTCCGTGAGCGCCAAGGCGAAGCGCGCCTTCCCCTGAATCAGGGAAGGCAGCAGGGCTTGGCGTTGCGACTCGCTGGCATAGGTCAGAAGGGACATGCCACCAAAACTCACCGTGGTGGCAAACAGCGTGGAAGCGATACCCGCGTGATACGCCAGGCGCTCATTGACCAGGGCAACGCTGCGCCAGTCCTTGGCCATGCCGCCATAGTGTTCGGGAAACGGCAGGCCCAGCAGACCCAGCTCGCCCATGCGAGGTAGCAGATGCCAGGGCGTCTCATGGGCGCGGTCGGCGGCGCGATAGGCCTCGGGCGGAAATTCGCGCGCCATCATGCGGTCGATGGCGTCCAGCAGCATCCGGTCTTCTTCAGGAATCTCGAAGTCGATCATGCGTGGGCGGTGGGCTGGATGAAGCGCTCGGGGTCACAGCGGCGTGAGCTGACGCACCAGTTCGGCCTTGACCACCTTGCCCAGGGAGGTGCGCGGAAACTCCTGCAGGATGAACACCTGCCGTGGCACCTTATAGGTGGCCAGCGCGTTTCTGCACCAGTCCGTCAGGTCCTGGGGGGCCAACTCGGACTTCAGGGTGACGAAGGCCGCAACCTCTTCGTTGAATTCGCGCGAGGGCCAGCCCACGACCGCCGCCTCGGACACGGCGGGGTGCGCCATGAGTGTCGCCTCGATCTCCTGCGGGTAGATGTTCACGCCGCCTCGGATGATCATGTCCTTGGCGCGCCCCTTGAGGAACAGGAAGCCTTCTTCATTCATCGCGCCCAGGTCACCGGGGTAGAACCAGCCGTCCCGAAACGCTTCGATGCTGGCCTCGGGGTCGGCATGAAAGCCCTGAGCCACCGCCGGACCCTGATAGCGGATGCGGCCCACCTGATTGCGAGGCAGGAGGTGTTCGTGCTCGTCGACGATCTGCACGTCCACGCTCAGGGCGGGCCGCCCCACTGAGTCGGGGTAGCGAAGCTGGTCCTCCGGTGACAGCGTGGAGACGCCGCCACCTTCCGTGGAGCTGTAGTACTCGAGGAAGTTGGGGCAGATATGCGTGCGAATCTGAAGGCGCTCGTCCGCCGTGAGTGCGGAGCCCGAAGAGATCAGTGTCTTGAGGGTGCGTAGGGGCGCGAGCGTCGCAGGAGATTCTTCCAGCAGCCGGCGCAGCAGCGTGGGCACCAGAAAGAGCACGCTGGGCGCGCTGCGCGCCACCTCCGCGGCCAGTTCCGCCGGCGTATAGGGCGGCGGGCACAGGACCACGGTGGATCCGGCGTACAGCGTGGACATGGAGAACGCACGCCCGCCGCCGAAGTACAAGGGGGTGGCGTTGAGGTAACGCTCGCGGCTGCCCAGACCCAGTTCGGCCCAGTGCATGTAGAAGCGATAGACCAGTTGCTCGTGCGAGAGCATGGGTCCCTTGGGCCGACCCGTCGTACCGGAGGACAGCGACATCAGCAGGCCGCGGTCGCCATCGGGAAAGGTGGCGGGAATGCTTACCGCCTCCACCGCGACCCGCCAGGCGCCGTCTACCGCCACGCAGTGTGCACCCTCGAAGACCTCGCCAGCTTCCACCATCACCAGCACGGGCTGGAAGTGCTCGGTGACGCGTTGCTTCTCGAACGTCTTCCAGCGGCAATCCAGCGGCAGGATGACGCCGCCTGCGCGCGCCACCGCATACAACATCAAGAGGTATTCGATGGAATCGGGCAGGGCGATGCCCACGATGTCGCCCGGCTTCACGCCCAGGGCCTGCAACTGTGCCGCGCGTCGACTGACCTGCAGGTCCAGCGCCTCGTAGTCCAGAGACTCGGTGCCCTGAAGGATGGCGATCTGCCGCGGACGCTGGCGCCCGTGCAGGGCCAGCATGTCGGCGATGTTGGGGATGCGGGTGCGCATCGCTCAGGCCCTGCGGCCCTTTAGGCCTTGAGTCCGTAAAGGCGCAGCGCGTTGTCACGCAACAGCTTGCGTTTGGGCTCAGGGCGCAGCCCCAGGGCCTCGATTTCCTCGCGCGTGCGCTCGAACTCCAGGATCGGGAAGTCGGTGCCGAAGATCACCTTGTCCTGACCGTAGGAGTTGATGTACTTCACGAAGGACTCGGGCCAGTACTTCGGGCTGTGGGCGTCGGTGCCGATGTAGACGTTGGGGTGCTTCCACGCCATCGCGATCATCTCGTCGGTCCAGGGAATGCCCACATGGATGCCGATGATCTTGAGCTCCGGAAAGTCGCAGGCCACTGCATCGAGCGTGATGGGTCGTCCCACGCTGCGCAGGCGGTGACGCGGGTCATAGAGCATGGATTGCCCCACCTGCAGTTGCACTGGGATGTCTAGCTCCACGCACTTGGCGTAGAAGGGGTACCACTTCGCATGATCAGGGGCGAGCTCGAACCAGTGCGGATAGAAATGCGCGCCGATGAAGCCGTATTCTCTGACCGCCTTTTCCAGCTGGCGCACGCCGTCCATGCCCTCGGTCGCATCGAGGCCCGCGAGCGCCGAGAAGCGCTCGGGGTAGCGATTCACGGCCTCGGCCACCATCTCATAGGGCGTGTGGTAGCTCGCCTTGTGCATGATCGGACCGACCTTGGCCGCGATCAGGAAAGAGCGCTCGATGCCCGCTGCGTCCATGCGCCGCAGCATTTCCTCCAGGCTCAGGCCTTGGAGGTCCTGCTGTGCGACCTTCATCTTGCCGCCGTAGAACGCATCGCGGTTGGGGCGGATCGCCAGCATCTCTGGCGTCCACAGGTTGACCACCGCGTCGATGGCCTGGATATCGCGGGTCTTCATGGCGCGGGTCATCACTCCTTGATGTCGGCGACCTTGATGGCGTTCACCCAGCGCCCCAGTTCGGCCTTGATGTAGTCCGCGAAAGCCTCGGGCGTGGTGGGATTGGAGTCCATGCCGCCATCGCGCAGGCGGGCCGAGACTTCGGGGGTGCGCAAGATGGCGGTGACCTCGGCATTGAGGCGACGGATCACGTCGGGCGGTGTGTTGGCCGGGGCCATCAGACCGTACCAGCCGCTGATCTCGAAGCCGGGCAGCATCTCCGCCACGGCGGGGACCTCCGGCAGCACGCCCGAGCGCTTGGCGGTGCTCACGGCCAGCGCGCGCAGGCGGCCTTCCTTGATCAGGCCCAACGCGCCGCTGAGGGTGACGAAACCCGTGGTGAGCGAGCCGCCCAGGATGTCGGTTTGGATCGTGGCCGAGCCCTTGTAGGGGACGTGCAGCAGGTCGGTTTTGGACAGGTGACCCAGCAGTGATCCGGCCAGGTGCGTGTTGCTGCCGATGCCGACCGAGCCGTAGCTGACCTTGCCCGGGTTGGCGCGCGCGTAGGCGATGAACTCGGCGAGGTTGCGGGCCGGGAAGTCATTGCGCACCACCAGCACCGCAGGGCCGGAGGAGATCAGGGTGATCGGCGCGAAGTCCTTGACCGGGTCATAGGACAGCTTCTGCGGCAGCGAGGGGCTGATCGCGATCGGGTTCACATGGGCGAAGAACAGCGTGTGCCCGTCGGGCGTGGCTTTGGCCACCGAAGCCGCGCCGATCGTGCCACTGGCGCCCGCCCGGTTCTCGACCACGACCGGTTGGCCCAGGCGCGCCGACAGCTGCTGCGCGATGGGTCGGATGATGGCGTCCGAGGGGCCGCCTGGCGCCCACGGGTTGACGATGGTGACGGTCTTGGTGGGGTAGGGGTCGGCCGCGAGGGCGGCTCCACCGGCCAGGATCGCCAGGCCCAGGCCCAGGCTCATGGAACGGAGCAATTTCACGCAGGAGTGCAGCGGAGAGGTCATGCGACGCGCTTTCGGTGAGAGTGGGTGGAAGGTGGCCGTCTAGGGTGGCTGATTCGCTAGCTGATTCATATAATGAATCAGCGAACTGTTTTGCGAATTCATTGTGAAAGTCCCGTCCTCAGCTGTCAAGCAGGCCAAGGATCCACTCTTCGTGACGGCCCTGGCCCGGGGCCTGGACATCCTGCGCTGCTTCACACCCGACCGCGCCGATCTGGGCGGTCGCGAAATCGCGCGCCTGACCGGACTGCCCCAGGCCACGGTTTGGCGCCTGTGCCACACGCTGCTGAAGTTGGGCTATCTCGTGCCTAGCGACACCCCGAACCGTTTGCGTGTCGGTTCCGGCGTGCTGCTGCTCGGGCATGCCGCGATCACCCGCACCGGGCTCGCCGCCTTCGCCTTGCCGCTGATGCGACAGGTCGCCGAGGCCCACAAGATTTCAGTCACGCTGGCCGAGCGCAATGGCGCCGACATGCTGATCGTGCAGCGTATCGAGGCGCCCAGCATCCTGAGCCTGAACCTGCATGTGGGCACCAAGCTCGACTTGGGCAATTCATCCCTGGGCCTGTCCTACCTGTGCGCGGTGGACGCGGCCACGCGAGAGGCGGCCCTCCAGCAGCTTCGCGCGCGCGACCCGCAGGGGGATCCGCAGGTCCGCCGCGACCTGGAGGTCGCCCAGGCCGAGTACGCGCAATGGGGGCTGGTCTTCAACCTGGAACGCTCGCATCCAGACGTCAACGCGGTGGGGGTGCCCGTGGTCTCCGCCGACGGCAGCAAGGTGATAGCCCTCACCAGCGGCGGCGCCAAGAGCTCGGTGACACGCGAGCGGTTGCAGCATGAGGTGGCGCCTGCGCTCAAGGCCCTGGCGCGCAGCCTGTCACCGATGCTGCACTGAACGCCTTGTGCGGACTTGAAGGCCGGTCACCGCGGGTCGTTTGACCCATTTGGTCGGGGTGAGAGGATTCGAACCTCCGGCCTCTACGTCCCGAACGTAGCGCTCTACCAGGCTAAGCTACACCCCGAAGTAGAACCGACGATTGTAGCAAACACAGGACGCCATCGCCCCGGCGCGGGCCGAGGCGGAAATCTTGGTGACCAGAAGCCGGGCGGTGAAGGCCGGGGCGATGTAAGTGCCGGCCAGGCGCGTCAGTGACGGCGTTCCAGCAGGGAGGACGCCAGCTGCAGCAACCCCTCGCTGTAGGCGTTGCGGGGCAGCAGGGCCAGGCAATCGATGGCGCGCTGCGCCTCGGCCGCGGCGGCTCGACGGGCCACCGCGAGGGCGCCGGTCTGGCGCACGATGGACACGATCTCGTCCAGGCTCTCCACCGATCCTTGCTCGATGGCGCCGCGGATCAGGTCACGCTGTGGCGCCGCCGCGCGCTCCATGGCGGCGATGAGGGGCAGGGTGGACTTGCCCTCGCGCAGGTCGTCGCCCAGGTTCTTGCCCATCTCGGTGGCGTCGCCGTCGTAATCGAGCACGTCGTCGATGACCTGGAAGGCGGTACCCAGCGCCTGACCGTAATCGGCGCAGGCTTGCTCGACGGCTGGCGGGCTGCCGGCCAGCACGGCGGCCAGGCGGGTGGAAGCCTCGAACAGCTTGGCCGTCTTGGAGCGGATCACCCGCAGGTAGGCCGCTTCGTCCAGCGAGGCGTCGTGCATGTTCATCAACTGCAGCACCTCGCCCTCGGCGATCACGTTGGTGGCTTCGGCCAGGATCTCCATCACCCGCATGTCGCGCGCGTCCAGCATCATCTGGAAGGCGCGGGAATACAGGAAGTCGCCGACCAGCACGCTGGCCGGGTTGCCGAATATCTCGTTGGCGGTGGCCCGGCCTCGGCGCAGCGTGGAGTCGTCCACCACATCGTCATGCAGCAGTGTGGCGGTGTGGATGAATTCGACGACGGCCGCCAGGTTGAAGCGCTGGGCCCCCTGGTACCCGAGGGCGCCGGATACCAGCAGCAACAGGGCGGGCCGCAGGCGTTTACCGCCTGCGGAAATGATGTACTGGGCCACCTGCCCCACAAGGGGAACGCCCGAGTCCAGCCGCTGCGCGATGACGGCGTCGACCTCTCGCATGTCGCCGGCAATCAGGGCGAGGGTCGAGGCGGCGGAGGCGGCAGGGGCGGTCAAGGAGGGGGACCCGGGGAATTTTTTTTGGGGGGGCTGGGAGGGGCCGGCCGGCCCGGAAAGTGGCCCCGATTATAGGGAGCCGCCTCGCAGGCTCGCGGACTTGAGCCACGTAGTTTGTGGAGTAATCACAAACTATGCTATAGTCTTGGGCTCTTTCGAAAATCCGTTCGGAGAGTGATCAACCCATGGGGCTGGAAACCGCCGCATGGTTTTCAAGAGGTCTTTACATGTACGCGGTCATAAAAACCGGTGGCAAGCAGTATCGCGTTGCTTCCGGCGAAAAAATTAAAGTAGAACAGATTGCTGCGGACGTAGGCCAGGAAATCGTGATCGACCAGGTGCTGGCTGTCGGAGACGGCAGCGGCTTAAAGGTCGGTACGCCCCTGGTGTCCGGCGCCACTGTCAAAGCCACGGTCGTGGCGCACGGCAAGCACGACAAGGTTCGCATCTTCAAGATGCGTCGTCGTAAGCACTACCAGAAACGCCAGGGTCATCGCCAGCAGTTCACCGAACTGCAAATCGGCGCGATCGCCGGCTAAGGAGCAACGGACATGGCACAGAAAAAAGGCGGCGGCTCTACGCGAAACGGGCGTGATTCCAAGCCCAAGATGCTCGGCGTGAAAGCCTTCGGTGGCGAACTGATCTCCGCCGGCGCGATCATCGTGCGCCAGCGCGGCACCAAGTTCCACCCCGGCACCAATGTCGGCGTGGGCAAGGACCACACCCTGTTCGCTCTGGTGGACGGTCACGTGTCCTTCGCGGTCAAGGGCAGCCTGAACAAGCAGACGGTCAGCGTCACCCCGGCCTGACCCTCCGGCTTTCCGGCAAGAAAGCCCTGCGTCCTTGCGCAGGGCTTTTTTGTTGGGCCCCTGCCTAAAATCCGACCATGAAATTTGTCGACGAAGCCTTTATCGACATTGCCGCTGGTGATGGCGGCAATGGCTGCGTGTCGTTCCGGCACGAGAAGTACAAGGAATTCGGCGGACCCAACGGGGGTGACGGTGGGCGCGGCGGCCATGTGTTCGCCATCGCCGACCCCAACCTGAATACCCTGGTCGATTACCGCTACTCGCGCCGCCATGAGGCCAAGCGCGGCGAGCACGGCATGGGCTCAGACATGTTCGGCGCCGCCGGCGACGACATCACGCTGAAGATGCCGGTGGGCACCCTCATCACCGACGCCGAAACTGGCGAGGTGCTGTACGAAATGCTGGTGCCCGGTGAAGTGATCACCATCGCCAAGGGCGGTGATGGTGGCTTCGGCAACATGCGCTTTAAGAGCGCAATCAACCGCGCCCCGCGCCAGAAGACCCCCGGCTGGCCCGGCGAGCGCAAGAGCCTCAAGCTCGAACTCAAGGTTCTGGCCGACGTGGGCTTGCTGGGCATGCCCAATGCCGGCAAGTCCACGCTGATCGCCGCTGTTTCCAACGCCCGGCCCAAGATCGCCGACTACCCCTTCACCACGCTGCACCCCAACCTGGGCGTCGTACGCGTGGGGCCGGAGCAAAGCTTCGTGGTGGCCGACGTGCCAGGCCTGATCGAGGGCGCCGCCGAGGGCGCGGGCCTGGGCCACCAGTTCCTGCGCCATCTGCAACGCACGCGCTTGCTGCTGCATCTGGTCGACATCGCGCCGTTTGACGATGGCATCGACCCGGTGGCTCAAGCCAAGGCCATCGTGCTGGAGCTGAAAAAGTACGACAAGGCCCTGTACGACAAGCCCCGTTGGTTGGTCTTGAACAAGGTGGACATGCTGCCTGAGGGCGAGCGTGAAGCGCGCGTGCGCGATTTCATCAAGCGCTTCAAGTACAAGGGCCCGGTATTCGAGATCTCGGCGCTCACTCGCGAGGGCTGCGAAGAATTGATCAAGGCGGTTTACCAGCATGTGAAGGCGCAGCAGGTCGCCGAGCAGCCGCCGGTGGACGTGGATCCCCGTTTTGCCGGGGGTGCGCCCGCATGACCGCTGCCGACTCGCCCCTGAGCGTCGAAGGCGTACAACTGCTTCGTAACGCGCGGCGCATTGTCGTCAAGGTGGGTTCCAGCTTGGTGACCAACGAAGGTCGGGGCCTGGACGAAGTCGCGATCGGTCACTGGTGCCGCCAGCTTGGGGTGCTGGCCGGCCAGGGCCGTGAAGTGATCATGGTCTCCAGCGGCGCCATCGCTGAAGGCATGAAGCGCCTGGGGTGGGCTACCCGCCCCCACGAATTGCACGAGCTGCAGGCTGCCGCCGCCGTCGGCCAGATGGGCCTGGCGCAGATGTATGAGACCAAGCTGCGCGAAAACGGCCTGGGTTCGGCCCAGGTGCTACTCACGCACGCCGACCTGGCGGACCGCGAGCGTTACCTCAATGCCCGTAGCACCCTGCTCACGCTGCTGGGGCTGCGCGTGCTGCCCGTGATCAACGAGAACGACACCGTCGTGAACGACGAGATCAAGTTCGGTGATAACGACACCCTGGGGGCCTTGGTGGCCAACCTGGTCGAGGCCGACGTGCTGGTGATCCTCACCGACCAGAAGGGGCTCTACACCGCCGACCCGCGCAAGGACCCCGACGCCACCTTCGTGCGCGAGGCGCGCGCGGGCGATCCGGCGCTCGAGACCATGGCCGGCGGCTCGGGCTCGAGCATCGGCAAGGGCGGCATGATCACCAAGATCCTGGCGGCGCGCCGCGCCGCCGGTTCGGGCGCGTCCACCGTGATCGCTTGGGGCCGCGAGCCCGACGCGCTGCTGCGCCTGTTCGAGGGCGAGGCGATCGGCACCTTTCTGGTCGCACCCACCCAGAAAAGCCAGGCTCGCAAGCGTTGGATCGCTGACCACCTGCAACTGCGCGGCGCGGTGTTCGTCGATGAAGGCGCGGCCGGCCGACTGCGCGAGGACGGCAAGAGCCTGCTGCCGATCGGTATGGTGTCGGTCGAGGGCGAGTTCTCGCGCGGCGACGTGATCGCGGTACGCGATCCGTCAGGCGCGGAAGTCGCCCGTGGATTGGCCAATTACGCCAGCGCCGAGGCGCGCCTGCTCTGCCGCAAATCCTCCAGCGACATCGAGAAACTCCTCGGGTATGTGGCCGAACCCGAGATGATCCACCGCACCAACCTCGTACTCACGCGCTGAAGTTGCCCGGGCGCCTGCGCGCTGCGTGGCGCAAGGTCTAGCCGGAAATCCGTGCGCTGGCCCGCAGGAGGCGCTGCAGGATGCGCTGGACCTGCTTGTCGTCGATGCGCACGCTGGGTCCGTAGATGACCAGTGAGCCGACCACCTCGCCTCCCGCCAGAAAAATGGGCGCAGCCATCGCCACCGCGCCGGCTATCAATTCCTCGCGGCTCACGGCGCATCCCGTAACACGCACGTGTTCGAGCTCCTGCAGGCAGGCCTGGCGCCGCTTGGGGGGCAGCGCCGACAGGTAAGGCGTCGGATCCTGCACGAACGCCAGGATGGCGCGTCCGCTCGCGCCCAGCGTGATCGGCTCGCGATGACCCAGGCCCCGGCGAAAGCTCAGGGGCTGGGGGCTGGGCAATTCCGCAACGCAAATGCGCTCGCGGCCACTGAGCATCATCAGAGCCACTGTTTCTCCGGTGTCTTCCCAGAGCTTTTCCATGACCGGGCGCGCCAGTTCGGTGATCTCGTGGCCAGAACTCCAGGCCTTGGACAGACGGGCGACTGCCGGTCCCAGGCTGAAACGCTGGGGGTCGCCACTGGAAACCACAAATCCCCGTTGCTCCAGGGTGCGCAGGAGCCGGTAGAGGGTGGGACGGCTCAAGTCGAGCCGCGGCAGGAGTTCGGCTACCCCCAGGCGGCTCTCTCCGGGCCGAAAGGCTTCGAGGATGTCCAGCGCCCGGTCGACGGCTCGCACGCTGCCCTGGTCGCTCGTCGACTGCCCCATTCGGTTTCCTTTATGTCCAACAGATGGACAATTTTCGCTTGATTTGACACAAATGAAGCCCCGAAAAAAAATCGCGGCCAGCCATACGACCACTGCACCCGAAGGAGCGCCGCCTTGAACAAGGACATGTCTGAAACCCTGACCCGCGTGGGCCCTGGCACGCCCATGGGTAACTTGATGCGTCGCTACTGGGTGCCCGCCCTGACGTCCAGCGAGATCGCACAGCCCGATGGCCCGCAGGTGCGGGTCCAGCTTCTGGGTGAAAAACTGCTGGCCTTTCGCAACACCGACGGCCGCGCCTGCCTGATCGACGAGTTCTGCTCGCACCGTGGCGTGTCGCTGTATTTCGGTCGCAACGAGGAAAACGGTATCCGCTGCGCCTACCACGGTGTCAAATTCGATGGCGATGGTCAATGCGTCGAAGTGCCGTCGTCGCCGCAGGCGTGCAAGAACATGCATATCAAGGGCTATCCCTGCGTGGAGCGTGGCGGCATCGTGTGGGCCTACATGGGGCCAGCCGACAAGCAACCGGCGCCGCCCGAGTTGGAGTGGTGCATGCTGCCCGAGGACCATGTGTTCGTGTCCAAGCGCATCCAGGCCTGCAGCTACCTGCAGGCAATGGAGGGCGGCATCGACACCGCGCATGTTTCCTATGTGCACCGCTACGAGGTGGACAACGACCCGATGCATCAGGGCGTGAAGGCGCTCGACTACATCAAGGCCGACGGCAATGTCGTCTTTGAAATCGAGAAGAATTCCTTTGGTCTATCGCTGTTTGGCCGGCGCAATGGCGAGCCGGATAGCTACTACTGGCGGGTGACCCAATGGCTTTTTCCCTGGTTCACCCTGATCGCGCCGTTCGGCGACCACGCGCTGGGCGGACACGCCTGGGTCCCGATCGATGACCACCAGTGCTGGGCCTGGAGCATCAACTGGCAACCCAAACGACCGCTGAATGCGCACGAGGTCGAGGCGATGCGCGCGGGCAAGGGCATCCATGTGGAGTACGAGTCTGCAGGCAGCTTCATCCCCAAGGCGAATGCTTCCAACGACTACCTGATGGACCGCGTTGCGCAAAAGGAAAAGCGCGCCTACAGCGGCGTCTTCGGCTTCTCGGCGCAGGATTACTCGCTGCAGGAAAGTATGGGGCCGATCCAGAACCATGAGGCGGAAAAACTGCTGCCGACGGACCGGGCCATCGTCATGGCGCGGCGCATGCTGCATGATGCTGCGATGGGCCTGGCCCAGGGTATCGAGCCGCCAGCGCTGGATTCGCGCGAACAACGGGTGCGTCCCGCTGGCGTGCTGCTGCCCCGCGGCGACAGCCCGATCGAATGGGCCAGGACCCACCTGGCGGACGGACTGGATCGCCCCTTGTATTCACTCTGAACGCCGTACCCGCAAGAACGCAACGACCCGAATCCAAGGAGACAAGCCATGAAAAAACAAACGAGACGCCAGGTGCTGGCCCTGAGTCTGGCGGGCCTGGGCCTCCTCGCGCACGCGCAGGCGAGCGCGCAGGAGTGGGCGCCGACCCGACCCGTGCGCATCGTGGTGCCCATCATCGGCAGTACCAACGACGTGCTGGCGCGCCTGATCGCACCGAAGCTGCAGGAGGTGCTGGGTCAGCCTGTCGTGGTCGAGAACAAGCCCGGGGCGGGCGGCAATATTGGCGCGAACGAGGTGGTCAAGTCCGCGCCCGACGGTCACACCCTGCTCGTGGGCTACAACGGCCCGCTGGCGATCAACGTCGCACTGTTCGACAAGATGCCCTATGACCCGACCAAGGACCTGGCCCCGATTACCTTGGCGGTGAAGTCGCCCCAGTACCTGGTGGTGCACCCGGGCAGCGGCATCACGAGCCTGGCCGACTTCGTGGCCAAGGCCAAGGCGGCGCCCACCAAGTACTCCTATGGCTCGGTGGCCCTGGGCAGTGCCTCGCACCTGACCATGGAGATGCTCAAGGCCGCAGCCGGCTTTCAGATCACGCATGTGCCGTACCGGGGCGCTGGGCCGGCGATCACTGACCTGGTGGCGGGTACGATCCAGGCCGGTTTCTTCGTTCCTGGCAACGTGCAGCAATTCGCCAAGGAAGGTCGCCTGCGCTTGATTGCTTCGAGCGGGCCCAAGCGTTTCGCCAGCACGCCCGACGTTCCCACGGTCGCCGAAAGCTATAAGGATTTCGAGGCAACGTCCTGGATCGGATTCCTGGCTCCGGGCGGTACGCCGGCGCCCATCATCGATCGCTACCACCGCGAGATCGTGAAGATCCTGAACCAGCCCGACATCCGCAAGCGCTTGCTGGAGATGGAGTTCGACATCATCGCCAGCAGCCCGAGGCAGTTCTCCGACTGGATCCAGACGGAGATCGGGCGCTGGGGCGTGGTGGTCAAGAGCACCGGCACGAAGGCCGAGTGACGGCCAGCCATATGCGCCTGAACGGCCGCAAGGCCCTCATCACCGGCGCGGGCTCCGGTATCGGGGCCGCCACGGCACTGTGCTTTGCCCGTGAGGGCGCCTGCGTGATGATGGTGGACGCCAACGAGACCGCGCTGCAGGCCATGCGGGCGTCCATCGAATCCGCGTGCCCGCAGGCCAAGCTGCTGACACGGGTGGCCGATGTCTCGCAGGCCGCACCCGCGCTGGAGGCTGTCGCCATCGCGGTGGAAACCTTCGGCGGGCTGGACCTCCTTGTCAACAACGCAGCGATGCGCAATTACACGCCAGCGGACCGCGTGACGGCGGACGAATGGCAAGCCATCGTCGGCGTGAACCTGGCGGGTATTACCCACTATTGCCAGGCGAGCCTGCCTTACCTGCGCGCCAGTGGCCGCGGCAGCATCGTCAACGTGTCGTCCTGCTACGCGGTCACGGGCCGCAAGGGCATGGCCCTGTATGACGCGACCAAGGCCGCCCAGTTGTCCCTGACCCGCACCTTGGCCTTCGAGGAGGCGCCGCACGGGGTGCGCGTGAATGCGGTCTGCCCCGGATCGACCCTGACTGAATTCCATGTGCAACGCGCCGAGCGTGTCGGCAAGTCGGTGCAGCAGCTGCGTGGTGAACGCAAGGACACCTCACTGCTCGGACGCTGGGCGGACCCGCAGGAGATCGCCTACCCGGTGCTTTGGCTGGCGAGCGACGAGGCGTCGTTCATCACTGGCACCACATTGATGGTGGACGCAGGCCTTCACATCATGTGAGACGCGTCCACGGGCCCGCAGGCCGTTCAGCCGGCGCGTTGCCGGCTTGTCGCAGCGTGATTCAGGACAGCCTGGGGATCGGGGTCGAAGCTCGCTCCCGGCGGCAACTCGAAGTCCGCACCCGGCAGGGCGTGAGCGGAGGGCTCGAGCAGGTCGGCGTCGCGGGTGCGCACGCCACCCCTGAGGAACCGGTTGCGATGGTGGTCGTTGCGTGGCAGGAAGCGTGACAGCTCGGTGAGCGCCATCTCGTACACCCCCCGCTTGAATTCGACCACCACGTCCAGCGGCACCCAATAGTCGTTCCACCGCCAGGCGTCGAACTCGGGGTGGTCGGTGGCGCGCAGGTTCAGGTTCCAGTCCTGCCCCGTGAGCTGCAGCAGGAACCAGATCTGCTTTTGGCCCTTGTAGTGGCCACGCGCATCCCGGCGGATGTAGCGGTCAGGCACCTCATAGCGCAACCAGTCACGGGTGCGGGCGATCACGCGCACATGCTCGGGCTGCAGGCCCACCTCTTCGTGCAACTCCCGGTACATCGCCTGCTCGGGACTTTCCCCGCGATCGATGCCCCCTTGCGGAAACTGCCAGCTGTGGGTGCGTATGCGCTTGCCCCAGAAAACCTGGTTTCTCTGGTTGAGCAGAATGATGCCGACGTTTGGCCTAAAGCCTTCACGGTCAAGCATAATCAACCTCAAATTTTTTAAATTGTGTCCATTATGCACGCCGCACA
>JBEEIS010000076.1:0-2567 GCA_041169755.1 Pseudomonadota bacterium | reverse complement strand
CCACTGATGGCGTTGACCGAATAGAGCACCATCTCGGCACCGCTGTGGACGTGGTTCTCGATGGCCTTGAGGGAGGCATCGACCGGGCCGTTGCCGTCGGACTCGCCCCGTACCTCGCGCCCGTCCACCGTGAAGACCACCGTGGCATGCGGGCGCTCGCCGGTCTCGCTGTGTTGCGCGAGAGAGACAAAGCCGTAGGACTCCTGGTCACCTGGCACACCGTCGTCACTGACCAGGGCCAGGATGTCCTCATCGAAGATCTCGCTCTTGCGGTCAGCCAACTCCTTGAAGCGGGTGAAGGCAGCGTTGATGTCAGCCTCGCTCTCCATGGCCACACCCAACTCCTGCAGGCGTTGCTTGAAGGCGTTGCGGCCCGAGAGCTTACCCAGCACGATCTTGTTCGCGCTCCAGCCCACGTCCTCGGCGCGCATGATCTCGTAGGTGTCGCGGGCCTTGAGCACGCCGTCCTGGTGGATGCCAGAGGCGTGGGCGAAGGCATTGGCCCCCACCACCGCCTTGTTCGGTTGCACCACGAAACCGGTGGTCTGGCTGACCATGCGGCTGGCGGCCACGATGTGCTGCGTGTCGATGCCCAGCTCCAGCCCGAAATAGTCCTTGCGGGTCTTGACCGCCATCACGATTTCCTCGAGCGAGCAGTTGCCCGCGCGCTCGCCCAGGCCATTGATGGTGCACTCCACCTGGCGGGCGCCGCCGATCTTCACGCCGGCCAGGGAGTTGGCTACCGCCATGCCCAGGTCGTTGTGGCAATGCACCGACCAGATCGCCTTGTCCGAGTTCGGGATGCGCTCGCGCAGGGTCTTGATGAAGTTGCCATACAGCTCGGGCACTGCGTAGCCCACAGTGTCGGGCACGTTGATGGTGGTGGCGCCTTCGGCGATCACCGCCTCAAGCACGCGGCACAGGAAGTCCATCTCGCTGCGGTAACCGTCCTCGGGCGAGAACTCGATATCGCCGCACAGATTGCGCGCAAAGCGCACCGACTGCTTGGCCTGCTCGAGCACCTGCTCGGGGGTCATGCGCAGCTTCTTTTCCATGTGCAGCGGCGAGGTGGCGATGAAGGTGTGGATGCGGCCCCGATTGGCGCCCTGGATCGCTTCGGCGGCCCGGGCGATGTCGCGGTCGTTGGCGCGCGAGAGCGAGCACACCGTGGAGTCCTTGATCGCGTTGGCGATGGCCTGCACCGCCTCGAAGTCGCCATTGGAGCTGGCGGCGAAGCCCGCCTCGATCACGTCCACCTTCAGGCGCTCCAGCTGGCGGGCGATCCGCAGCTTTTCGTCGCGGGTCATGGAGGCGCCGGGGGATTGCTCGCCGTCGCGCAAGGTGGTGTCGAAGATGATCAGGTTGTCTGCCATGGAGAACTCCTCAAACTTTCAGTGAATTCAGGACCCGGGCGCACAAAGCAAAACGGCCCGTTGCAGATGCACACGGGCCGTGAGGGGATTTGCGCGAACGCTACCGACTCCGCCCGTGGGAGGATAGAAGTAGGGCCAGCGCGATGCGTTTCATCTGCGCGAATGTAACACAGCCCGGCTTCACTTGTGCAAGCCAGCCTCGTCGGGCTCCTCGGTGGAAGTACTGATCATGCTGGTGGGCTCGCCTTTGAAACGGCGCCAACCATACAGGGCGTAACCGGACAGGCCGTAGAGGACGAACAGCCCGAACAGCACCGCCGGGGGATGGATGTTGATCACGGCGATCACCAGCGCCAGCAGCACGATCACCGCAAAGGGCACCGACTTCTTCATCGAGACATCTTTGAAGCTGTAGAACGGCACGTTGGTCACCATGGTCAGGCCGGCATAGAGCGCGAAGGCGAACATCGCCCAACGCACCTCGGCACCCGCTACCTCGTAGTCGTTCATCAGCCAGATGAAGCCCATCACCAGGGCGGCAGCGGCCGGCGACGGCAGGCCCTGGAAATAGCGCTTGTCGACCACTGCGGTATTCACATTGAAGCGGGCCAGGCGCAGCGCGGCGCAGGCGCAGTAGACAAAGGCAGCGATCCAACCCCAGCGGCCCAGGCCCTTGAGTGACCACTCGTAGGCGATCAGGGCGGGCGCGGCGCCGAAGGACACCATGTCGGAGAGCGAGTCCATCTGCTCGCCGAAGGCGCTCTGGGTGTGGGTCATGCGGGCCACGCGCCCGTCCAGACTGTCCAGGACCATGGCGCTGAACACCCCCAGGGCGGCCAGGTCAAAGCGGTCGTTCATTGCCATCACGACGGCATAGAAACCACCGAATAACGCGGCCAGCGTAAACAGGTTGGGAAGGACGTAAAGGCCCTTGCGGCGCTTGGGGGGCGTCACGCCTTCGGCGTCGGCGAAGGGCTGCGAATCGAGTCCGTCATGCATCCGGGCAGTGTAACCAAGGCCTCACGCCCATGAAAAAGCCGCCCGAGGGCGGCTTTTCGAGACGCAGGGCGATCTCAGTTGCGGGTCTGGTCGACCAGCTTGTTCTTGGCGATCCAGGGCATCATGGCCCGCAGCTGCGCGCCCACCACCTCGATGCTGTGTTCGGCCATGTTGCGACGGCGCGCCGTCATGCTG
>JBEEIS010000075.1:0-5065 GCA_041169755.1 Pseudomonadota bacterium | reverse complement strand
GGGCAAGGTGCTGACGCGAAAGTCGATCACCCGATCCGGGCCGATCTTGAGTTTCATCCGGCCGTCTTGCGGGACGCGCTTTTCGGAGATGTCCATGCGCGAGATCACCTTGATGCGCGAGGCCAGCTTGTCCTTGATGGCCACGGGCGGCGCGGCGATCTCGCGCAACTCGCCGTCGATGCGAAAGCGCACGCGGTACTGGTGCTCGTAGGGCTCGAAGTGGATATCGGAGGCGCGCTGGCTGAAGGCGTCCAGCAGCATCTTGTGGAGGAACTTGACGACCGGCGCGTCGCCCACCTCGGCGCTGGCAGTCTTGTCTGCTTCGTCGTCTAGGGTCGGGTCCAGGGTGGACTCGTCGAAGTGGAAGTCGTCCCCGATCAGGTTGTCCATCGCCTCGGCGGCGGTGGTGGATTGCGCTTCGACCAGGCGCGAGAGCTTGTCGTATTCGACAACGATCCAGTCCACCCCCAGCTGGGTGGCGAACTTGATCTGCTCGCCAGCCCGTTGGTCGGAGGGGTCGGCCGTGGCCACGGCCAGTCGGTGGTTGCGCTTGGCCAGCACGACTACCCTCAGGGCCTGACAGGTGCGGGCGTCCAGCAGGTTGCGGGGCAGCCGCTGGGTGTCGACGGCGCTCAGGTCCAGCAGCGGCACCCCGTAGGCCTCGGACAGGGTGTGGGCAAGGTCGGCGGCGGAAACCGCACCCGAGCCGGTCAGGACCGCGATGAAGGTCGAGCGGTCGGCCTGGGCCTTGCGGTACAGGTCCTGTGCAGCCTGTTCTGCGAGCTTCCCGGCACGGACCAGGGCCTTGGCCAGGCCGGGCAGGGCCAGCGGGCTGGCGTCGGTCGGAAGCGGCGGAACCGGGGTGGCCATCGGGGGTGCGCGGGCGGGCGGCACGAGCGGCCGCACGAGTTAAAAAGTGTGCGCATCTTCCCTGAAAGCGGAAATTGTGTAAATCCTTGGGGTTAAAAACGTCAGCCCTGCGCGAAGAGGCGCAGGCGAGCGCTCGTGCGCGCTTTTCGGTGCCTCTTGGCGCCTCAGTTACCCCGGCGGGGCAGGATCACGATGTTGTCGGTGGCGGCGCCAGCGTCGACCTGCACGCGCAGACCCTGGAAGAACACCTTGAGGTCGCCCCACTGCGCGCTTCGGATCGTGAAGGGCGCAGTGCCGGCGATGTTGGCCGACTCGCCCGCCTTGAGCGTGATCATGCGGGCCTGGTTCAGGCTATCGATCAGGCACAGCCGTGCATCGCGAGTGGATTCGACGTAGACATACGTGGCCGGTTTGTCCGCCACAGGGGACTGATATTGCGTCGGCGCACGACCGGCAGGCGCCTCGCAGCCGGCGGGCAGGCGTGCGGCGCTGGATGCGGCTTGCGCCATCCCGGGTGCCGCCGCGGAAGCTGCAGCCAACGTCGCCGACGCGTTCGCCACGGCGGGTGCCGCGTCGGATGCCCCCGCTTCGGGCGCCGAGGCGGGCTCGAGATTCGCGGCAGCTACCGGCACCGACTCCGTCACGGTCGACACGGCGGGCGTCCTGGAGGGGGTCCGATTTGTGAGCACCCACACCCCCGCGATCGCGACCACCAGAGCGACGAATACCCCGGGTGCGACGCTGCGCCGGGGGGCGGCTGCCTCCGATGGCGCAGTCGGTAACGAAGCAGGTGCCGCAGTGGGCTGCAGGGGAGTGTCCTCTGCCTGCGCCGTTGCGCTGGGGGCCACAGTGTCGGTCTGCGCGCTGGCGTCTGGTTCTGGCTCTTGGCGGACCGCCTCGGCGGGTTCGGGTTCAGGTTCAGGTTCGGGTTCGGGTTCGGGTTCGGGGGCCGGCGCGGGCGCGGGCGCCAAGTCAGGCGCCGGCTCGTCTTGTGTCGGCGAAGTAGCCAGCGCGTCTGGCGCGGCCTGCGAATCCGGGAGTTCGGGCGGGGCGATATAGCCCAGCGCCGCGAGCAGTCTGCGCCCGGTATGGGCCTTGATGTCCTCGGAGTAGAAGGACCCGCTCTTGCCGCCTTCGAGTTCCCTCACCTGCCCGACGGACAGGGCGTGTCGCTTGGCGAACGCCGCTTGGGGCATCCCCGCCTGCTCGCGCAATTCCGTGAGCCGTTGTGCGTCGGAGGATGTCCAGGTCTTACGCATGTCGACTCAGGGGTGTGCGGGCAGCGGGCCTCAGGTCGCTCGGGCGAGCTCTCCTTCGACGTAGGCCCCCCGCTGGATCGACAGGGTCTCGTAGGTGATGCTGCCGCGGACACGGGCCTTGCTGGCGATGACCAGTTCCTGGCAGCGGGCCTCGCCCACGAACGCACCCTTGATCTGGAGCGAGTTGCACTGGATCTTGCCTTCCACCGCACCGGTGATGCCGATGTTCACCGCGTCAGTGGTGACCGTGCCCTTGATCATGCCTTCGACATGCAGCGCTCCTTGGGCCGAGATATCGCCGACCAGGGAGAAGCCCTCGCTGATGACGGAGGGCTTGTTGCTGTCAAGAAGGAAGCCGCCGGAGGTGCCGCTTCGGGGGGGAGTGCTTCCCGTCTCGGGGGTCATGTCCTCTGGCTCCTCATAGGCGGTGTCCGGAGACTTATTTTTCGATTTTGCGAACATTTTGGGCGGTCTGAACGACTTTCTTGGGATCGACCTGGTAGCTACCAATAAGCACTTCGAAGTGCAGATGCTTGCCCGTCGACTGGCCGGTGTTGCCCACGGTGCCCAGGATGGTGTCTTCAGTCACTTCCTGGCCCTCTTTCACGAAGATCTTGTCCAGGTGGCCGTACAAGGTTTCGAGGCCGCGGTCGTGACGCACGATTACCGTGTTGCCCATATGCCCATGAAAGCGTGCGATGGTGACCTTGCCGGGCTTGACCACGCGCACGCTGTCCTTGTTGGACAGCGGAATCAGGTCGATGCCTGCATGCAGGCTGGGCTTGTGGTCGATTGGATGCTTGCGGATACCGAAGTCGGAGGTGATGACGTATTCCTCCAGCGGCATTTTTTCCGGCAAGGCTTCCAGCACGCTTTTGAGTTCGCTGTTGATCGCGGTTTCCTTGGCGAAGGCGCTGCTCAAAAGCGAGTTGGCCTTGAAATTTTCGCTGAAGCCGCCGACCTTCTGGTTGCCCTGAATGATGCTGATGACCTTTTCGTTCAGGCCGGAGTTCTTGACCAGGGTGCGCAGCTGGCTGTTGCGGCTGGCGAGGTTTTCGGTCCAGTCGCCCAGGTACTGGCGGATCTGCATGTCTCGCTCGCGGATGGTCTTGGCCATCTCGAGCATGTCTTCTTGCGAGTACTCGCCGTTTTGTGCGTCCGGGTTGATGCCGGCCGATTGCAGCGCGATGAAGATTTCCTTGTGGGAGTCCTCGAGCATCATCTTGCGCGTGTGCAGATAGGCCGCCGTGCCGGACATGCCCACCAGAAGCACCGTGGTGGCCGACACGGTGACCAACAGCGTGCGCGCGAGATTGCGCTGGAAGCGAGCTGGAATGACCAGGTACTTCAGCTCGCCCTGCTGCTCAAGGATGATGCGGGAGTCGTGGTACTCGCGGTCCCACAGCCCGAAGACGAGCTTGGTCCAGCGACGCAGCCCGTTCTTGGAAAACTTCAGCATGGTGAGATTTGAGGACGCAAAGGACAGCCGCGCGCCTTATTCGGCGCTGTCTGCCGGCTCAATGGGAGCGCTGGGCGGCAGCGCGATCACCGGCGCGGCCGGGGTCGCGTCGCCCGCGGGCGCGATCGCGCCGCGGATCACACCGCCTTTTTCGATTTCGATCTCGCCATAGCGAGCCTGCCCGTTGACGCGGCCGGTGCCACGCACGCACAGGAACTCCGAGGCCTCCAGGGTCTCGTGGGTGGTGCCGTGGATGTCGGCCGTGCGCACGCGCACCTGGCCAGACAGCGAGCCCTTGGGGCCGACCAGCAGCTCGTCGGCTTGCAGTTCGCCCTGCAAGGTGCCATTGATCACGGCCAGACCAGGAACGACCAGCTGACCCACCACCTTGACGCCTTCGCCGATGGTCAGGTTGCCGGGAGCATCGCCCCTATTCGCGGAATTGTTGGTAGACAAAAAGTATGTCTCCGGTTAAATTTAATTCGATTGTTTTCATTGGGAAGACGCATCTTTGCCAGTTCCCAATTAGACGCGCCTAGTTTACTGTCTTTCCTGAGTTTTCTAAACGTTTTGGCACATGCCGTGTCAGTCGCACGCCACCCTCCTGCACTGCGCCGTGGCATATGTCACTTGTGTGCGTAGGCGGTTTATAGTCACGCGCCCAAGTGAACTAGGCCTTGCGTGGCGCCCTGTGCGTCTATAACAGACAACGAAACCTGAAGGAGATATCCCATGAGTCGTCGTGACTTCCTCGCCAAGAGCGGTGCCGCCGTTGCGGGCGCCACCCTTGCTGGCGCCGCTGCCGCCCAGAGCGCCGCACCCGCCTCGGACGTGATTCGCTGGCGCATGGCCTCGAGCTTTCCCAAGAGCGTCGAGGTGTTGTTCGGAACGGCCGATCTGATTGCGCGCCGTGTGGGCCAACTCACGGGCGGCAAGTTCCAGATCACGGCGCATGCCGCTGGCGAGATCGTCCCGCCGCTGCAGGTGCTGGATGCGGTGGAAAAGGGCACGATCGAGTGCGGTCACACCGCCCCTTACTACTTCATCGGCAAGGACCCGGCCTGGGCCATGGGCACTTGCGTGCCCTTTGGCCTGAACAGCCGCCAGTACAACGCCTGGTGGATTCATGGCGGTGGCGAAAAGCTGTTCAACGACTTCACCCGTGAGTCGGGTGTGGTCAGCATGCTGGCGGGCAACACCGGCTCGCAGATGGCGGGCTGGTTCAAGAAGGAGATCAAGTCGGTCGCCGACCTCAAGGGCCTGAAGTTCCGCACAGGCGGCATGGGCGGCCAGGTGCTGACCAAGCTGGGCGTCGTGACGCAGCAGCTGCCCGCGGGCGAGATCTATTCCGCGCTAGAAAAAGGCACCATCGACGCCGCCGAGTTCACCGTGCCGGCCGATGACGAGCGCCTGAACCTGCAGAAGATCGCCAAGTTCTATTACTACCCCGGTTGGAACGAGGGCGGTGCGGCCCTGT
>JBEEIS010000074.1:0-6511 GCA_041169755.1 Pseudomonadota bacterium | reverse complement strand
GCGCGCTACGGCGACGCCGAGCACTGAGGCCTGGCGCGCAGGCAGACCCCTGCTCAAAGCTTGCCGAAATGCGGCCGGGCTCAATCGCCCAGGATGCGCGTTTTCCCCTAGAGGGGCAGTGATTTAATCCGGGCTTGCGCGGCCCTCTTGCGGTACACGGCACACCCCGGAATTCCCATGAACACCTATCAGATTGCGACCATCCCCGGCGACGGCATTGGCAAGGAAGTCATTCCTGCAGGCCAGGAAGTCCTGGAGGCGCTGGCCCGAGCCTGCGGCACCTTCCGCTTTCAGTTCGAGAACTTCGGCTGGGGCGGCGACTACTACCGTGCCCACGGCAAGATGATGCCGGACGACGGCCTGGACGCCCTGCGTGGCAAGGACGCCATCCTGTTCGGGTCCGCTGGCGATCCGCACATCCCGGACCACATTACCCTGTGGGGCCTGCGCCTGAAGATCTGCCAGGGCTTCGATCAGTACGCTAACGTGCGGCCCACCCGTATCCTGCCGGGCATCGACGCGCCGCTCAAACGCTGCACGCCCAAGGACCTGGACTGGGTGATCGTGCGCGAGAACTCGGAAGGCGAGTATTCCGGCGTAGGCGGGCGCGCCCACCAGGGCCATCCCATCGAAGTGGCTACGGACGTCTCGGTCATGACGCGCGCCGGGGTGGAACGCATCCTGCGCCATGCCTTCCGCCTGGCGCAATCGCGCCCGCGCAAGCTGCTCACTGTAGTCACCAAGAGCAATGCCCAGCGCCACGCCATGGTGATGTGGGACGAGATCGCGATGCAGGTCTCGCGCGAATTTCCCGATGTCACCTGGGACAAGGAACTGGTGGACGCCGCCACCGCCCGCATGGTGAACCGCCCCGCCTCGCTGGACACCCTGGTGGCCACCAACCTGCACGCCGACATCCTCTCGGACCTGGCGGCCGCCCTGGCAGGCAGCCTGGGCATCGCTCCCACCGGCAACATCGATCCCGAGCGCCGCTACCCCTCGATGTTCGAGCCGATTCACGGGTCGGCCTTCGACATCATGGGCAAGGGCCTGGCCAACCCGGTGGGCACGTTCTGGTCGGCGGTGATGCTGCTGGAGCACATCGGACAAGCCGACGCGGCGCGTCGCCTGATGCAGGCCATTGAATCCGTGACAGCCGACCCGAAGCTGCACACGCGCGACCTGGGTGGCCAGGCCACCACCCGCCAAGTGACCGATGCGGTGTGCCGGCAGCTGGCCGGTGCCCGTTGATTGACCCACCCACGATTCTTGATAACGACAACCCGGAGACAAGCATGAACTTCGCGAAGCACTCCCTGAAACTGGCTGGCTGCGTGCTGGCCCTGGCGGGCACCACCCTGGGCCTGCCGGCGGCGGCCCAAGGCTGCCCCGACCGCAACGTGCAGTACTGGCAGGCCTTCCCGCCCGGCGGGGAATCCGACCTCTCGGCACGCCACCAGCAGACGGTCCTGAAAAAACGCTGCGCGGGCATCGATACCGTGATCCAGTACAAGGCCGGCGCCGGTGGCGCTCTCATGTGGTCGCAGATGAACCAGCTGCCTGGCGACGGCGCCCACATTGTGGGCATCAACCTGCCGCACATCGTCTTCCAGCCGATCGAAGGCCAGGTGCAGTACAAGACGGCGGACATCACCCCGGTCTACTGGTTCCACTACACGCCCGACCTCCTGGTCGTGCCTGCCAGCAGCCCGATCAAGAACTTCGCCGACTTCGTCGCCGCAGCCAAGAAAGACCCCGGCAAGCTGTCTCTGGGTGGTTCGGGCCTGAACTCGGCCAACCACGCCGCGCACGAGCGCTTGAACGCCGCGTTCGGCGTGAAGACGATCTATGTCCCCTTCAAGGGCACGGGCGACATGGCCACTGCGGTCCTGGGCAGCCAGATCGACGGCGCGATGACCTACACCACCTTCGCCATCAACAACAGCAGCCGCCTGCGCGCGCTGGCGGTGGCCATGGAGCGACGCCATCCGCTGATGCCCGACGTCCCCACCTTCAAGGAGCTGGGCGTGAACTGGGTGGACGGTGCCTATCGCGGTATTGGCGTGCCCAAGTCGACGCCGCCCGAGCAGCGTCGGCGTATCTCCGATCTGTGGGCGCAGTTGAACAACGACCCCGAGATGAAGGACCTGGCGGCGCGCAACGGCTTCGAGCTGGTGAACGTGGGCGTGGACCAGATGGACGCCTTCATGCGTGAGCGCGCGGCCCTCTACACCGAGGGTGCGGCCCGCCTGGGCCTGGGCAAGAAGTAAGGGACTTCCCCCGACGATAATCGGCGGCTGGACTCCACCCCCAGCCGCCCATGAAACCTCTCGGAACCCCCCTCTCCCCCTCGGCCACCCGCGTCATGCTGCTAGGCAGCGGCGAGCTGGGCAAGGAAGTCCTGATCGCGCTGCAGCGCCTGGGCGTCGAGACCCTTGCGGTCGACCGCTACGCCAATGCCCCGGGCCACCAGGTGGCCCACCATGCGCACGTGATCGCCATGAACGACGGCGATCAGCTGCGCGCACTGATCGAGCGCGAGAAACCCGACCTGGTCGTGCCCGAGATCGAGGCCATCGCCACGCCGGTGCTCGAGGCCCTGGAGGCCGAGGGCCGGGCGACGGTGATCCCCACCGCGCGCGCGGCGCGCCTGACCATGGACCGCGAGGGCATCCGGCGTCTGGCGGCCGAGACCCTGGGCCTGCCCACCAGCCCCTACCGCTTCTGCGATTCGCTGGCGCAGTTGCAGGCCGCCATCGACGGCGCTGACGGCCACGCCCCCATCGGCTACCCCTGCATCGTCAAGCCGGTCATGAGCAGCAGCGGCAAGGGCCAGAGCAAGATCGACGGCCCCGCCGACGTGAAGAAGGCCTGGGACTACGCGATGGCTGGCGGACGCGTGGGCCCGGGCCGCGTGATCGTTGAAGGCTTCATCGCCTTCGACTACGAGATCACCCAGCTCACCGTGCGCGCGCTCGGGGCCGACGGCCAGATCCACACGCACTTTTGCGACCCGATCGGCCATGTGCAGGTCAGCGGCGACTATGTCGAGAGCTGGCAGCCCCATCCCATGAGTCCTCAGGCACTGGCACGTTCGCGCGAGATCGCGCAGGCTGTGACGGCCAATCTGGGCGGACGCGGCGTGTTCGGCGTGGAGCTGTTCGTCAAGGGCGACCAGGTCTGGTTCTCCGAGGTCAGCCCGCGCCCGCACGACACCGGCATGGTGACGATGGTCACCCAGTGGCAGAACGAATTCGAGCTGCATGCCCGCGCCATCCTGGGCCTGCCGGTGGACACCACCCTCAAGAGCCCCGGCGCCAGCGCGGTGATCTATGGCGGCGTCGATGCCACCGGCATCGTGTTCGATGGCGTGGCCGACGCGCTGGCGGTACCCAACAGCGAGCTGCGCCTGTTTGGAAAACCCGAAAGCTTCACCAAGCGCCGCATGGGTGTGGCACTGGTGCACGACGCCGATGTCGAGGTAGCGCGCCAGCAGGCCAAGCTCGCAGCCAGCAAGGTCAGGCCGCGCAAGGCTTGAGCGCGGTCAGCGGGCGCTCCGCTGCAGATGGCGCGTCCAGAGCGATTGCATCGCCTCGCCAAAATGGGTAGCGAAGCGTGGCGCGTCACACAGCGGCGAGCGCAGTAACGACTCCCGCAGGGTCGCCCTCAGCATGGCCAGCTTCGGTAGGTCGCCTGCGAATCGCGCAGCCCTGCGGACATAGTCGTCCTCGTCCTGTGCGATCCAATCGGATAGTCCGGCGTTATGGGCGAGAACTTCACCCTGGTGCGCGATGAAGCGATCCCCCTTTAATGTCAACACAGGCACGCCCATACACAGGCCCTCTACGCTGGTCGTCCCCCCCGTGTAGGGGAAGGGGTCTAGGGCGATGTCGATCAGGTGATAAGCCGCCAGGTAGTCCTCCCGCGATGAGGGCCCCTGCAGAACCAGGCGTTCGCGCTCGACCCCTTGCTCCTCGAACGCAGTCAACATGCGTTCAGCGACGTCGGGCTCGGACAGCTGCCTGGCCTTGAGCATCAAGACCGAGCCTGGTATCGCCTGCAGCACCCGGGCCCAGACCCGGACCACGCGCGCATTGACCTTGGCCAGGTTGTTGAAGCAACCGAAGGTAATGTGGCCGGTCGCTGCCGCAGGCAAGGGGCCCACTGGCAGGGGCACCGAGGGCGCCGTGAAGCACAGAGAGGTCTCGGGCAGGCGCCAGACTCGCTCGGTGTAATGCCAGGCCTCGGACTCGGGTACCGCATGAGGGCTAGCCAGAATCCAGTCCATCTCAGTCAGGCCCGTAGTTCCAAAATAGCCCAGCCAGGTCACCTGCACTGGCGCCGGCCGGCGGGCGAATACCGCCAGCCGGTTGAGGGCCGTATGGCCGGCCAGGTCGACCAGGACGTGCGGCGCCTGATCGTGAATAAGCCGGGCGGCCTCGTCATCGTTCAGACCGTGAATCGGACACCAGTGCGCGAACAGGCCGCGAAATTTCTCTGTGAGCGCATCCACTCGCAGATTGGTGGTGAAGGCGTAGGTCTCGAATCGATCCCGATCAAGATGGGACATCAGTCCCTCAAGGAAATAGCCCACCGGGTGATTCCTGAAATCGCCAGAGACGAAACCAATCTTCAAGCGAGCAGGTCGGTCGGCCGTAGACCAGTGTTCGAAGCGGTTCGTCACTTGGGTAGACACACACTGCCCGTAGGCACGCGCCTCGTCCAGCAGGGCCTGGGGAGAGGCGGACTCCAGATAGCTCATGACGAAAATCAGGTTGCTTCGCGCCTGGGCATTCGAGGGTTCGATCGCAATGGCTTGGCGGCAAGCCGCCTCGGCCTCGGCATGACGACCCATGCTGGCGAGGACCGCGCTCAGGTTGGTGAGCGCCTGCGGATACGCGTCATTCAGGCGCAGGGCCTGACGATAGGCACGCTCGGCCTCGGACAGCAGGCCCTGCTTGTCTAAGAGGTTGCCGAGGTTGAAATGGGCCTGCGCGTAAGCGGGCTCCAGGCGGATTGCCTCAAGGTAACACGCCAGGGCCTGTTCGCGCTCGCCCAGGTGGAACAGCGCGTTGCCCAGGTTGTTGTGCGCAAGGGCGTATCCCGGCGCCAGTAGCACGGCCAGCCGGCACGCATCTGCCGACTGCGCGTAGTGCCCCAGGCTGGCCAGTGCATCGCCGAGGTTGGCTTGGGACTCGGCATCCTGGGGCGCAAGCCGAACAGCCTCCTGCATGGGGGCGATGCAATCCTGCAGCTGGTGATTCAACTTCAAGATCGAGCCATAGGCCTTCCATCCGAACTGGAAGGCAGGGAAGCGCTGAGTCATGGCTTGCGCCATGGCAGCGGCGGCCTGGTAGTCGCCGCTCTGGTAGGCATTGAGCAGGCGCTCCACCTCCTGCATCGGTGGCATTGAGGGCGCCGAGGAGGCGGACGAGGATTGCTTCGGAGGGGCCATCGCGACGAGGGAAAGAGCATCCAGGGCTAGACCGCCCCAGTCGTGGAAAGTCTAGCGTGTCAAGTCGAGCGTCCCGCAGGTCACGCGAACAGGTCCCCCTGCACCGCGCCGCCCGAGCCAGACGCCGCGGGTGCCGATCGACGCCCGCCGGCGCGACGACGCCCCGCGGCCGGCAAGCCAGCTTTTCTCGACCCATGCCGCGCCTGCACCGCGTCCGCCTCACGCCGCGCCGCATCCTGACTGCGCAGGCCATACATCCGCTCCTTGGCCGCCCGCAGCGCGGACTTCTCTTCGACGATCGGCGCCGGATAGTCCTGCCCGATCCTGCAACGCGCGAGCTGCTGTACCTCGAGCGGCATCGTCCAGGGCTCGGCCAGGTAGGCCAGCGGCACCCGCGCCAGTTCGGGCACCCAGCGGCGGATGAACACGCCCTGCGGGTCGTGGTCCTTGGCCTGTTTGGTCGGCGAGTACATGCGTAGCGTGTTGATGCCGGTGGTGCCGCTTTGCATCTGCATCTGGCTCCAGTGGATGCCGGGCTCGAAGTCCAGAAACTGGCGCGCCAGGAAAAGGCCCGTCTCGCGCCAGTGCAGCCACAGGTGGTAGCTGGCAAAACTCACCAGCATCGACCGCATGCGGAAATTCAGCCAGCCCGTGGCACGCAGGGACCGCATGCAGGCATCGACCATCGGGTAGCCGGTGCGCCCTTCGCACCAGGCGGCAAAGCGGACTTGATCAAAGTCGTCTTCGCGCAGGCCATCGCACACGCGTGCGAAGTTGCGAAACTCGATCTGCGGCTCGCTCTCGAGTTTCTGCATGAAGTGGCAATGCCAACGCAGTCGCCCCGCAAAGCCTCGCAGGTCGCGCGTCAGGGCGGGATCCGGCGTCGTCGCGATGGCACGCTCCACCGCCTGATGCACGGTGCGCAGCGAGATCGTGCCAAAGGCCAGGTGCGGGCTCAGTCGGCTGCACCCCGCTTCGGCGCTCAAGGGGCTGGAGATCGCCCGCCGGTAGCCGCGCCCGCGTTCCTGCAAGAAGCTGCGCAAAGTCTCACGCGCG
>JBEEIS010000073.1:0-8255 GCA_041169755.1 Pseudomonadota bacterium | reverse complement strand
TGCGCCACGTCACCGGGGTAGACATCTTCGATGCCGCCACGCAGCGCACTGATGATGGCGCTGGCCAAGGCGCCAGGCGCGACCTTGGGCGGCGGCATGTTCTGGTTCCACTCGTCGTCGATCGGGCCCGGGAAGACATTGATCACGCGGATGCCAGCCGGCCGCATCTCGGCACGCTGGCACTGCGCCAGCGACAGCGCCGCCGCCTTGGACGCCGAGAACGTGCCGTGCGGCGGAAAGTTGGACAGGGCGTAGACGGACAGCAGATTGACCCAGGCGGTGGCATTCGTCACGCCGTCGGCGGAACGGCCCTTGAGCGCCGGCCCGAAGGCCTGGGCCAGACGCAGCAGCCCGAAGTAGTTGATCTCCATCTCGGCGCGCGCGGCATCGGTGCCCCGGCGTGCGCCGATACCGAAGGTACGGTGCACCTCGGCGTTGTTGATCACGATGTCCACCTTGCCGCCGATCTCGCCGGCCAGCTCGGTGACCGAGCGCTCGTTGGTGAGGTCCAGCGGCACCAGCGTGACCTGGGGCAGCGCGGTGATGCCGTCCAGCCCGGGCAACTTCTTCCAGGGTTCGGCATGGCCGACCCACACGATGTCGGCGCCGGCCTTGACCAGGGCCTTGACCAGGGCCTGACCCACCGCGGTCTTGCCATCCGTCACCAGCACCTTGCGGAATTTCGGGTCGCTGGACATTTCTCGCAGCATGCGGTCGTCTGCCATGTGTTCACTTCCTTGCTCTGGAAACCCGATCAGAACGGCCTGGCCCGCGCGGTCCAGGCGCGCGCCCACGCGCACGCGCTGGGGCACCTCGCCCACCTCGTCATGCAGGTGCACGATGACGGTGGGCCCTGCATCGAGTTGCACGAAACCGAGCCGCCAAGGCAGGCGCTCGCGGAAAAAGAGGTCGTTGCTGTGATGCAGCGTGGAGTGCGCCAGCAGCGTGCCTGCGCCATCCTGCGCGCGCCACTTCAGGCGCGCCGACAGGCAGTGGTGACAGGCCTCGCGCGGCGGGTACTGCAGGTGGCCGCAGTCCTGGCACACCTGCAGCTCGAAGCGGCCCAGGGCCGCCGCCGCGGTCATGCCCAGCGCAACCCGCCCGCGCGCCCAGGGCGGCAGGTTCATCTGCTGCGTGCGCAGCACCGGGTTCTTGCGCGGGGGCTTCATCAGCGGCATCGTCATGATGCGGCTCCCAGAAGAACGGCGCCGGTGCACAGGCACCGGTCATAGGTCACCATGCCAAAGCCCGTGACCAGGCCCAGCCTCGCATCGCGCACCGCGCGCTCGCCCGCGGCGCCCGTGAGCTGGCGGATCGACTCCGTCATGCCCATGAAGCCGCCTGCCGCACCGGGCTGACCGCAGGACAGCTGGCCGCCACTGGTGTTGTTCGGAAAGTCGCCGTCGTGGGTGAGGGTATGGGTGCGCACGAACTGCGGCCCCCCGCCCTTGTCACAAAAGCCCAGGTCCTCGAACTGCAGCATCACGATGACGGGGTAGTCGTCATAGGTCTGCATGAAGTTCACATCGGCGGGCTGTGCGCCGGCCTGGGCGTAGAGCTCGTCACGGTCCATGCGCCAGCCTCCACGCACCATGACCGGGTCCTCCGAGTAGGCGTTGTGCCGCTCGATGGCGCCGCGTACCAGGGCGTGGGGCAGGCCAAGTTCGCGGGCCTTCTCCTCGCGCATCACCAGGAAGGCCTCGGCACCGGCGCAGGGCATGACGCAGTCGAACAGATGGATCGGGTCGGAGATGGGCCGTGCGTCCAGGTACTCCTGCATCGTGAGCGGCTTCTTGAACAGGGCGTTCGGGTTCTTCAGCGCGTTGGCGCGCTGGGCCACTGCGATGCGGCCGAAATCCTCGCGCGTGGCGCCGTAGGTGCGCATGTAGTTCGCAGTGATGAAGGCGAAGATGGAGTTGGGTCCGCCCGAGCCGTACGGATAGCTCGCGTCCCGCGCGAAAGTGGAAAAGCCTCCGAGCATCAGGCGGAAGGAGTCCACATGGTTGGTGTCGGCGGCGACGCAGGCCACGACATCGGCGTCGCCGCATTGCACCGCCCGCGCGGCGCGGCGCAGGGACATCACGCCCGAGGCGCCACCCGTGGGAATATGGTCGAGCCAGCGCGGCGTGAGACCCATGTGCTGGGTCACGCCCACCGCAGTGTCGGGACCGAGCGAGAAGCTGCTGAGAGTCAGGCCGTCGATCTGCCGCTTGTCCAGGCCCGAGGCGTCCAGCAGACCCTTGAGGGCCTGGCCCACGAACCAGTGCGCCCCCTGGGTGGCGTAGCGCTGATAGGGCACGGTGACGGGCACCGCCACCGCCACGCCGTCATACCCGAGGCGCTTGCCGCTCATGCCGCCGTCCTTTTCTTCAGGGCGCGCAGGTCGACGCAATGCGCCTGCCCGGGCAGGGTGCGGGCCAGCTCCTTGAGCTGACCGCGCTGGATCTTTTGCGACACCGTGAGCGGAAGCGCGTCGACAAAGGCCACGTAGCCCGGCGCCTTGTAATAGGCCAGGCGTTGCAGCGCGTGGTCGACCAGGCTGCGCGCGAGGGTCTCGCGTTCGTTGGCCGACACCGATTCACGCGGCACGATGCAAGCCAGCACCTCGTCGCCGCGTACCGCGTCGGGCGTGGCGGCCACGGCCGCCGTCTTGACCGCGGGGTGCTGATTGAGAACGCTCTCGACCTCCAGCGCGGAGATGTTCTCGCCGCTGCGGCGGATCACATTCTTGCGGCGGTCCACGAAATACAGCAGGCCCTGCGCGTCGGCCCGCACCACGTCGCCGGTATGGAACCAGCCGCCGGCCCAGGCCTCCTCGGTGGTGGCTTCGTCCTTGAGGTAGCCGCAGAAGAAGCCGGCGCGCGGGTCGGGGCCGGCCGAGCGCACCAGCAGTTCACCTGGCTCGCCCACCGGCACCTCCTGACCGGCGTCATCCACCAGGCGCACTTGCACGAAGGAAGCGGGCTGACCAAAGCAGTGCGTGCCCACCTGGCGCGGCTCATGGTTGGCCATGATGCAGGCTGCAGCGCCAGTCTCGGTCATGGCCCAGGCTTCGACCAGGGGCAGGCCAAAGCGCGCCTCGAAGGCGGCATGGTGGCGGCGGTCGACTCCGGCGCCGAAGGCCCAGCGCACACCATGCGTTCTGTCGGCGTCACTGGCGGGGGCAGACAGCAGCATCGCGGGCATCACGCCCAGGTAATGCAGGATGGTGGCGCCACTTTCGCGCACGCTGTCCCACCAGGTGGCGGGATGAAATCGATCGAGCTGCACCAGGCAGCCACCCGCCGTCCAGACCACCATCGCCGAAAACGCCATCGCGTTCACGTGATTGAGTGGCAGCGGCGTGATGATGCGCTCGGCATGCAAACGCACCTGGCACACGCCATCGAGTTGCGCGTACCAGCGGCCAGCGCGCAGGAAGTAATCGTTGGTCAGGCGACAGCCCTTGGGGCGGCCGGTGGTTCCGGAGGTATAGAGCAGCGCGCACTCGGTGGCCAGACCCACGGCCTGACCGGCATGGGGCGCGGGCACCGGCGCGCGCGGCAGGGCCACATGACCCACGGTCTCGTGCGAAACGGCGGCGCAGATCTGGCCTGCGGCACGCGCGGCGGCCTGCAGATCGGCCACGCGGCCCGGCAGGACCACCGCCAGCACGGCTTCGCTGTGTCCCACCAGGTACTCGAGTTCGGCCGCGCGCAGGTCGGCGTGCAGGGGCACCACGCTGCATCCCACAGCGTTGAGCGCCAGCCAGTGAAAGAGGAAGGCGGGTCGGTTCTCCAGCAGCAGGGCCACGCGGTGGCCGTGGCCGTAGCCCGCCACCGCATAGGCCTGGCGCAAGCGCTCGACCTCAGTGGCCGCATCACCCCAGCGGATGCCGCCGGGCGCGATGCCATAGGCCGCCGCGGTGACGGATTCCACCCACAGGCCGTCGGCCTGCGGACGCTCGGCAGCCGTGGCCACGAAGCGCTGGTACACCGAGACGAGAGCAGCAGCCATCAGATAAAGAGCTGCACCGCCGGCAGGGCGGCGTCGCAATTGAGCAGGTCCACCCGCTTCAAGGTCATCTTGAGCGTGCCCTCCACCACGGCGAGGTGGTGGGTGCAGGTACCGACATAGAACTGCATGTCGTCGCCCTGGGCCTCGGTGTAGTGAAACTCGGTGCGCACCACATAGCGATTGGCCGCCGCATCCCGCGATTCCACCGTGGGCATCTGCAGCAGGTGGTGGCAGCGACTCGGCGGCTGCTGCGAAAACGCACGCGGGCTCTTGAAACGCTCGATACGCAGGTCCCGCAGCAGCTTGTCTTCATACATGTGCGAGATGTGAGTGAGGCCATCCTCCTGGCCCGGCGCGGCCGGGATCCAGTAGATGGCATCGTCGGTGAAGAGGGCGTTCCACGCGTCGTACTGCTTCGCATCCAGCAGGCGGGCCTCGCGCACCACGAAATCGATCAGGTCTTTGTCGGCAACGTCGGTCATGGCGGCCGTCCTCCTCACATCGTCACGGTCATGGACTTCACCCAGGCCCGGTACTGGTTACGCATCGAGATCTCGCTCAGACCGTTGGTGGTCACGTCGGCCTGGCCGATTTCCTCTTGGCGGAAGTTGCGGTGCAGGCTGATCCAGGGGTTGCCACTGGCTTGCAGGCCCTGCTGGATGCCGCGGTACGCATGCAGGTCGTCGGCGCCCACCACCGAGAAGGGCGAGTTGATCAGACGGTTGTAGGTGCAGGTGCGGGCGAGCAGCGCGTCGGGGGCCCCCTTGAGGCGGAAGTTCCAGCTCTCGATGATCGTCTTGTCCACCGCCACGGGCCGCACCACGCGGATGGTCTGGATTGCGCCCTTGATGGTCAGGCTGGGGTAGTACACCGTGTTGTGTCGGGCCAGGGAAAGGATCTGCGCGGTGCGCTCCTCGCCGTAGGCGGCTTTCATCGCGGCGTCGTATTCTGGGATGGCCGAGTACTTGCTGTGGATGGAAAAGTGCACGCCCGAGAAGCTGTGGCCGTTCTCGAACACGCGCACGCCCATGTCGTCGAAGAAGGGGTAGTTCGACATGAAGGGGACGAACTGCTCGATGGCCATGGGCTTGGGCGCATCCGCGGGCTGATCCTTCCACATGCGCTGGGCGGTGCCGGCCGAGGACTCGTGAGCCACCATGGGGTGCATGGTGTCGTTCAGGTTTTCGACGAACAGCTTCCAGTTGCAATCATGCACATAGCGAAAGCACCCGCCGGCGATCTCCAGCTGGCCCTCGGGTGAGCGGTCGGCCATGTTGTCGATGGAGCTGAGCGACTCGCCAAAGTAGTCCTCGAAGCTTTGCCCCGCGTCGTTGATCTTCACGAAGATGAACCCGCGGTGCAGGCGCACGTGCTGGACGGTCGCGAGGCCCTGCGCACCTTCGCAGGAAGCGAAATCAGTGTTCTCGTAGCCGTTCTTCATCGGGATCGCCAGTAGCGAGCCATCGGTCTTGAAGGTCCAGGCGTGGTAGGGGCAACGAAAGAACTTTCCGGCGTGGCCGCAGGCCTCACTCACCAGGCGCGAGCCTTTGTGCGCGCAGCGGTTCATCATCACCCGCACGCTATCGTCGGTGTGGCGCACCACGATCAGCGGCCGGCCGGCGATGGTGACGGTCAGGTAGTCGCCCACCTTCGGAATCTGGCTGTCGTGGCCGACGTAGTTCCAGGTGTTGGCGAAGAAGTGCTCCTGCTCCAGCGCGAAGATCTCGGGATGGATGTACAGGTCGCGGTGCACACGATCGGACTGGACCAGGTCGGCAACAGCTTGCGGCTTGCCGCGGTAGTCGACGTGCGCCGCGGTCATGCGATCAACCCTCCGGGATGGCGCGCGAGCGCCTCGCGCAGCTTGTGGCCATGCTCGTCGGCCAGCGCCGCCTCGCGCAGCTCGCGCACGTCGGCCGGGGTCATGGCGGCACCCGCACGGTCCAGGGCGTCCATCACGGTGTTGAAGTTACGCAACCCGCGCTCGTGCGTGTCGCTGTAGCCTTTGACCAGGCGCTGGCACTGCGCGACTTCCAGCGCCATCTGCGGATTCGTTCGAGCCCAGGTCTGCACGCGGGCCATCCACTGGCCGATCCGTTCCATCTCGGCGGCATGACGCAGGTTGCTGCGGCGCCAGCGCTTCATGCCGGCCAGCACATACAGCAGCAGGAAGCCGCCCAGCGAGGTGGTGTTGACGATGCGGCCCTTGCGCGTGAAGCGCTCCACCAGCCGGCGCGGCACGCCCGAGTTCGCCAGCCAGCGACCGATGGGCGCCGGCAGCGTTTCGCAAATTTCCTGCAGGCGCGGGTGCATGAATTCGTGAATGGACAGCTGCTGCCCCGGCGCCAGCTTGACCTCGTCGGACACGCGCTCGAAACGGGTGGCGCGGGTCTTGAGGTCGGCGACCCGGATGGTGTCCTCATAGGACATCCACAGGGCCAGGTGCCGCGCGGTCTCGGACAGCAGCTGCGGGTCGGCACTCACTGCGCGCAGCGCGGCGAGGTGGTCCAGATACTCGCCCACATAGGCGGGATCCTGGTAATCGATCAGGCGCCGCACGCCCTCCAGCGTCAGGTCTTGCGCCGGCGCAGGCAGTTCATCGCGCACGCGGGCCACCAGGGCGGCGACCTGCGGGTCGCGCGGTTGCGGGAGCGGGCGGGCGGCCACCGGTGCGGCGGACGGCGCAGCCGCATCGCCACGCTGCGCGCGATCGAAGGCGGCACCGAAGGCGGCCAGGCTGGACTTCACGCCTACGCCGCCACGGGTGATGGTGGCCTCGAATTGCTCGCGGCTGAAAGGCAGCACGCCGGTGCCGGCCACCGCGCCAAACAGCACTGCACTGATCAGACTGCCGGTCTGCTCGGCGACCTGCGCCATGTCAAAGCACACCCAGCGGCGCGCAGCGGCAGCAGCGTGTTCGTGCAGGGTCTTTTCATCGACACGTCCATCGCCCGGCACGATCTTCTCGGCGATGGCGTAGACGCGATGGCTGGAGGCGATCAATGTCGTGCGGTCCGGCGTCACCAACCCGCGCTGCACGGCGCGGCCAGCCTCCATCAACTCGGAGGCCAGCACCAGGTCCACATCCCCCGGCAAGGGCATCAGGGCCAGCACGGGCCGGGCCCCATCGACCTGGGCCTGCGCCTGCGGATACAGCTCGACGTAGTAGATGGTGGCCCCGGTGCGCTGGGCGACGCCGGGCACCGAGGTGGTCTGGGCGATGTAGCCGTTGGCTTCGCCCAGGTCGACGATCCAGTCGGCCAGCACGCCCCCACCCTCTCCCCCCATGGCCAGGACAGCGATCTTGATCGGGGCGGTGCGGGCAGGCGTCATCGGAGCGGAATTCAGAAAGCCCAGCGTTCGGTGCTGCGGGCTCGGCGCCTTTGCAGCAGGCCGACAACGGTGTCACGCACCCGCTGGCGCAGGCGCTCCCAGCGCGTGGGGTGCGTCACGATGCGGGCGCGGTAGAAGGAGGGGCACAGCACCGCCGCGTGCGAGACCTCGCCGCACAGGCCGCAGCCCACGCAGGATTCGATCACCGTGGCCACTGGATCGGTGCGCAGAGGATCCGGGTTGGGCTTGACCGAAAGCGAAGGGCAGCCCGAGAGGCGAATGCAAGAGTGGTCGCCGGTGCAGGTGTCGCTGTCCACGCCAAAGCGCTCGCGCACCACGCGGCGGCCTTCGGCGATGGCCTTGCGCTGCAGGGGCTTCTCGCGCCGCTGCTTGTTCAACATGCACTCGGACTGCGCGATCAGCACCTTGGGGCCAGCTTCGCGCGTGGTCAGCGCCTCACGCAGCGTGTCGCGCATGGCGGCCAGGTCGTAGGTGCGGCGCACGGTGCGCACCCAGTTCACGCCCACCCCGCGCACCGCACGTTCGATGGCATGGCCGGTGCTGCGGGTCGGATTCTTGGCGGTGGAGGACAGCACGTCCTGGCCACCGGTAGCCGAGGTGTAGCTGTTGTCCACCACGATGGTGAGGTGGTCGCTCTGGTTGAACACCGAGTTGGCGATGCCGCTGGTCAGGCCGTTATGCCAGAAGCCGCCGTCGCCCATGACGCTGATGGCGCGCGACTGGCCTGCGCGGTCACCTGGCGGGTTGAAGGCCGCGGCACCGGCGCTGCCCAGGCCGTAGCCCATGGTGGTGTTGCCGATATTGAACGGCGGCAGGATGGAAAACAGGTGGCAGCCGATGTCGGCGCTCACATGGCGGGGGCCGAGCTCGCGCTCCACCAGCTTCATGGCGGTGAAGATGGGACG
>JBEEIS010000072.1:0-13977 GCA_041169755.1 Pseudomonadota bacterium | reverse complement strand
CAGCCTAAGCTGCGGTGCACCACGGAGCCTTTCCCATGCGACTCGACAAGCTCACGACCAAATTCCAGGAAGCCCTGAACGAGGCCCAGACCCTCGCCCTGGGCAACGATCACGCCTACATCGAAGCCGAGCATCTGCTGGTGGCCATGCTGCGCCAGGAGGACGGCCCCCGGGCCCTTCTGCAACGCGCTGGCGTCAACGTGTCGGGCTTGCTGGCCTCGGCCGAGGCGGCTGTGCATAAACGTCCGCAGGTCCAGGGCCAGGACCAGGTTCAAGTCGGACGCGAGCTGGTGGGCCTGCTCCAGGCCGCCGAAAAAGAGGGCATCAAGCGCGGTGATCAGTTCATCGCCAGCGAGCTGTTTCTGCTGGCGGTCGCCGACAGCAAGGCCGATATCGGCCGCATCGCCCGCGAGAACGGCCTGGTGCGCAAGACCTTTGAGACCGCGATCGACGCGGTGCGCGGCGGCCAGAGCGTCAACAGCGCCGAGGCTGAAGGCCAGCGCGAGGCGCTCAAAAAATACTGCATGGACCTGACCGAGCGCGCCCGCCAGGGCAAGCTCGACCCGGTGATCGGCCGAGACGACGAGATCCGTCGTGCCATCCAGGTGCTGCAGCGGCGCACCAAGAACAACCCGGTGCTGATTGGTGAGCCCGGCGTGGGCAAGACCGCGATCGTCGAGGGCCTGGCCCAGCGCATCGTGGCTGGCGAGGTGCCCGAGAGCCTGAAGAACAAGCGCGTGCTGTCGCTGGACATGGCGGCCCTGCTGGCGGGCGCGAAGTTCCGCGGCGAGTTCGAGGAGCGCCTGAAAACCGTGCTGACCGAGCTGGCCAAGGACGAGGGTCAGACCATTGTCTTCATCGACGAACTGCACACCATGGTCGGCGCAGGCAAGGCCGAGGGCGCGATGGACGCGGGCAATATGCTCAAACCCGCCCTGGCGCGCGGCGAGCTGCATTGCGTGGGCGCCACCACCCTGGATGAATACCGCAAGTACATCGAGAAGGACGCCGCCCTGGAGCGCCGCTTTCAGAAGATCCTGGTGGGCGAGCCCACAGTGGAGGCCACCATCGCCATCCTGCGGGGTCTGCAAGAGAAGTACGAGGTGCACCATGGCGTGGAGATCACCGACCCGGCCATCGTGGCCGCAGCTGAACTCTCGCATCGCTATATCACCGACCGCTTCCTGCCCGATAAAGCCATCGACCTGATCGACGAGGCCGCCTCCAAGATCAAGATCGAGATCGACTCCAAGCCGGAGGTGATGGACAAGCTCGATCGCCGCCTGATCCAGCTGAAGATCGAACGCGAAGCGGTCCGTAAGGAAGCCGACGAAGCCTCGCAAAAGCGCTTGGCCCTGATCGAGGAAGAAATCACCAAGCTGCAAAAAGAGCTGGCCGACCTCGAGGACATCTGGAAGGCCGAGAAGGCCCAGGCCCAGGGCAGCGCTCAGATCAAGGAGGAAATCGACCGCCTGCGCCAGCAGATCGAGGGCCTCACCCGCAAGGGCGATTTCAACAAGGTTGCCGAGCTGCAATACGGCAAGCTGCCCGAGCTGGAAAAGCGCCTGAAGGATGCCCAGGCCAAGGAAAGCGGCAAGGCCGCCGATGGCCGGCCGCAGCTGCTACGCACCCAGGTCGGGGCCGAGGAGATTGCCGAGGTGGTGGCCCGCGCCACCGGTATTCCCGTGTCCAAGCTGATGCAGGGCGAGCGCGAAAAGCTGCTGAAGATGGAAGATCGCCTGCACCAACGTGTGGTGGGCCAGGACGAGGCGATCAGCGCGGTGGCCAACGCCATCCGCCGCAGCCGCTCGGGCCTGTCCGACCCGAATCGGCCCACCGGGTCCTTTGTGTTCCTGGGTCCCACGGGCGTGGGCAAGACCGAGTTGTGCAAGGCGCTGGCCACCTTCTTGTTTGACAGCGAGGAGCACCTGATACGCATCGACATGAGCGAGTTCATGGAGAAGCACTCGGTGGCCCGTCTGATCGGAGCGCCTCCGGGCTATGTGGGCTACGAAGAGGGGGGCTACCTGACCGAGGCCGTACGTCGCAAGCCCTACAGCGTGATTCTTCTGGACGAGGTCGAGAAGGCGCATCCCGACGTGTTCAATGTGCTGCTGCAGGTTCTGGACGACGGTCGCTTGACCGACGGCCAGGGCCGCACCGTGGATTTCAAGAACGCGGTGATCGTGATGACCAGCAACATCGGCTCGCACATGATCCAGGCCATGGTGGGTCGGCCCTACGAGGACGTGAAGGAAGCGGTGTGGGATGAACTCAAGAACCACTTCCGTCCCGAGTTCCTGAACCGGATCGACGAGACCGTGGTGTTCCACGGGTTGGATGCCTCGCACATCGCGCGCATCGCCCGTATCCAGCTGCAGGTGCTGGAGCAGCGCCTGGCCAAGATGGATCTGGTGCTGCAGGTGCCCGAGGCGGCGCTCGAGGAATTGGCCAAGGTGGGGTTTGACCCGGTGTTTGGCGCGCGGCCCTTGAAGCGCGCGATCCAGCAGCGGATCGAGAACCCGCTGTCGCGGCTGATCCTGGAGGGGCGCTTCCCGCCCAAGAGCGTGATCCCGGTGGACGTGAACCCGGCGCTGGAGCCAGGGGTGTTCAGGTTCGGGAACGCAGCGTCCGCGCCCGCAGCGTCCTGAGGTGCGGCCCGGCCCGGGTCAGGCGCCGGGTGTCATGTGCTGCGCGTACAGCTTCTGCATACCGCCGAGCCAGCGGTCGTAGTCCTGCACCTTGGCCTGCATGTACTGGGTGACCGAGGGATGGGGCAGGGCGAGGAAGGTTTCTTCGCGCATCGTTTCCATCACGATCCTGGCCACCTGCTCGGGCGTGAGGATGCCGTCATGGCCGGCCGATCCCGCGCCGCCGCGCGTCATCTCGGTATCCACGCCCTGGGGGCACAGGCAGGCGACGCGCACGCCACGCCGCCCCCAGCCGATTCGTAGCCACTCGGCAAAGCCCACGGCCGCATGCTTGGTGACCGCGTAGGGCGCGCTCTCGACGATATTGAGCAGGCCTGCCGCCGAGGCCGTGACCAGGAAAAAGCCTTCGCCGCGGGCCGCCATGGCGGGCACGACGGCCCGCGCTGCCCAGACATGGGCCATGAGGTGGATCTGCCACATCGAATCCCAGAGGGTGTCGTCCAGCTCGAAGCCGCCGGGGCGGCCCAGGATGCCCGCGTTGGAGCAGAAGATGTCGATCTGGCCGAACCGTTCGCAGGTGGTGGCGACGGTGGCCTGGATATCCGCCTCGCGGCTCACGTCGCAGGGCAGGGCTAGGGCCTGCGGGCCGATGCTGGTGGCAACGGCCTGCGCGCGCGCGAGATCGCGGTCGGCGATCACCACACCGCGCGCGCCCTCGGCCGCGAATCGGCGCGCCAAGCCTTCGCCGATACCGCTCGCGCCGCCGGTGACGATGGCGATCTTTCCAGTGGGTTCCATGCTGCACTCCTGCCAGACGATGTCAGGAGTATGGCCGCTCGCCTGCATGCTGGCAGCCTCCGGGGTGACACGCCCCGGCCCGCGTGCGGGGATCGTTCAAATGGGAGGCGCTGGCGCAGGTCAGAGCGCGTTCAGCGGGATCTTCAGGTAGCTCACGCCATTGGCCTCCGGGGGCGGCAGCTGGCCGGCGCGGATGTTCACCTGGATGGAGGGCAGGATCAGGTTGGGCATCTGCAAGCCGGCATCGCGCTGGGTGCGCATGGCGACGAAGGCTTCCTCGGTGACGCCGTCGTGGATGTGGATGTTGTGCGCGCGCTGCTCGGCGACGCTCGTTTCGCTGCGCGGGGCGCGACCGGCGGGTGGGTAATCGTGGCACATGAACAGGCGCGTCTCGCTCGCCAGCGCCAGCAGCTGGCGCACCGAGCGGTACAGGGCCTGCGCGCTGCCGCCGGGGAAGTCGCAACGGGCTGTGCCCACGTCGGGCGGGAAGAGGGTGTCGCCCACAAACACCGCATCGCCCACCTGGTAGGCCACGCAGGCCGGTGTGTGACCCGGCACGCTCAGGACGCGAGCCGAGAGGTTGCCGATGGCGAAGACCTCGTCGTCGGCGAAGAGATGGTCGAATTGCGAGCCGTCGGCGGGAAAGTCCGGCTCGAGGTGGAAGATCTTCTTGAACACGCCCTGCACCACCGAGATGCGCCCGCCGATGCCGATGCGCCCGCCGAGCTGATCGCGCAGCCAGGCCGCGGCGCTCAGGTGGTCGGCATGGGCATGCGTCTCCAGGATCCACTGCACCGACAGACGCTGCGCGCGCACGAAGTCAACCACCTGCTGCGCCGAGTCCGTGCGGGTCCGGCCCGACTTCGCGTCGTAGTCCAACACCGGGTCGACGATGGCGCAGGCCGTACCCGCGCCAGCATGGATCACATAGGTCCAGGTCCAGGTGGCAGGGTCGAAGAAGGGCTGCACGATCGGCTGCATCAGGGGCTCCTTGTCAAATAATCTATGATTTGATAATATATCGAAAATTTAATTGATTGCAAGGTGCTTTGCCTCACCGCCTTTGCCCGGCCACTCCACACCCGCCACAGCATGCCTGTCCTCGCCGCCGATCCCGTGCACGCAGCGCCACCCCTAGAGGCCCTGCGCGACGCTGCCGAGCAAGCCTGTGCCCTCATGAAGGTGCTGGGCAACCCCGACCGCCTGATGCTTCTGTGCGAACTCGCGCAGGGGGAGCGCAGCGTCGCGCAGTTGCAGGAGACGCTGGGCATCCTGCAGCCCACTTTGTCGCAGCAACTGGCTGTGCTGCGCGAGGAGGGCCTGGTGGATACCCGCCGCGAGGGCAAGAGCATCCATTACCGCCTCGTGAGCCCGCAGGCGCTGGCGGTGATGGACGTCCTCTACCAGCAGTACTGCGCACCCGTAAAAAGATCCCGAACCCCCACCTCAAGGAGCCGCTGATGACGATCGATTGGAACCATTTCACGCCCTGGGCCTCGCTGGCCGGGGGTGTGCTGCTCGGACTGGCCTCGGCCCTGTTCATCCTGCTCAATGGCCGCGTGCTGGGCATCAGCGGCATCCTGGGTGGGCTGCTGCGGCCGCGCGCAGGCGACGCCGGCTGGCGTATCGCCTTCGTCGCGGGCCTGCTGGCCGCGCCCGCGGTGTGGTCGCTCTTCGCCGCACCGGTGGCGCCGCGCATCGAGGCTGGCCCGGCCCTGCTCGTAGTGGCAGGTCTGCTGGTGGGCTGGGGCACCCGCTACGGCTCGGGGTGCACCAGCGGCCATGGGGTGTGCGGTCTGTCGCGGATGTCCCCGCGATCGCTGGTCGCGACCCTGGCCTTCATGGGCACGGGCTTCGCCACCGTCTTCGTCATGCGCCACCTGCTGGCCTGAACCGCCCCACTTGAACAGGAGATCTCACCATGCATCGCCTCACTGAATTCGCCGTCGGACTGCTGTTCGGCCTGGGCCTGATCCTGGCCGGCATGACCGACCCCGGCAAGGTCATCGGCTTCCTCGACCTCGCGGGCACCTGGGACCCGTCACTGGCGCTGGTCATGGGCGGCGCCATCGCTGTCGGCGTGGGCGCCTTCGCCGTGGCCCGCCAACGCACCGTCGCCTTCCTGGGCGGGGCCATGCACCTGCCCTCGGCCAGCGCCATCGACCGGCGCCTCGTGATCGGCAGCCTCGTCTTCGGCGCAGGCTGGGGCCTGGCGGGCTTTTGCCCCGGGCCGGCCCTGGTGGCGGCCGGGGCTGGTCATTGGCAGGCCTGGGTGTTTACCGTTGCCATGCTGGCCGGCATGTGGGTGCATGAACTCAGCGCCCAAGGCCCGGCTCCCCAGCCCACCCCCACGTCGTGAGCGCCTGGCCCGCCCTGTTGCCCCCGGTCCTGGGCCTGGGCGTGGGGGCGGTACTGGCCCTGACCGGCGCGGGCGGGGCCATCCTGGCGGTGCCGCTGCTCGTGTTCGGTCTGCATCTGGGGCTGGCACAGGCTGCGCCCATCGGACTGCTTGCGGTCGCCCTGTCGGCGGGTCTGGGCGCACTGCTCGGTTGGCGTCACGGGCAGCTGCGCTACAAAGCAGCCGCCTTCATGGCCGGGGCCGGCCTGCTGTTGACGCCGGCTGGCCTGTGGCTGGCCCAGCGCATTCCGAACGCCCCCCTGACCGCGCTGTTCGCCCTGGTGCTGGCCGCTGTGTCCGTGCGCACGCTGCGCCAAGCTGCACGCACCCTGCGTGGTGAGGAGGACGAGGCCCGTGGCGCGTCGCCCTGCCTGCTCGACGAGGGCACGGGTCGCCTGCGTTGGACGCCGCGTTGCGCCGCGCGGCTGGCCCTGGCCGGAGCCACCGCCGGCTTCCTCTCCGGCCTGCTGGGGGTGGGGGGCGGCTTCGTGCTCGTGCCGGCCCTGCTGGCCGTGTCCAACCTGCCGATGCAGGCCATTACCGCCACGTCCATGGGGGTGCTGGCCCTGGTGTCCAGTGGCGCGGTGATGCAGTCAGCCCTGGCCGGCCAGGTGCCGTGGGCTGTGGCACTGCCCTTCGCGGGTGGCGCGCTGGTGGGGCTGCTGGCGGGCAGGGGCTTCGCGGCCCGCCTGGCGGGCCCCCGGCTGCAGCAGGGCTTCGCCTGGCTGGCCCTGGCGATTGCCGCGGGACTGCTCCTTCGGGCGCTGCAGGGCTGAAGTCGCGGCTGGGATTGCGGCTAGCATCTCGGCCATGAGTAGTTCCACGCCCACCGCACCGTCCGGCCTGCGTGCCGATGCGGGTGTCATCAGCCTGGTGGGCCTGGGCCACCTGGTCAGTCACTTCAGCCAGCTCCTGCTGGCCCCCCTGTTTCCCTGGCTGAAGGACGCCTTCGCGGTGAGCTATGCCCAGCTGGGCTTTCTCATGACGCTGTTCTTCGTGGTGTCCTGCGCCATGCAGGCGGCGTCGGGCTTCCTGGTGGACCGCTACGGACCGCGTGCGATCCTTTTTGCCGGTCTCGGGCTGATCAGCGTCGCGGCCTTCGGGATGGCAGCTGCGACCTCCTACGAGATGCTTGCGGTCTGCGCCATCATCGCCGGCGCGGGCAACGCGGTGTTCCACCCGGTGGATTTCACCCTGCTCAATCGCAAGGTCAGCGCCTCGCGCCTGGGTCATGCCTACAGCGTGCACGGCCTGACCGGAAACCTGGGCTGGGCCTTGGCGCCCGCGATCCTGGTGCCGCTGACCCTGGCCTACTCCTGGCGTGTGGCGCTGGGGGCCGCGGGCCTGCTGGTGGTGGCGGTGATGGGGGTGCTCTGGCTCTGGCGCGACCAGCTCGCCCTGCCGCAGCGGCCCCGCGCGCAAGAGGCTTCGGCGGCGGCGCAGGACGGCAGCTTCGATTTCCTGCGCATCCCCTCGGTCTGGATGTGCTTTCTCTTCTTCCTGCTTTACGCCGTCGTCCTCAGCGTGGTGCAGGCCTTCGCGCCCGAGGCGGCGCGCCAGATCCACGGCGTGCCGGTGGCGCTGGCGGCTGTGTGCGTGACGGTGTACATGGTGGCGAGCGGAGCAGGCATCGTGCTGGGCGGTTTCCTGGTGTCCGATCCGCAGCGCTGTGAACGCATCATGGCTGCCGGCATGGGCGTGGCGGCGCTGATCGCGCTGGCCATCGGCTTCGCCTCCCTGCCGGCGCTGGCCGTGCCGGCGCTGTTTGGCGCGATGGGCTTTGCTGCCGGACTGGCCGGTCCCTCGCGTGACCTGATCGTCAAGCGCTCTACACCCGAGCACGCCACCGGCCGGGTCTACGGGGTGGTGTATGCCGGCCTGGACATCGGCCAGGCGCTGGCCGCACCGATCTTCGGCGGCTTGCTCGATCGCCAGCAGTACCAGGGGGTCTGGCTGGGACTCGTGATCTTCCAGGGCCTGTTGATCTTCAGCGCCTTCAATGTGCGCAAGGTGCGGCGGACCGCCCGCGTGACCGCCGGCGCCTGAACCCTGGGACGCCTCTTTCGACTCGCATGCCGATGACTTCTCCCACTTCCACCTTGGCCGGCCACCTGCTGGTTGACTGCCTGGTTGCCCAGGGCGTGACCCACGCCTTCGGTGTCCCCGGCGAAAGTTTTCTTGCGGTGCTCGATGGCTTCCATGCCCATCGCGACCGCATCCGCTTCATCGTGAACCGCCAAGAAGGCGGCGCCGCCTTCATGGCCGAGGCGGCCGGCAAGCTCACCGGACGCCCCGGGGTGTGCTTCGTCACGCGCGGTCCTGGGGCCACCAACGCCTCCATCGGCATCCACACCGCGTTTCAGGACTCCACACCCATGGTCGTCTTCGTGGGCGACGTGGCCAGCGACCAGCGCGATCGTGAGGCCTTTCAGGAGGTCGAGTACCAGAGCTTCTTCGGCCCCAGCACCAAGGGCCTGGCCAAGCGGGTCGAGCGCATCGACTCGGCCGAGCGCATTCCCGAGTATGTGGCCCGCGCCTTCGCCACCGCCATGAACGGCCGGCCGGGGCCGGTGGTGCTGGTGCTGCCCGAGGACATGCTCACCCAGTCCGTGCAGGCCCGTCCGCTGGCGCGTGTGGAACCCGCCGAGGCCTGGAGCGACCCCGGTGCGCTGCGTCGCCTGCGCGAGCTGCTGTTGGCCGCGCGCAAGCCCTTTGTGATCGCCGGCGGGGGCGGCTGGACGCCGCAGGCTGCCCAGGCCCTGCAGCGCTTCGCAGAGAACTGGCAGCTGCCGGTGGGCAACGCCTTTCGCTTTCAGGACTGCTTCGACAACTACCACCCGCAGTACGCCGGAGACGTGGGGATCGCCATCAACCCGAAGCTGGCCGCCCGTATCCGCGAGAGCGACCTGGTGATCGCCATCGGTCCTCGCCTGGGCGAGATGACCACAGGCGGCTACACCCTGCTGCAGGCGCCGCGGCCGGCACAGACGCTGGTGCATATCCACGCCAGCGCAGAGGAACTCCATCGTGTCTACCAGGCCGACCTGGCCATACACGCCAGCATGAGCGCCGCCGCGCGCTCGCTGGAGGTGCTGACCGCGCCGCCGCAGCTGCCCTGGGGCGAGTGGACGGCCGCGGCCCACGCCGATTACCTGGCCAACCTGCAGCCCCAGCCGTTGCCCGGCGCGATCGACATGCCGGCGGTCATCGCCGCGGTGCAAAAGCATTTGCCGCCCGATGCGGTGGTGACCAATGGCGCGGGCAACTTCGCCACTTGGATGCACCGGTTTTTCCGTCACCACGGCCTGTCCAAGGGATTCAAGACTCAGCTGGCGCCCACCAGCGGTGCGATGGGCTACGGCGTGCCGGCCGGTATCGCGGCCAACCTCATGACGGGGCGTACCGCCTTCACCATTGCGGGTGACGGCGATTTCCTCATGAATGGACAGGAGCTGGCCACCGGACGGCAGTTCGGTGGCAAGTCCATCATCGTGTTGCTCAATAACGGCATGCTGGGCACGATCCGCATGCACCAGGAGCGCGAGTACCCGGCGCACGAGCATGCGACCGCGCTGGTCAATCCGGACTTCGTGGCCCTGGCACGCGCCTACGGGTGGGCCGGTGAACGGGTGGTGCGCACGGCGGAATTCGAGCCCGCGCTGCGTGCTGCGCTCGCACGCGACACCGGGACCGTGATCGAGGTGATGCTGGACCCGGAGGTGATCACCACGCGCGGCACGCTCAGCGCCATCCGCGAGAACGCCCTCAAGCGCTGAATCGCGTCCCGCTCGCACGCCGACGCAGGAGTCTGCGCGCACGAAAAAAGGGCCGCATGAGCGGCCCTTTTTTTGGCGCAAGCGGGAGGCTTACTTGACGTGCTTGCCGATCAGGCCAGCCATCTCGAACATCGAGACTTGCGACTTGCCGAAGATGCCCTTGAGCTTGTCGTCGGCGTTGACCATGCGCTTGTTGGCGTTGTCCTGCAGCTTGTGCTTCTTGATGTAGGCCCACAGCTTCTTCACGATCTCGGTGCGGGGCAGGGGAGCGCTGCCCACCACGGCGGCCAGGGCCGGGCTGAGGGTCAGGGGCTTCATGAAGGCGGGGTTGGGCGTGCGCTTCTTGGCCGGGGCCTTCTTCGCAGCGGGCTTCTTGGCCGGGGCGGCCTTTTTCGCGGCGGCTTTCTTGGCCGGCGCCTTCTTGGCGGGGGCGGCTTTCTTCGCGGCGGGCTTCTTGGCAGCGACTTTCTTCGCCGGAGCCTTCTTCGCGGGCGCCTTCTTCGCCGCAGCTTTCTTTGCAGTTGCCATGGTTGATTTTCCTTCTAGAAGTTGGTTGAGAGCCGCAGGCGACTAGCGTCCCCCGCGGCAGTGCGGATGCTAAAGGAGAAAAAACGCGTTTCCAAGCGAAAAATGGCTTTTTTCATTGGGGAATGTCGTTTTTTTTCTTCGCACGGTCGGCGCCTTTCGCTGGGGAAACGCTCTCGAGAGCGCCTTGGTGGCCCGAAGGCGTGCCTCACCGGGGCGCCAGAGGCGTCCCTGGCTGGGGCGTCGGGGCAGTGGCCAGCACCACGCCGGCCAGCGAAATGCCCAGTGCCGCGAGCTGCAACGCGCCCAATGATTCGCCCAGGGCGAACACGCCCACCAGTGCCGCGGACACGGGCAGCATCACGGTGAAGACGCCCGCCTGCCCCGCGGGCACGTGCCGCAGGCCCGTCATCCAGAGCCACACCGTCCACACGCTGGCGGCCAGCCCGTAGAACAGGAGCAGGGCCCACACGCCGGGCGTGATGACGGCGAAGTCGAAGCGCCAGGCGGCATAGGCCCCGAAGGGGGTGACCAGAGCCAGCCCCCAGAGGTTGATCAGTGCCGAGATGCGACGCGGGCCCATGGCGCCGGTGAGGGTCTTGGCGATCACCGCATAGGTCGCCTCGCAGAGCACAGCACCGAACACCAGCAGGTTCCCCAGCCAGGCGAGATCGGGTGCCGCCGCTTCGGTGCTTGCCGCCGGTTGCCCGCGACCCCACGCCAGCAGCGCGATGCCGGCAGCCGCACAGGCGATTGCCAGGCCGGTGCGGCGCGTGATGCGCTCCCCGAGGAACAGCCGCCCCATGACGGCCACCACCGCAGGAATGGAGGCCATGATGACCCCGGCCGAGACCGCACTGGTCAGGCTCACACCGAACAGCATGCACACCGAGAACAGGAAGTTGCCGAAGAAGGACTCGAGAAACAGCAGTCGTTTGGTGCGTGGGCTCAAGGGGGCCTCGTCCGCAGGGCGGGGCAGCCAATGCGCCATGGCCAGCGCGCCGATGCCAAACCGCAGCCAAGCCAGCAGCATTACCGGGAAGGCCGCCACCAGCGGCTTGGACAAGGCCACGTAGGTGCCCACGAGCGACATGCTCAGGGCGAGGCAGGCATAGGCGGTGAATCGGTGAGGGACCAAGGCCAGGTATCCGAGGGGGGCAGGGTGCAGCGTGCGCAGCGCGGCGTCCGCCGCCGATCATGCCCGAGCACGGCCGCGCATTTCAGATATCGACAAGCGTTTCGTGATGCGAAAAATAGTCATGGTGCGCCGCCGCAGAATTTCTCAATATAAGAAGCCGAATTTCATATTGCGATTCAACGTTCACAAGTCATTGAAATAAAACAAGAAAATTTATCTCTTGTATAAGACATAAGAGAGTTACTTGGTCTTGTAGAAGACTTAAAGTCATCGCACCGTTACAAGTTTCTTCAACTCTCGATCCGGAGCCCCTCATGACCCACTGGACCCATCTCACCCGCGAACAGCAAATCGCCCAGCTTGAAAAAGACTGGGCCGAGAACCCACGCTGGAAAGGCATCAAGCGGGGCTACACCGCCGCCGACGTGGTGCGCCTGCGCGGCTCGCTGCAGGTGGAGCACACCCTGGCCAAGCGCGGCTCTGAAAAGCTGTGGAACCTGATTCACACCGAGCCCTTCGTCAACTCGCTGGGCGCGCTCACGGGCAACCAGGCCATGCAGCAGGTCAAGGCCGGCCTCAAGGCCATCTACCTCTCGGGTTGGCAGGTCGCCGGTGACGCCAACAGCAATGGCGAGATGTACCCCGACCAGTCGCTGTATTCGGTGGACTCCGTGCCGAAGGTCGTGAAGAAGATCAATGCCACCTTCGCCCGCGCCGACCAGATCCAGTGGAGCGAAGGCAAGGGCCCCGGTGACGAGGGCTACATCGACTACTTCGCGCCCATCGTGGCCGATGCCGAAGCCGGCTTTGGTGGCGTGCTCAATGCCTTCGAGCTGATGAAGGCCATGATCGAAGCGGGCGCTGCCGGCGTGCACTTCGAAGACCAGCTGGCCGCTGCCAAGAAGTGCGGTCACATGGGTGGCAAGGTGCTGGTGCCCACGCGTGAAGCCGTCTCCAAGCTGGTGGCCGCTCGCCTGGCCGCCGACGTCATGGGCACGCCCACCGTGCTGCTGGCCCGTACCGACGCGGAAGCGGCCGACCTGGTGACCGCCGACGTCGACCCGATTGACCAGCCGTTCTTCACCGGCGAGCGCACCGTCGAGGGCTTCTACCGCAGCCGCAATGGCATTGATCAGGCGATCAGCCGCGGCCTGGCCTACGCCGAGTACGCCGACCTGATCTGGTGCGAAACCGGCACGCCCGACCTGACCTTCGCCAAGCAGTTCGCCGACGCGATCCATGCCAAGTTCCCCGGCAAGCTGCTGGCGTACAACTGCTCGCCTTCCTTCAACTGGAAGAAGAACCTGGACGACGCCACCATCGCCAAGTTCCAGAAGGAGCTGGGCGCCATGGGCTACAAGTTCCAGTTCATCACGCTGGCTGGCTTCCACAGCCTGAACTACTCGATGTTCAACCTGGCCTACGGCTACGCCCGCAACAACATGACGGCTTTCGTCGAGCTGCAGCAGGCTGAATTTGCCGCCGCTGAAAAGGGCTTCACCGCAGTGAAGCACCAGCGCGAAGTCGGCACCGGTTACTTCGATGCGGTCACCACCACCATCGAAGCCCAGGCCTCGACCGCAGCGCTCAAAGGCTCGACCGAAGACGAACAGTTCTTCGACCACAAGAAGGCCGCCTGATCGGCCCCGCGGGACACGGGGGTCGGCCGAGGTAAAATCTCGGCCGACCCCCGCTGCTTTGGCGGCTCACAAGAGCGAGAAAGGCATCTTGGTTATGACACCGCGAACTTCGCCCGAAGGAATCTGCGGCCTTTGAACAGGCTGCGTTGTCGCGTGTCCTGATCTTCTTCGGGTTCTCCAAAAGCGCGGCTGCAGTCCGCGCTTTTTTGTTTTTGACCTCTGATACGACCATGATCCAAGTCACCCTCCCTGACGGTTCCAAGCGCGAGTACCCCGGCCCGGTCACCGTGGCCGAAGTCGCTGCATCCATCGGCGCGGGCCTGGCCAAGGCAGCCCTGGCTGGCAAGGTCGAGGGTCAGGTGGTGGATACCAGCTATCGCATCGAGCGTGACGCGCCGGTGTCCATCGTCACCGCCAAGGACCCCGAGGGCCTGGAGGTGATTCGCCATTCCACCGCCCACCTGCTGGCGTACGCGGTCAAGGAGCTGTTCCCCGAGGCGCAGGTGACCATCGGCCCGGTGATCGAAAACGGTTTCTTCTACGACTTTTCCTACAAGCGTCCGTTCACCCCCGAGGACCTGGCTGCCATTGAAAAGCGCATGACCGAACTCGCGGCCAAGGACGAAGCGGTGGTGCGCCGCGTGCTCCCGCGCGACGAGGCCGTGGCCCACTTCAAGGCCATGGGCGAGCACTACAAGGCCGAGATCATTGGCAGCATCCCCGCCGGCGAAGACGTCTCGCTTTATCGCGAGGGCGGCTTCGAAGACCTGTGTCGCGGCCCCCACGTGCCGTCCACCGGCAAGCTCAAGCACTTCAAGCTGATGAAGGTGGCCGGCGCCTACTGGCGCGGCGACCACCGCAACGAGATGCTGCAGCGGATCTACGGCACGGCCTGGGCCAGCAAGGAAGAACTGCAGCAGTACCTCACCCTCCTGGAAGAAGCCGAAAAGCGCGACCACCGCAAGCTCGGTCGCGAGCTCGATCTCTTTCACATCGACGACCACGCCCCCGGCGTCGTGTTCTGGCACCCCAAGGGCTGGACGGTATGGCA
>JBEEIS010000071.1:0-10256 GCA_041169755.1 Pseudomonadota bacterium | reverse complement strand
CCGCCCGATCCGAAGGACGCCAAGCAGGGGGACGTTCTCGCGCGGGCGGCGGCCTGGGCCTCGTTCGCCGCAGCGGCCGCTGGGGCCTACAAGCTGTGGCAGACCCCCCTGATTCATTTGCCCAGCATGTCCGGCGGCGTGCTGGTCGCTTTTGCCGTCACGGTGCTCCTAGTCTGGTTCGCAGGGGCCCTGCCGGTGCAGGGAAGGGAGCGAGCTCACGCCAGCATGCGCTGGTGGGCGCCCCTGGTCTGGGCCTTCGTGCATTACGCCTGGCCCGGTGTGGCCGGCCTCGGGGTGGCCTATGTCGTCGGGGCGTCTGGCCTGGGATTTTTCCTGCACGCCTTGTGTGGGGTCGGCGCCGTGTGCCTGGTGGTGGCGGCTGTGGCCTGCCTGTCGCATGTGGGGGCTGCGCTCACGATGCGCCCGCCTTGGCCGCAGGGGTCCGCCCTGGCCAGTGACTTCGCCGGGTACAAGAGCCTGCGCATGTGGGTCGGCCTGCTGGCCACGATGGCCCTGAATGGTCTGGCGGTCGAGGGCTCCGGGCGCCTGCTCGAATGGACCGGAAAGGGCGCGGCGCCCACTGTCCGGGCGTACCAGCCCCTGCTGGAGACCCTCGCGCGCAAGCCTGACCCCGCTGCGGACCTGCGCGGGTTCACCCGCGCGACGCTGGCGGACATCGCGCAGGCCGTGCACGAGCATCGCAGCCTGAATGTCCCTGCGGCCCCGGGTGCGTTGCCGAAGGTGGATGCTGCGCAAGGTGCATTGGCGCGCTTGCCCCGCCCGCCCGTGGGCGACAGGGCCACCGCCCGGGCCCTGGGGGTCCAGGCCAGTCAACTGGCCGCGCGCCGGGCCGCTTGGAGCGAGGTGGCCGATGCCTATGCCCGCGCCCACGCCGCCGACCGGCGCGATCCGTTGATCCTGACCGAGTTGGCCTCCGCCCAGATGCGGGCAGGGCAGCCTGCGCGTGCCCTGGACAGCCTTGTGGAGGCCCTGCGACTGGATCCCCGGTTCTCTGGCGCCTGGATGTTGCTGGCCGAACTGCGCCTGCGTAATTCGTCCGGTGAACCGCGCCAGGTGCAGGAAGCCGCGCGCTACTACCTGGTGGCGTTCTGGTTCACCCGCGACCGGCCAGCCCTCATCAAGCGCTTTAGGGCCAAGCTCAAGCCCGGGCCGGAAGATTCACCCCACACCGCTGCGGCGATCCAGATCGCCTTGCAGCGGCTCACCCCATGAACCCAGGAGCAATCACGACATGAGTACCAAGGAACAAGCGGTCTGGAGTGGCCGTACCTCGCAGTGGATGAACTTTCCCACGTTCCTGCTGTGGGGGGCGCTGGGCCTGACCGTGGTGCTGCTACCCGTGTCGGCAGGCGTCATCCTCTGGCGCTACCTGGTCGTGAGGAACGAGCTGTTCGAGCTCACGTCCGAGCGACTGAAGATGCACTCGGGCGTCTTGAACAAGAAGATCAGCGAGCTGGAGCTTTACCGCGTCACCGATACCCAGTTCGATCAGCCGTTCTGGCTGCGGCTGGTGGGCCTGGCCCATGTGCGCATACTCTCGGCGGACAAGACCACGCCCCTGGTCACGATCACCGCGGTACCCGACGCGCGCGAGCTGCGCGAGAAAGTGCGCGAGCTGGTCGAAGTGCGGCGTGCCGCCAAGGGTGTGCGGGTGTCCGAGATCGAATGAGGCGTGCCGACCTAGTGCACCGGGCCGGCGTCGCGCCAGGCCTGCACAAAGGCTCGGGCCTGTAACTGCACCCGCGCGGCATCGTCCCCTGGCCGGTAGAGAGCCGAACCCAGACCGGCGCCGCTGGCCCCCGCGCCGCGATAGGCGCCCAGGTTCTGGGGCGACACACCGCCCACCGGCAGCAGCGCCACCTGTGGCGGGATCACGGCGCGCAGCGCCTTGACCACGGCGGGTGGCGTCATCTCGGCGGGAAAGAGCTTGAGCCCCTGAGCGCCCGCGCGCAGGGCCGCAAACGCCTCGGTCGGACTGAGTACACCGGGCAGGCAGACCATTTCCAGGTCGAGGGCGGCACGGACCACCTGCGCATCGAAGCAGGGTGAGACCACCAGACGCCCACCGGCGGCATGAACCGATTGCACTTCCTGCACGGTCAGCACGGTGCCTGCACCGACCAGCGCTTTCGGATGCGCCGCGGCCAGCCGTGCGATGCTGTCCAGGGGCGCGGGCGAATTCAGAGGCACCTCGATCATCGCGAAGCCTTCGCCAGTGAGCACCTCGCCGATGGCGGGAGCTTCAGCCGGTGTGAGCCCGCGCAGAATGGCCACCAGGGGCAGCTGGTGCAGGGCCTGCTCGAAGGTGCGCTGGGCGTCTGCAGTCATGAGGTCAGGTCCAGGTGTCGTGCGAGCTGCCACAGGCCCTTCCAGGTCACCCCGCCATCCAGCACGCGCGAGGGGATGCCTGCCAGTGACAAGGCGCGTTCGTAGCGGGCAGTCAGGCCACTGGCCCCGACCACCAGTACCGGCGTGGCGGGGTCCGGCGCCTGCGCACGCACTTCTTCGCCGATCACCAGACCCGAGAGGTAGTCGGGCAGGCGCGCTGGCGGCACCTGGCGGAACAAGGACAGGGTACGCACGCTGAAGGCGGTGTGCAGCAGGCCGCCGCGTCCTTCCAGCGCGCGCATCACGCCCCAATCGAAAGCCTCTTCATCGGGCGGCGTGGCGTCGGTGGCGGGCACCAGCGTGCGCGCCAGGATCGAGTGCTGCCGCAGCAGCTGGTAGATCTCGCCGGTCAGGTAGGTCGTGAAGTCCTCGATGCGATGGCCGCCCACGCTCGCCCATTTGCTGTGGGTGCCGGGCAGGACCAGCGTGGCCTCCGACTCGCCGGTGATCGCCAGCGCGCCCAGGATCTGGGTTTCTTCGCCGCGCATCACGTCGGGGATCTGCGCGATGTCGGGCACCTGCCGCAGTCCATCCTGCCGGCACGACAGGCCCGGCACGATGGCGATGCATCCGGGCTGAACCCAGCTGAGGGTGGCGGCGATGTCCTGCGCGCTCGCAGGGCAGGGGCAGTAGGGCGCTTCCTGCCAGCCTTGCTGGCTGCCGACCATGCCCGCCATCAGGGCCACCTGGCCGGGCGGTCGCATCCAGTCGCCAAACAGGTCGTTGAAGGCCGCCTCGAAGCCGCCGGGCGGCACGTGCAGGATGCCCAGGGGCGCCGAGCGCTCCTGCACCACCGCGCCCTGGCGATCGAGCAGCGCGCCGCGCAGCGCACTGGTCCCCCAGTCGATGGCGATCATGCGAAGCTCCGAGGCGTGCGCCTCAGCCCCGGCCCACGTAGGGCATCTGTGTGGCCATCACCGTGGTGAACAGCACATTGGCCGACAGGGGCAGGCGGGTCATGTTCAGGAAGGTGTCGACCACACCGGACATCTCCATGCGGGCTTCGGCCTTGATACTGCCGTCGGCCTGCGGCACGCCGGCGGCCATCTTCAGCGTCATGTCGCTGGCCACGTTGCCGATATCGATCTGACCGACCGCGATATTGAACCGGCGACCATCCAGGGCCGCAGCGCGCGTGAGACCCGAGACCGCATGCTTGGTCGCGGTGTAGGGAATGGAGCCCGGGCGGGGCGCGTAGGCCGAGATCGAACCGTTGTTGATGATGCGTCCGCCCTGCGGGTCTTGCTGGCGCATCATCGCGAAGGCCTGCGACAGGCAGTAGTAGGCGCCATTGAGGTTGATGGCCACCGCGCGGTGCCAGTCGTCCAGGGCGGTCTCGTCGGGCGTCTTGGATGGCGTGGAAATACCGGCGTTGTTGAACAACAGATCCAGGCGCCCGAGGCGCGCACGCATGCCCTCGAAGAGCGTGGCCACCGCGACCGGGTCGCTCACGTCAGCGGCCATCGCGTGGGCACGCGGGGCGGCGGCACCGGCGGCCTTCACCGTGTCCTGCAACGCGTCGGCGCGGCGACCCACGAGAACCACTTCCCAGCCTTCGGCCAGCAGGCCCAAGGCGCAGGCCTTGCCGATACCGGAGCTGGCGCCGGTCACCATGGCGATCTTGTTCATGTACCTATCTCCTTCGGGGGGCGCGTGGCCCTTGGCGATGATGGAAAAAAAGGGGGATCAGTCGAGACCGCGCAGCGCGTCGGCCGGATAGCCCGGGCGTTCGCGGCAGTCCGCGATGTACTGCTCGATGATGGCGCGAAAGGACGTCTCGGGCAGCAGGCCCAGTGCCTGGGCTCGGTCGGCGGTGCTGCCTCGGGACCAATTGGCCACGATGCCGGCGATGCGTTCGTCGCGCTCAAAGCGCACGCGGGCACGCACCTTGGCACCGGCCACGGCTTCCAGCGCGTCGAGCATGTCACCCACCCGCACGTTCAGGCCTGGCAGGTTCAGGGCCAGTCGGCCGCCCATCGCTTCGCGGCTGGCCTCATAGACGGTCATGAGCCCGCGCACGGTGTGCGTCGGCGAGGAGATCGGGTGCGTCACGTCGGGGTCGACCGGGCAGGTGGTCTCCACGCCCGCCAGGGGCTCGCGGATGATGCCGCTGAAGAAGGACGAGGCCGCGCCGTTGGGCTTGCCAGGGCGCACGGTGACGGTCATGAGGCGCGCGCTGCGGCCGTCGATGTAGCCCTTGCGGGTGTAGTCGGCCACCAGGTACTCGCACATCAGCTTGTGCGTGCCGTAAGAAGTCTGGGGCGAGGGCAGGGTGGTGTCGGTCACCAGATCGGGCAGCGGGTTGCCCGCGTCGGGGCCGAACACCGCCACCGAGCTGGCGAACACCAGGCGAGGCACGTTGCCCGCATGGCGCAGGCCGTCCAACAGGGCGCGGGTGCTGTCCAGATTGGAACGCAGGCCCAGTTCGAAATCGAGCTCGCACTCGCCCGAGACGGCGGACGCCAGATGGAACACGCCATCGAAGCCGCTGGCAAAGAGCGCGGTCTGCGACAGCATGGGGCCGGTGTGCGCCTTCACGCGCGGGTCGGCGGCGATGTCGGCCGGCGGTGGCGCCAGGTCGGCGATCGCCAGTTCGGTGAGGGGGCGGCCGTCGATGCGGCCGGCCTGAAGAAGCTCGCGGGCCAGGCGTGCGCCCAGGAAACCGCCGCCACCTGTCAGAAGAATGCGCATGGGATGTCTCTCTCGCTCGTCGTTCTCAAGATCAGTGATTGTCCTTGGGAACGAATGCCCCACGCTGGCCCACCAGGAAATCCAGGTCGGCGCCTTCGTCGGCCTGCAGCACGTGGTCGATATAGAGCTTCCAGTAGCCGGACTTCAGCGGGGGCTCGGGCGCCTTCCAGTCGGCCAGACGCTTGCTCAATTCGGCGTCGGAGATGTCCAGATGCAGGCGGCGATTGGGCACGTCCAGTTCGATCATGTCGCCATTGCGCACCACGGCCAGCGGCCCGCCGGCAGCCGCTTCGGGCGCGGTGTGCAGCACCACGGTGCCATAGGCGGTACCACTCATGCGCGCGTCGCTGATGCGGACCATGTCGGTGATGCCCTTGCGCAGCACCTTGGGCGGCAGGGGCATATTGCCCACTTCGGCCATGCCGGGATAGCCCTTGGGACCGCAGTTCTTCAGGACCAGGATGCAGGTCTCGTCCACGTCCAGGTTTTCGTCGTCAATGCGAGCGTGGAAGTCGTTGCTGTCCTCGAAGACCACCGCGCGCCCGCGATGCACCATGAGGGACGGCGTGGCGGCACTGGGCTTGATCACCGCGCCGCGCGGCGCGAGGTTGCCGCGCAAGATGGCGATGCCGGCCTTTTCCTTGAACGGCGTCTGGAAGGTCTTGATCACGCGCGGGTCGTAATTCTGGGCGTCGGCGATGTTCTCGGCGACGGTCTTGCCGCTGACAGTGACGATGTCCCGGTGCAGCAGGTGCTGGATCTCCTTCATCACCACCGGCAGGCCACCGGCGTAGCAAAAATCTTCCATCAGGTGTTCGCCCGAGGGCTGGAGATTGAGCAGGCAAGGCATCTCACTGCCCAGACGCTCGAAATCGTCGACCGTGAGCTTCAGGCCCAGGCGGCCGGCGATGGCGATCAGGTGAATCACCGCATTGGTCGATCCGCCGATGGCCGCCAGGGTGCGGATCGCGTTCTCGAAGGCCTCGCGCGTGAGCACCTTGGAGATGGTCTGGTCGGTGTGCACCATCTCGACGATGCGTCGGCCCGCGTTGCGCGCCAGGACATTGCGGCGGCCGTCGACCGCAGGGTAGGCGGCGTTGCCCGGCAGGCCGATGCCCAGGGCCTCGACCATGCTGGCCATGGTGGAGGCGGTGCCCATGGTCATGCAGTGGCCGTGGCTGCGGTGCATGCAGCTTTCGGCCTCGAAGAAGTCCTGCAGCTTCAGGGTACCGGCGCGCACCTGCTCGCTCATGCTCCACACGCCCGTGCCCGAGCCGAGTTCCTGTCCGCGCCACTTGCCATTGAGCATGGGGCCGCCGGAGACGCCGATGGTGGGCAGGCCCGCGCTGCCCGCGCCCATCAGGAGCGAGGGCGTGGTCTTGTCGCACCCCATGAGAAGTACCACCCCGTCGATCGGGTTGCCGCGGATGCTTTCCTCCACGTCCATGGACGCGAGGTTGCGATACAGCATGGCGGTGGGACGCAGCAGCGTCTCGCCCAGAGACATCACCGGGAACTCCAGCGGGAAGCCGCCGGCTTCGTACACGCCGATCTTGACCTGTTCGGCCAGCGTGCGGAAATGGCTGTTGCAGGGGGTGAGTTCGCTGAAGGTGTTGCAGATGCCGATGACGGGTCGGCCATCGAACTGGTCGTGGGGCACGCCCTTGCCCTTGACCCAGCTGCGGTAGGCGAAGCCGTCGCGGTCCTGCCGGCCGAACCACTGCTGACTGCGTAATTCGCTGGGTTTCTTGCGGGGGGATTGGGTCATTTTGTCTCCGTAAGCGAGGGTCTTTAGGTGCTATGGTACGACAATTGCCCTGGCAAGCAACGGCCCCTCCGGCCGCGGCGGCAAGGGTTTTCTCGGGGGCAGCGCGCCTTGTTGAGGCCTGGCAATCGTCATACGATTGAAAATTCAAGTCCCTATGTCCATCAAGAACGTCCACGGCAATATCGTCGACCTGCTCGGCGCGGCCATCGTCGCCGGTCGGTACGCGCCAGGCGCGTCGCTGCCGCCCGAGCCGCTGCTGGGGGCCGAGCTGGGTGTGAGCCGCACGGTGGTGCGCGAGTCGGTCAAGTCGCTCATTGCCAAGGGCCTGGTCACCACCGGCCCGAAGGTCGGCACCCGTGTGCAGCCGGAGGACCAGTGGAACTGGTTCGATCCCGACGTCATCACCTGGCGCTCGCGCGCCGGCATCACCCCCGAGTTCCTGCGTGACCTGCAGGACCTGCGCCGCATCGTCGAGCCCGCCGCCGTGCGCCTGGCCGCCGAGCGCGCCACCGCCGCCGATCTCGCGGCCATGGAAGCTGCCTTCGCCGGCATGACCGAGGCCGCCCATGGCGGGGGCGACTACGTCTACCACGACCTGCAATTTCACCAGGGGCTGCTGCGCGCCGGTGGCAACCGCCTGCTGCTGCATATGAGCCGGGCGATCAGCGCCTTGCTTCGCACCAGCTTCGAGCTGTCCACCGGCAAGAAGGACGGCGCGATCCAGTCGCTGCCCCTGCACCGAGCGGTGCTCGACGCCGTCACCGCGCGGGACCCGGCGCGCGCCGAGAAGGCGATCCGCGCCATCATCGAAGGCGCGCACATGGACATCCAGGAAGTGCTGTCCACCCGGTCCCGGCGCCCGCGCGCCGCCGGCTCGGCACCGGCGCGTGCGCCTTCCCGGGCAACGTCCCGCGCCAAAGCCCCGGCTCGGCCGGCTTCCAAGAAAAAAACCAGAACCTGATGCAGGCCCTTCAACACGTCATCGACGGCTTCTTTCGCTTCCTCGAGTTGCTGATCGTCGTCTTCATGGTCGCCATGGTCGTCATGGTGTTCGGCAACGTCGTGCTCCGGTACGGTTTCAACTCCGGCATCGATATCTCCGACGAGATGGCGCGCTATTGCTTCGTCTGGCTCACCTACATCGGCGCCATGGTGGCCATGCGCGAGGGCGGTCATCTGGGCGTGGACACCCTGGTCAAGCGCCTGCCCCGGGGCGGCAAGAAGACTGCTTTGTTTCTCAGTGAAGCGCTGATGCTCCTGTGCAACGGCCTGTTCGTCCTGGGCACCTGGAAGATGCATGAACTGCAGGTCTCCAATGTCTCGCCCGTCGTGGGGCTGTCCATGATCTGGATCTACGGCATGGGCTATGTGGTGGGCACGGTCATGGGCGTGTTCAATCTGCGGGTGATGTGGCGCATCGTCAGTGGCCGCATCACCGAGGCGGAACTGGTGCAGGTCAAGGAGGACGCGCAATGACCGTCACCGTCTTCCTCCTGAGCCTGCTGGGTGCCATGGCCCTGGGCATGCCCATCGCCTACGCGCTGCTGTTTTGCGGTGTGGCGCTCATGGCCTACCTGGGCGCCACCTCCACCCTGGTCACCTTCGACAGCCAGATCCTGGCGCAGCGCTTCGTCGACGGCGCCGACAACTTCCCATTGCTGGCGGTGCCTTTCTTCCTGCTGGCCGGCGAGTTCATGAATGCGGGTGGCCTGAGCCGGCGCATCATTCACCTGGCCATGGCCTGGGTGGGGCACTACCGTGGCGGCCTGGGCTACGTGGCGGTGGTGGCAGCCATCATCATGGCCTCGATTTCAGGTTCGGCGGTGGCCGACACGGCCGCCCTGGCGGCCCTGCTGATTCCCATGATGCGGGCCGCTGGCTACGACGTGGGCCGCTCCTCGGGCCTGATCGCCTCGGGCGGCATCATCGCGCCGGTCATTCCGCCGTCCATCGGCTTCATCATCTTCGGCGTCGCCGGCAACGTCTCCATCACCAAGCTGTTCCTCGCGGGCATCGTGCCGGGCCTGATGATGGGACTGGCCATCGGCCTGACCTGGTGGTGGCTGGCCCGCCGCGAGAACGTGGCGCCTTCGCCGGTCATGCCCCTGCGCGAGCGCTTGAAGGTCACCGCCGACGGCCTGCTGGCCTTGGGCCTGCCGGTCCTGATCATCGGCGGCATGAAGATGGGCGTCTTCACCCCCACCGAGGCTGCGGTGGTGGCCGCTGTCTACAGCTTCTTGGTGGGCATGTTCATCTACCGCGAGCTGAAATTCTCGGCCCTGTACCGATTGATCCTGGCTGCAGGCAAGACCACCTCCGTGGTGATGTTCCTGGTGGCTGCGGCCATGGTCAGTGCGTGGCTGATCACGGTGGCCAACATCCCCGACGAAGTCGCTCGCATGCTCGCGCCTTTCATGGACAACAAGATCCTCCTGATGTTCGTGATGATGGTGTTGATCGTGGTGGTGGGCACCGCGCTGGACTTCACGCCAACGGTGTTGATCCTCACCCCGGTGCTGATGCCGGTGGTCAAGGCCGCCGGCATCGACCCGGTGTACTTTGGTGTGCTGTTCATCATGAATAACGCCATCGGCCTGATCACGCCGCCGGTGGGTACCGTCCTGAACGTGGTGTGCGGGGTGGCCCGCATCTCCATGGACCAGGCGTTCCGCGGCGTCCTGCCTTTCCTGATCGCCCAGCTCACCGTGCTGTTCCTGCTGGTGATGTTCCCCAGTCTTGTCCTCGTTCCCCTGAAGTGGTGGATGAGTTAATCTTTTCTCGCTGACCGTTTTTCCCAACCTGCAACAACCAAGGAGACATCCATGTTCAAACGCAGAACCCTGGCTTCGGCCATCGCTGGCGCCGCCCTCCTGGTGGCCACTTCCTCCTTCGCGCAGTTCACCGAGCGCACCATCAAGTTCACCAACGGCGTCGCCGCCGACCATCCGGTGGCCGATGGCGTCAAGCGCATGCAGGAAGTGCTGAACGCCAAGACCGGCGGCAAGATGAAGATCAACGCCTTCTGGGGCGGCGCTGCGGGCGGCGACCTGCCGGCCACCCAGGCCCTGCGCGCCGGCACCCAGGAGATGGTGTGCACTTCCAGCTCGCCGCTGGTGGGCATCGTCAAGGAACTGGGCGTGTTTGACCTACCGTTCCTGTTTGCCAACGAGAAAGAGGCGGATGCGGTGCTGGACGGCCCGGCCGGCCGCTACTTCAACCAGAAGCTCGAGGCCGCTGGCCTGGTGAACCTGGCCTACTGGGAAAACGGCTTTCGCAACCTGACCAACAGCCGCCGCCCCGTCGCCAAGGTGGAAGACTTCAACGGCGTGAAGGTGCGGGTGATGCAGAACAACATCTTCCTGGACACCTTCAAGACCCTGGGCACCAA
>JBEEIS010000070.1:0-21815 GCA_041169755.1 Pseudomonadota bacterium | reverse complement strand
CAGCTCCTGTACAGCCTGTGCCTGCATGGCCGCAGCGAACTGGGCCTGGCCCCGGACGACTACGCGGCGCTCACCATGGTGCTGCTGCGGTTGCTGGCGTTCAAGCCCGGTGCATCGATCCTGCCCTCGGGCCCGGCTGAAAAAAAAAGCCCGTCTGAACCCCTGAGCCGCCCGGCGGCGGCACCGCGTCCCTCCGCCGCTGCGCCCGACGTTCCTGGCCCCCAGGGTGCGACCGTCGCCGTCCCCACCATCGCCGCCGTGCCGGCCGTCGACGCACCGGCGGGGCAGGTGCTACCGGTGGTGGCGCCACGTGTGCGCCCCGAGCCCGGGCGTGCCCCTGTGGCCATGGACGGCCGCCCCGCAAGCCCGGTGCTGGGCGTGCCAGTGCGCGTGCAGGTCGAATCCCCCCGCGAAGCGGCAGCGGTACGACCAGCCACCGGCTTCGTGCACACCGAGGAGGGCGATGTCTGGCATGCCACCGTGCAGGCGCTGGCTGCGTCAGAGGCCATCACCGGGCTGGTGCGCGAGCTGGCCCTGCAATCGCAGCTGGTGGGGCGTGACACCGACCACTGGCTGATGCGGGTCGAGCGCGAATCCTTGAACCAGCCCGCGAGCCGCGAGCGCCTGCAGGCGGCCCTCCATGTGGCCGGTCACCCTGTCACCCTGGGCGTGGAGGTCGGCCCCGTCACCGACAGCCCGGCCCGGCGCAACGCCCACGCCGCCTCCGAGCGCCAGCGCGAGGCCGAGGCCCTGATCCTGGCCGATCCCTTCGTGCAGAAAATGATCCAGGACTTTGGCGCGAAAATCGTGCCTGGCAGCATCAAGCCCGTTCAGGCGAACGGCCCACACAGCTAAAGGAAAACCAACATGTTCAACAAGGGACAACTGGCCGGCCTCATGAAGCAGGCCCAGGCCATGCAGGACAACCTCAAGAAGGCCCAGGACGAACTGGGCACCATCGAGGTCAGCGGCGAGTCCGGCGCCGGCCTGGTCAAGGTCACCATGACCTGCAAGCACGACGTGAAGCGCGTGACCATCGATCCGAGCCTGCTGGCCGACGACAAGGACATGCTCGAGGACCTGGTGGCCGCCGCGTTCAACGCCGCGGTACGCAAGGCCGAAGAGACCTCGCAGGAAAGAATGGGCAAGCTCACCGCCGGCATGCCGGGCCTGCCCGGCGGCATGAAGTTCCCGTTCTGAGCGGGCACGCAGCCCGGTGTCTCACAGCCTTCCCGCCCTGATCGAGGCCCTGCGCCGTCTGCCAGGCGTGGGCCAGAAGACGGCCTCGCGCATGGCCTATCACCTGATGCAGCATGACCGCGAGGGCGCCCAGATGCTGGCCCAGGCCCTGCAGGTCGCCGCCAGCCGAACGCGTCACTGCGCTCTGTGTCACACCTTCACCGAGGACGAGGTCTGCGAAACCTGCAGCGACCCAGCGCGCGACCGCAGCAAGCTGTGCGTGGTGGAAACTCCGGCCGACCAGTCGGCGTTGGAGCGCACCGGAGCGTTTCGGGGGCTGTACTTCGTCCTCATGGGAAAGCTCAGTCCGCTCGATGGCATCGGCCCCAAGGACATCGGCCTGGCCACGTTGTTCGAGCGCGCCACCGCAGGCGAGGTGCAGGAAGTGATCCTGGCCACCAACTTCACTGCCGAGGGCGAGGCCACGGCCCATGTGATCGGCGAAGCCCTCAAGGCCCGCGGCCTGTCGGTCACGCGGCTGGCGCGCGGCGTCCCCGCCGGCAGCGAGCTCGAGTACGTGGATCTGGGCACCATCGCCCACGCCCTGGTGGACCGTCGCTAACCCCTTCCCCACACGCATCGACTAAGGCCTTTCGTCATGACCGTCTCGCATTTCACTGTCTCTTACGCCTGCCTGCTGGTTGCGGCGCTGCTGCCCATCGTCTGTGTGGCCTTGGCCAAGCAACCGGGCTTTGGCCGCCCGCGCCGCGAGGGCGGCTATGACAACGTGAACCCGCGGGCCTGGCAGGCGCGACAGGAGGGGCGCTCGGCCTGGGCCTATGCGGCCCAGGCGAACAGCTTCGAGGCTCTGCCCTTGTTCGTGGGCGCGGTGCTGGTGGCACACCAGATGGGCGCCACGCAGACCCTTGTCGATGCCTTGTCGGTGGTCTTTGTCACTTTGCGCATCATCTACATCGGGGCATATCTGACCGGGCGCGCCTCCCTGCGCAGCGTGGTGTGGGTGGCGGCCTTGGGCGCGAATATCGCGCTGCTTTTTTCGGGCCTGTTCTAGGAAGGTTCCCGGTCTTCGGTGTAAACCCCGACGGGGATCGCCCCGATGCGGGGCGCGTGCGCCCGCCTTACCCTTGAGGCTCCCCCAAATCGGAGAGCCCAAGCCCCATGAACCCCGGACGCATTCGTCGACGCACCTTCGCGGCGGCTGCAGTCCTGGCAGCTTCGGTGGGGGGGGCGCTGCCCGTTCGCGCGCAGCCGAGGCTGGAAAAAACCCGCGTGGGCATCGCCGTGCCAGGCAAGGCCGAACTGACCTTTCTGCCCCTGACCATCGCCGAGCAACTGGGCTACTTCAAGGCCGAAGGCCTGGAGGTCGAACTGATCGAGGGTCCGAGCGGTATCGCCGACCTGTCCTGCGGCACTTTCGACCACGTCATCGCGCTGCAGGTGCGTGGGCAGGCGGCACAGTCCATCGTGCTCCAGGGGCGGGCGCCTGCCATTGCCCTGGGGGTATCGACACGCACCGTGCCGAATTACCGCAGCGGCGCGGACCTTCGCGGGCTGCGCATTGGGGTATCCGCCCCCGGTTCCACCTCGCATCTCATGGCCAAGCGGGTACTGGCCCTGGCCGGACTCAAGCCCGAAGACGCGAGCTTCGTCAGTGTGGGCAGTTCCGCGCTGGCGCAAAACGCCTTGCGCGGGGGACAGATCGACGCCCTGTGCCATCCCGACCCGGCCATGACCGTGCTGGAGCAGCGGGCCGAGGTGCGCATCGTGAGCGACGCTCGCACCCTCAAGGGAACTGAGCGCGTGTTCGGCGGACCCATGCCGGCGGCTTGCCTGTATGCGCCCCAGGACTTCGTCGAGCGCCACCCGCAGGTGTGCCAGGCCCTCGCGCATGCCACCGTGCACGCCCTGAAGTGGCTGCAGACAGCGGGTCCGCGTGACATCGTGAAGACCGTGCCCGAGGCTTATCTGCTGGGAGACCGGGCGCTTTACCTGGCTTCATTCGAGAAGCTGCGCGAATCGATCTCGCCTGACGGCATTCTCAGCGTCGAAGGCGCGCGTACTGCGCTTCGGGCGTTGTCGGCTTTCGACGCCGGCGTGGCGGCCGGTCGGTTCGACCTGGCCCGCACCTACACCAACGTCTTCGCCCGACGGGCCAAGGAACGGTTTCGGGCCTGAGTGGCCAGGGGCGCGGTGGCTCAGCGGGCTGCGATGCGAGCGGCCGGCTTGGTGCCGGACTTCGCCGCGATCGCCTTGTTGCCCCCGGCCTTTGTGCCGCCGGCCTTGGCAGCGCGCACCGGCAGCTCCAGGGCGACAGCCTGGCCAGGCTGGAAGCGGGCCGCGACGTCCACCGAGTTCCAGCGCGCCACGTCGGCCGCCTTCACCCGATAGCGGGCAGCGATCGATGCCACCGTGTCCTGCTTGCCCGCCTTCACCGTGGTGCGGCGGGTGCCGGCCTCGGGGGCGAGACTCAGTTGCGCGTTGTCAGCGATGCGGCTGGTGACGTCGGCCACCACCGTCGCCCCGCGCGGGGCCAGCAGGGTGGAGCCAGCGCGTATCAGCATGCGCGGGGGAATGTTGTTGATGTTGCGAAACTCGGCCTCGGCCATGCCCACGCGTCGCGCGGCTTCGGCCACCGTCATGGTGGCCGGGGCGGTCCAGGCCGTCCAGCTGGCGTAGCGGCCTGTGGTGTGGCCCTCGAAGTTGCGCTGAAAGATCGTGGCGTTGTCCCAGGGCAGCAGGATCTGCGGCGTGCCCGCCGCCAGGATCACTGGGCGGTTCAGGGAGGGATTGAGCGCCTTGAAATCTTCCAGCCGCACGTCGGCCAGTCGCGCGGCCAGTGCCACGTCGATATCGCGCGTGATCGTGACGGTCTGGAAGTAGGGGTGGTTCTCGATGAGGGGCAACTCGGCGTTGAACTGCGCCGGGTTGGCCACGATGTTCTTGACCGCCTGCAACTTGGGCACGTAGTTGCGCGTCTCGTTGGGCATCTGCAGGTCGATGTAGGTGGTGCCCAGACCGGCGCGCTGATTGCGCGCGATGGCGCGGCTCACGTTGCCCTGGCCCCAGTTGTAGGCCGCCAGCGCCAGGTGCCAGTCGCCGAACATCGCGTGCAGCTTTTGCAGGTAGTCCAGCGCGGCACGGGTAGAGGCCAGCACGTCGCGGCGATCGTCACGGAACACGTTCTGGCGCAGGTCGAAGTCGGCACCGGTGGCGGGCATGAACTGCCAGATCCCTGCCGCCCGCGCGCTGGAGACGGCCTGCGGGTTGAAGGCGCTCTCGATGTAGGGCAGCAGGGCCAGTTCGGCGGGCATGCCGCGCCGCTCGAGTTCCTCGACGATGTGAAAGAGGTACTTGCGCGAGCGCTCGGTCATGCGCTGAAGGTAGTCGGGGCGACTGGCGTACCACTGTTCGTGGTGACGCACCAGATCGCCCTCCAGCGCGGGCATGGTGAAGCCGCGGCGGATACGGTCCCACAGGTCGGGTGGCGTCTCCAGAAGCACCACGCCGCTGCTCGAGGCCTGACCCTGGGTGATCGGCTGCAGGGGCCCCGCGGGTAACAGCGTGCCACTGGACGTCGTCCGCGCGGGGACCGCCGGCGCGGTGGCTGCCGGGGTGACTGTGGTTTCGGGGGCGGCTGCCACCGGCGCAGACTGCGTGTCCGGCGCTGGCGCCGGACCGCTGGCGCAGCCAGCCAATCCCAGGACGAGGGCCACGGCGGCCAGGGGCAGCATGGGTTTCATTTGAATTCGTTCTTCCACTGGCGGATCGCGGCGAAGACACCGGCCTCGTCGCCGGGTTCCGCGCCGTTGAAGGCCTGCGCGGCTCGGACCACGGCGGGCTCGCGTGTGCGCAGGAAGGGATTGATGTGCCGCTCCGTCCCCAGAGTCGAGGGCAGGGTGGGCTGATGTCGCGCGCGCAGGTCTTCGCAGTGCGACAGGTAATGGATCAGTTTTTCGTTCGCCGGTTCCACGGCCCGCGCGAAACGCAGGTTGGACAGCGTGTATTCGTGGGCGCAGCACACGCGCGTGGCGTCGGGCAGGGCGGCCAGGCGGTCCAGCGAGGCGAGCATCTGCGCGGGCGTGCCTTCGAACAGACGCCCGCAGCCACCGGAGAACAAGGTGTCGCCGCAAAAGAGCAGGGGCGCGCCGTCGACGTCGGGGCAGTAGTACGCGACATGGCCGGCGGTGTGGCCTGGTACCTCGATCACGGTCCACGTCAGGCCCAGGGCCTGCACCGTGTCGCCGTCATGCACCGGCACAAAAGGGGCGGGGATCGCCTCGCGTGCAGGGCCATAGACCACCGCGCCGGTCGCCTCGTGCAAGGCACGTACGCCGCCGGTGTGGTCGCCGTGGTGGTGCGTGACTAGAATCGCGTCCAACCGCGCTGCGGCGTGCCGCAAGCCCTCATGCACCGGCTGCGCGTCTCCGGGGTCCACCACCAGCGCCTGCGGGCCGTCTTGCAACAGCCAGAGGTAGTTGTCCTGGAAGGCCGGCAGGGGAAGTAACTTCATGAGCGAGCGAATTATAGGAATGCAGCCCTGGTTCGAATCTCCTCCGGGGCGCTACCTGCTCGCCTGGGAGCAGGCCGCCTTCGACGAGGCCGTCGCCGACCTGTTTGGTTACCACGCGATCCAGGTGGGCCTGCCGGCCGTCGAGGCCCTGCGCGCCAACCGCATGCCGCACCGCTGGCTGGGGCTTGAGCCCGGGGAAGACCGCGGCGGGCGCCAGCCCGATGTCTTGATCGACACCCACACCTTGCCCTTTGACGCCGCCAGCCTGGACCTGGTGGCCTTGCCGCATACGCTGGAATTGAGCGCGGACCCGCACGCCACCCTGCGCGAGGTCGAGCGCGTGCTGGTGCCCGAGGGGCGGGTGGTGGTGTGTGGGCTGAACCCCACCAGCCTCTGGGGCCTGCGCCAGCGGCGTGCGCACCTGTGGCGCCGCGCGGGCGTGGGCGAGTTGTTCCTGCCCGAGGCGGGTGATTTCATCGGCTACCGCCGCCTGCGCGATTGGCTGCGGCTGCTCAATTTCGAGGTGGAGGTGGGCCGCTTCGGTTGCTGGCGGCCGTCTTTCACCACGCAGAAATGGCTGGACCGCTTCGACTGGATGGACCCGCTGGGAGAGCGCTGGTGGCCGATCCTGGGGGCTGCGTATTTCATCGTGGCCGTCAAGCGCGTGCGTGGCGCCAAGTTGATGGGGGCCGCCTGGAAGCAGCGCGCCCGCATCGCCGCTGCGCCGGTGCCCGTGGCAAACCGGCGCCACCGTGCGCAGCGTCGACGCGATCCCTGCTCCTGAGACCTCCCGCCCCCCGAGACCTCCCCCATTCCGAGAAGACACCTGCGTGAATCCCATCGAGATCTACACCGACGGCGCCTGCAAGGGCAATCCCGGCCCCGGGGGCTGGGGCGTTCTGCTCAAGGCCGGCGGCACCGAGAAAGAGTTGTTTGGCGGTGAACCCGCTACTACCAACAACCGCATGGAGCTGATGGCGGTGATCCAGGCGCTGACGGCCCTCAAGCGCCCCTGCGACGTCACGCTGTTTCTGGACAGCCAGTACGTCCTCAAGGGCATCACTGAGTGGCTTCCAGGCTGGAAGGCCAAGGGCTGGCGCACCGCCGGCAAGCAGCCGGTGAAGAACGTGGAGCTGTGGCAGCAGCTCGATGCGCTGGTGCAGCAGGGTGGCCACCGGATTGATTGGCGCTGGGTGCGTGGCCATAACGGCGACCCCGGCAACGAGCGTGCCGATGCCTTGGCCAACCGCGGCGTGGAGATGGCGCAGCGACGTTGAGGGCGAGGCCGCAGCCCGGGATTAGGAGAGCGTGGCACTGGGTTGCACGTGATGCCCCCAATGCGGTTCTGGTCCGGCACTGATACATTGGCCGGTTGGGTGGCGACGCCCGCCCCGCGCTTGTCATAAGAAAGTTCTCCCTCATGGCTTCCAAACCGCTTTACCTCGTCGTGGCCGTTGTCGGCATCGCTGCCGCCTCGGGCGCTGCGTGGTGGTATCAGAACCAGCCCGCCAAGCCCGCCGCCGCAGCCGATGGCAAGCCCGCCGCGCCAATGGCGGGCGCACCCGCATCGGCAGCTTCGGGGCCGCGCGCACCCGGGGTCGAGGTGGCCCAGGTCGCGGTGGCTCGGCTGGTCGATGACACCCAGGCGGTGGGCACGCTGCGTTCGCGCCAGAGCGTGATGCTGCGCCCTGAGGTGAGCGGGCGCGTGGCGCGCATCAATTTCCGCGACGGCGACCGCGTGCAGCGGGGTCAGGTCATGGTGCAACTGGACGACGAACTGCCTCGCGCCCAAGTGGCCCAGGCCCAGGCCGAACTGTCCATCGCGCGAGCCAACCACAAGCGCAACCAGGATCTGGTGGCGCAGAACTTCATCAGCCAGCGCTCGGTCGACGAGAGCGCCGCTTCGCTGCAGGTGGCCGAGGCCAAGCTGGCCCTGGCCCGCGCGCAGGCCGACCGGCTTCGCATCCTCGCGCCTTTCGACGGCATCACGGGCATCCGCAACATCAACGTGGGCGACTACCTCAAGGACGGCGCCGACATCGTCAATATCGAAGACCTGGACGCGATCCTGGTCGACTACCGCCTGCCCGAACGCTTCCAGACCAAGCTGCGCCGGGGCCAGGTTGCAATGGTCGCCATCGATGCCTTGCCCGGTCGCAAGTTCACCGCGGTGGTCCAGGCCATCGATCCCTTGGTCGACGCCAATGGCCGCTCGGTGGGCGTGCGCGGTTGCATCGACAACCGCCAGCAGCAGCTGCGCCCCGGCATGTTCGCCCGGGTGACGGCGGTGTTCGGCGAGCGCGAGCAGGCCCTGGTCGTGCCCGAAGAGGCCATCGTGCCCCAGGGCGGACGCCAGTTCATCTTCAAGGTCGTGCCCGGCACCGAGCCGGGCAGCCGCATCGTGCAGCGCACCGAGGTCAAGGTCGGTATTCGCCAGCCTGGCAAGGTCGAGATCGTCGAAGGCGTGAAGCCGGGTGACACCGTGGTCACCGCCGGCCAGCAGCGCCTGCAACGCGATGGCATGGCGGTCCGCGTGATCGATGTGCCGCGCGGTCCGGGTGGCCCGGGTGGCCCTGGAGGTCCTGGTGGCCCCGGTGCGGCTGCGGGTGCAGCCTCGGCGGCGGCCTCCGCTCCCGCGCCTGCTGCTTCGGCGGCGGCCTCCGCTGCACGTCCCCAACTGGCCGGCAGGCCGGGCGCTCCGGCGGGTCCGGGTGCCGCCATGGGCGGGCGTCCCGGCGCGGCGCCGTCGGGTCCCAACCCCTGCGTGCAGCAGGCGCAGGCCGGCGGCCGCGCCGCGAGCTGACCCCCGTCCCACCTCCAGGAACACGCGATGCAGCTGCCTGAGATTTCCATTCGCCGCCCGGTGCTGGCAACCGTGCTCTCCCTGCTGGTGGTGCTGGTGGGACTGGTCAGCTTCGACCGTCTGTCGGTACGCGAGTACCCCAAGATCGACGAGCCTGTGGTCACTGTGTCGGTGCGCTACCCGGGCGCGTCGGCCGAGGTGATCGAGTCGCAGGTGTCCAAGCCGCTGGAAGATTCGATTGCCGGCATCGATGCGGTGGACGTGATCACCTCCATCAGCCGTGCCGACCAGAGCCAGATCACGGTCAAGTTCCGTCTGGAAAAGGATGCGGACGCGGCCGCCGCCGAGGTCCGTGACCGGACCGCGCGCGTGCGCAACCGCCTGCCGGTGGCCATCGAGGAGCCGGTGATCTCCAAGGTTGAAGCCGACGCCTTCCCGGTGATCTGGCTGGCCTTCACCAGCGACACGCTCAACCCGCTGCAGATCAACGATCTGATCAACCGCATCATCAAGCCGCGGCTGCAGACCGTCACTGGCGTGGCCGACGTGCGCATCTTCGGCGAGCGCAAGTACGCCATGCGCGTCTGGCTGGACGCCGACCGCCTGGCCGGCTATCGCCTCACCACCCAGGATGTGGAAGACGCGATCCGCCGCAGCAACCTGGAGCTGCCCGCCGGTCGCATCGAATCGCAACAGCGCGAATTCAGCGTCACCTCACAGACCGACCTGGTGCGTCCAGGCCAGTTCGGCGACATCGTGATCCGCAACGTGAACGGCTTCCCGGTCAAGCTGCGCGACGTGGCCCAGGTGCGCGAGGGGCCGGCCGACGAGCGCAGCGCGGTGCGTCTGAATGGCCAGTCCGCGATCTCTGCCGGCGTGATCCGTCAGGCCACCGCGAATCCTCTGACCCTTTCGGCCGGTGTGCGCGAGATGCTGCCGCGCCTGAAGGCCGACCTGCCCCCGGGCGTGAACGTCGAGATCGCGAACGACAACTCGCTGTTCATCGACCGCTCGGTCAAGAACGTTTACCAGACCATCGTCGAGGCGGTGGTGCTGGTGGCGCTGGTGATCTTCGTCTTCCTGCGCACGTTCCGCGCGTCCATCATTCCCATCGTCACCATCCCGGTGAGCCTGATCGGTACCTTCTCCATGATGGCGCTGGCCGGATTCACCATCAACACGCTCACGCTGCTGGCCTTGGTGCTGGCCATCGGTCTGGTGGTGGACGACGCGATCGTCATGCTGGAAAACATCTTCCGGCACATCGAGGAGGGGCTCGATCCTTTCTCGGCGGCGATCAAGGGCGCGCGCGAGATCGGCTTTGCGGTCATCACCATGACCTTCACCCTGGTGGCGGTGTACGCGCCACTGGCGTTCACGCCGGGGCGCACCGGCCGATTGTTCGCCGAGTTCGCGCTGGCCCTGGCCGGCGCGGTGCTGGTCTCGGGCTTCGTGGCGCTCACGCTCACGCCCATGATGTGTTCGAAGCTGCTGCGGCACAACCCGAAGCCCGGCTGGTTTGACCGCACCATGGAGCGTGCTCTGACTGCGCTCTCGGGTGGCTACGAGCGCCTGCTGCGATGGATCGTCACCGCGCGCTGGACCCCTGCGGGGGGTGGAACGGGCGGCGTACGCGGTTGGCTGCTGCAGGCGCGCTGGGGCGTGATCGTCGTCATGGCGCTGGCGGCCTGGGGCATCGCCAGCGTGTGGCCCCGGATGAAGCAGGAACTGGCACCCCTGGAAGATCGCGGCACCATCCTGGCGGTGGTCAACGCACCCGATGGCTCCACGCTCGAATACACCAACCGCTACGCGCAGATCATGGAGCGCATGGGGCAGAACTACAAGGAGTTCGATCGCATCTTCGGCAACGTCGGCAACCCCACGGTGTCGCAGGCCAGCGTGATCTTTCGCGCGGTCGAATGGGAAAAGCGCGAGCGCACCACCTTGCAACTGGCGCGCGAGATGGGTCCCCGCATGGCTTCGCTGCCCGGGGTCAACGCCTTCGTGATCACGCCGCCTTCGCTGGGCCAGGGGTTCCGCGAGCGTCCGCTGAACTTCGTGATCCAGACCTCCGACAGCTACGAGAACCTCAATCGCGTGACCCGCCAGTTCCTGGACGAGATTGCCAAGAACCCGGGCATCATCCAGCCCGACGTGGACCTGCGCCTGAACAAGCCTGAACTGCGCATCGAGGTCGACCGCGACAAGGCCGCCGACCTGGGCGTGAGTGTCGAGGTGGTGGCCAAGGCCCTGGAAACCATGCTGGGTGGCCGCAACGTCACCCGCTACAAGCGTGACGCCGAGCAATACGACGTCATCGTGCAGGTGCAGTCCAATGGCCGCACCACGCCCGAAGACATCGACCGCATTCAGGTGCGCGGGCGCAACGACCTGATGATTCCGCTGTCGGCCCTGGTCAAGGTGCGCGAGAGCGTCAGCCCGCGCGAGCTCAATCACTTCGGTCAGCGCCGCTCGGTGTCCATCACCGCCAACCTGGCGCCGGACTACTCGCTGGGTCAGGCCCTGACCTTCATGGACCAGACCGCGGCCAAGATCCTCAAGACGGGCTACAGCACAGACCTCAATGGCACCTCGCGCGAATTCCGCGCCTCGCAGGGCGCCCTGGCCATCGTGTTCGTGCTGGCCTTGCTGTTCATCTTTCTGGTGCTTGCGGCGCAGTTCGAAAGCTTCGTCGATCCCTTCGTGATCATGCTGTCGGTGCCGCTGTCCATGATCGGTGCGCTCCTGGCGTTGCAATGGGCTGGCGGGTCGCTCAACGTGTACTCGCAGATCGGCCTGATCACCCTGGTGGGCCTGATCACCAAGCACGGCATCCTGATCGTCGAATTTGCCAACCAGCTGCGCGAGCAGGGGATGGAGATGGTCGATGCCCTGGTCCAGGCCGCCGCGCAGCGCCTGCGCCCCATCCTCATGACCACTGGGGCCATGGTGCTGGGTGCGGTGCCCCTGGCGATTTCCACCGGCGCGGGCGCCGAGAGCCGCCAGCAGATCGGGTGGGTCATCGTGGGCGGCATGTCCTTGGGTACGCTGCTCACGATCTTCGTGGTGCCCACCATGTACACGCTGTTCGCACGCCGGTCGGTGCCGGGCGCCAACAAGGCCTCGGCGCGCGAAGTGCCCGCGGTGCACCCTGCGCCCGACGACCTGATCGCCAAGTAGCCACCGTCACGCTGGCCGGGGTCCATGCCGAGTGAGGCGCCCCGTCCGCCGCTGCCTGCCCCCGCCTCGCGGCGTGCGCCGACAGCGGGGCCGACGGGGTCCGCCTAGTCTCCCTCGCCACTAGGAGACCCCCATGCGACAACTTCCCAAGGCCATCCCCGAGCTCGATGGCGGCCTGTTCGTGCCCCGACCGGTGCTGGAATTGCTCGAGGCTGTACTGCTGCGGCATGAGCAGCTGTTGCAGCCCGACGCGAAGATGGAGCAGACCGTGTTGTTCGAGCTGCGCACCCTGCTGCGCCTGACCGGCTTGCGGCTGCCTGTGCCCCCAGCGCCTGAACTGCTGGAACTGACCGACCCGCGCCAGGACATGATTGGCCGCAACCTGCTGCGGCAGTGAGGCGCGGCGGCGCTAGATCGCGCCGTCGAACAGCATCACGTCCACCGTGTCGCCAAGAGCGACAGAGCCTTGGTCGTGATGCAGCACGATCAGGCCGTTGGCCTGCACCATCGAACGCAGCACGCCCGAGCCTTGGTTGCCGGTGGTGCACACCTGAAGCTCGCCCTGGGGCGTGCGTGTCACGATGCCGCGTTGGTATTCGGTACGCCCGGGCTTCTTGCGAATCGCCTCGCCGCAGCGCGCGCGCAGCAGGATCTGCGGCTCGGGCCGCGCCCCCATCAGGCGTAGCAGGGCGGGGCGCACAAAGGCCAGGAAGGTCACCATCACGGCCACCGGGTTGCCTGGCAACCCGAACAGGGCGGCGTGCCGCCCACCCGAGGCGATCCGCCCGACGGCCATCGGACGGCCCGGGCGCATCGCGATCTTCCAGAAGGCGACGTCGCCCAGCTCGCGCATCATGGCCTTGGTGAAGTCGGCCTCACCGACGCTCACGCCGCCGCTGGTGATGATCGCATCAGCTTCGGACGCGGCGCGGGTGAAGGCCTGGCGCAGCAGGGCCGGGTCGTCGCGGACCACGCCCAGGTCGATCACCTCGCAGCCCAGTCGCATCAGCAGGGCCCGTACCGTGTGGCGGTTGCTGTCGTAGACCGCGCCCTCGCGGGGTGATTCCCCCAGCGACAGGATCTCGTCGCCGGTGGAGAAGTAGGCCACCTTCAGCCGTCGCACCACCTGCACCTCCTGCAGGCCCAGGCTGGCGACCAGGCCGCAGGCCGCAGGGCCCAGGCGTTCGCCGGCGTGCAGCGCGGGCTGGCCCTGCATCAGGTCTTCGCCTTTCAGGCGTCGGTTGTCACCGGGCTGCAGCAGGCCGGGCGGGAGGGTCACGTGGGTCGTGCCCGCTGCGGTCTGCACCGTCACGAATTCCTGTGGCACCACGGTGTCCAGACCGGCGGGCATGATGGCGCCCGTCATGATCTTCACGCACTGACCCGCGCCCACAACGCCGCGCCAGGCCTGGCCGGCCAGCGCCGTACCCACCACGTCCAGTTCGAGGGCGCTTGCGGATTGCAAGGCGGCACCGTCGAAGGCGTAGCCGTCCATCGCGGAGTTGTCGTGGGGTGGCACGCTGATGGGGGACACGATGTCCTGCGCCAGGATGCGGCCGGGTGCGTCAAACAGGCTGACCGTCTCGGTCTCGGCCAGCGGGACCACCAGGTGCTCGAGGAACTCGTGCACCGCCTCGGCACGCAGCGCCTGCGGGTCGTAGCCTTGCAGCTCGCCAGCGATCTGCTCCAACGTCTTCATGGTCAGCCGCCTTGTTCCAGCTGGCGCAATTCGTCCAGCGTGTTGGCGTTGAAAAAGGCGCGCGGGTCGTCGCCCGGCGCGTTGAAGTCCACGAGGGCCGTACGGTGCTTCGCGGTCCAGGCGTCGATCTTGCGCCCACCGCCCTGGGTGAACTGGTGCAGGCTCTCCATCAGTTCGCGCCGCAGGAGGCAGAACACCGGCTGGGGGCGCAGCGCGCCGTCCGACTCGGGCGCGCAGGCCATTGCGATCTCGGCGTCTTGCGCCTCGGCTGCCTCGGCCAGGCGCTGCACCAGGTCCAGCGGAAAGCGCGGTGTGTCGCAGGGTACGGTGACCAGCCAGGGGCTGTCGCAGTGCTCCAGGCCGGTCATGAAGCCAGCCAGCGGTCCCGCGAAGTCGGGCAGGGCGTCGGGCCACACCGTGGCTCCGAAGGACTCATAGGCCGACAGGTTGCGGTTGGCGTTGACCAGCACCTCGCCCACCTGGGGTTGCAACCGCATCAGCGTGTAAAGGGCCAGGGGCAGGCCGTTGAAGTTCTGCAGGCCCTTGTCGGCGCCGCCCATGCGCGCGCCGCGTCCGCCGGCCAGGATCAGGCCCGTGATGTCTTGCGAGGAAATCATCCGCCGATATAGCTCATTTCGACGCGCCGCTGGCCGCTCCCCGGCAAGCCTGCCAGGTCGGCGGGCATCGCGGCGCGCAATTGGGAATAACGGTCGTCGCGCCCCTGCCAGATCGCAGCGATGGCCGCGGCGACCTGATCGTCGCTGGCGCCGCCGCGCACCAGGGCACGCAGGTCGTGGCCCTGGCTGGCGAACAGGCACAGGTACAACTGGCCCTCGGTGGACAGACGGGCGCGGTTGCAGTCGCCGCAGAAGGCCTGGGTCACGCTGCTGATCACGCCGATCTCGCCCGCGCCGTCGGCATAGGCCCAGCGCTGCGCGGTCTCGCCGGGCGCTGCGGCCTCTAGTGGCACCAGCGGCCATTCGGCGTGCAAGCGGGCTACCACGTCGGCCGAGGGCAGGACTTCGTTCATGCGCCATCCGTTGGTGGTGCCTACGTCCATGTACTCGATGAAGCGCAGCACATGGCCCGTGCCGCGAAAGTGCCGCGCCATCGGCAGGATCTCGTGGTCGTTGGTACCGCGCTTTACCACCATGTTGACCTTGATCGGACCCAGCCCCGCCGCCTGCGCCGCGTCCAGGCCCTCGAGGACCTGGGCCACCGGAAAGTCCACGTCGTTCATGCGACGGAATACCGCGTCGTCCAGGCCGTCCAGGCTCACGGTGACGCGCCGCAGGCCGGCGTCGCGCAGCGCGCGGGCCTTGCGCGCCAGCAGCGATCCGTTGGTGGTGAGCGTGAGGTCCAGGGGCTGGCCCTCGGGCGTGCGCAGTTGCGCCAAGCGCTCGATCAGAACCTCGATGTGCTTGCGCAGCAGCGGCTCGCCGCCGGTCAGGCGGATCTTGCGTACGCCCAGCGCCACGAATTGGCGCGCCACACGCGTGATCTCCTCGAAGGTGAGCAGGTCGGCATGGGGCAGGTAGGGGTAGTCCTTGTCGAAGACTTCCTTGGGCATGCAATAGCTGCAGCGGAAGTTGCAGCGGTCGGTGACGCTGATACGCAGGTCATGCAGCGGTCGGCGCAGGGCGTCGGTCACCGGGCCGCTGTCCGCACGCGGCAGCGGCGGCACCGCCACGGGCCGCGCGGGCGGGCGGTGGGCGACCAGGGGGATCACACGGTCAGACATGACGCCATTGTGCCGCTGCGCGCATGCCCCTCGCACGCCTGCAGGCAAGCAGGACGGACGGCTTCAGACGCAGCGCCCGCCGTCCACCTCGATGCATACGCCCGAGATGAAGGCCGCCTCGTCGCTGGCCAGGTAGAGAGCGGCGTTGGCCACGTCCAGGGCGGTCGAAAAGCGCCCCAGCGGGATGGTGGCCAGGAACTTGGCGCGCACCGCGTCGTTGATCGGGCCGCCCGCGAATTCGGCGGACAGGCCGGTGTCGGGGTTGAACACCGGGTTGATGCAGTTCACCCGGATGTTGTCGGGCCCCAGTTCCGCCGCCAGCGACTTGCTGGTGGTGATCACCGCGCCCTTGGAGCCGTTGTACCAGGTCAGACCCGGGCGGGGCCGCAGGCCGGCGGTGGAGGCCACGTTGATGAAGCTGCCCCCGCCATTGGCACGCAGCGCGGGCACGGCGTGCAGGGTGGCCAGGTAGATGCTCTTGACGTTGACCGCGTAGACCTTGTCGAACTCCGCCTCGCTGACCTCCAGGGCCGGGCGGTTGCGGTGCGTCCATCCGGCGTTGTTCACCATCACGTCCAGTTGGCCGTGTTGCTTGACGGCGGCGGCGACCAGCGCCTTCACGTCGTCCGAGCGGGTGACGTCGGCAGCGACAGCGGTGGCCCGACCGCCCGCAGCGCGGATGGCGGCCGCCACTGCTTCAGCGCGGGCGGCGTCGATGTCATTGACGATGACCTGCGCGCCTTCGGTGGCCAGGCGGCGCGCAATGCCCTCGCCGATGCCGCCGCCGGCGCCGGTGACGATGATGGATTTGTCCTGGACTCGCATGGGTTCCTCGTGGGGTTCCGGGTTGTAGCCAGGATTGTTGCTCATCAGCCAGGGGTCCGGTCTGCACCGGGGGCGGCGGCTGGCCCCGGGCGCCGCCGGGCCTATCATCGCGGCTGTTGCACCCACGGGTGCGGAAGGCGGATATGGTGGGTGGATCCGGGACGGGCAGGGCGGTGGTGGCGGCGTGGGTGCTGGCCGCCTGGGCCTGCCTTCCCGCCAGCGGCCAGGCCCAGACGCCGCAGCCCGCTCAGGCGGCCCCGCCGGTGGCCGCCTCGCCGCAGCTGGCGCCCGGGTTCATCCAGCGGACGGCGGGTTCGACCCTGCTGGTTGTGCCCGCGGACCTGGAACTGTTCTCCATCAGCGCCGGTGGCGTGTCTGAGCCGCGCGCAGATTGGACGTCTGCCGCCCAGCGCCATTTCCGCGAGGCCCTGCACGCCCGGCGCAAGGCCTTCGGCACGCGCTTCAAAGAACTTACCGCGCGCGATCTCGATGACTTCGCGGAGCTCACCGCCCTGCATGGCGCGGTGGCCGAGGCCATCTTCCTGCACCACGTGGTGGGCGGCGTGTGGCGCCTGCCGACCAAGCCCGGTGGCTTGCAATGGTCCCTGGGGGACGCGGTCGCCCCCCTGCGTGACAAGACCGGCGCCGATTACGCCCTGTTCTTCTGGATCCGCGACTCCTATGCCAGCGCACAGCGCAAGGCGACGATGCTGGCCATGGCCCTGCTCGGGGTGGGCATGGCGGGCGGCTCCCAGGTGGGCTATGCCTCGCTGGTGGATTTGCGTGACGGCCGGGTGGTCTGGTTCAACGCGCTGCGTCGCAACGCCGGTGACCTGCGCGAGCCAGGCAGTGCCCAGGAAACGCTGGACGTGTTGCTGCAAGCCTTTCCATCCGCCCCATGACGTCCCGCCCGCAGCCCGCCCGCCTTGCGCCGCCGCCCGCCCCAGGACGTCGCGGCTTCCTGCGCAGCACCTGCCGCCACTGCCTGGGCCTGGGTGCGCTGGGCCTGGGCCTGCCTGCGGCCGCCACGAGCAGCCCTGAGCCGCTGGTGCTGCCCGGGCGCTTCACGCCGCCGGCCGCCGACACCGACGAGGGCGGCCTCTGGGCCCTCATGGACCGGGAGGAGCAGCGCCTGCGCCGCAGCCCCTTCGTCCTGCGCGATCCGGCCCTGGTGCGTTACCTGCAGGACCTGGTGTGCCGCCTGGGCGGCGAACACTGCGCCGACGTGCGGGTGCATGTGGTGAGCAACGCCCAGTTCAATGCCACGATGGCCCCCAACGGGATGATGCAGGTCTGGAGCGGTCTGCTCCTGCGGATGGACAACGAGGCGCAGCTCGCTGCGGTGTTGGGGCATGAACTGGCGCATTACCTGGAACGGCATTCACTGGAGCGCCTGCGCGACACCCGCAACCGCGCCGCCTTTGCGCAGGTGATCGGTCTGTTCGGCGTGGCGGGTGCGGTGGCCCAGATGGGGATCACCGCCGGCATGTTCTCCTTCACCCGCGAGCAGGAGACCCGCGCCGACCGACTGGGTATGGCCCTGATGCAGCGTACCGGCTATGACGGTGCGCAAGCCGCCCAGGTCTGGGACAACCTTCTGGGCGAGATGCGGGTGACCGACGGCGAAGACGCCGGCACGCGCAACCCGCTCCTGGCCACCCATCCTGCTGCCGCCAACCGCCGCGACGACTTGCTGCGCCTGGCGGGTAGCCGGGGGGGTGAAGCGGGGGCGCCGGCCCTGGCGCTTGCCATCGCCGGCCATCGCTTCGAGTGGCTGGTGGCGGAGGTGCGGCGTGGGCAGTATGAGCAGAGCCTGGTCCTGCTCGATCGCCTGCTGGCTCGTGCACCGGGCGATGCCTCGGCGCGCTTTGCGCGCGGCGAGGTGTATCGCCTGCGCGAGGCGCCCGGCGACCTCGAGCGCGCCGGCCAGGACCTGGCGCAGGTCACTGCGACCCCACAGGCGCCCGCCACCGCGTTTCGGTCCCTGGGCCTCTTGCGCCGGCGCCAGGGCGACGCGCCTGCGGCAGCGGCAGCCTTCGAGCGTTACCTCGCATTGGATCCCCAGGCCGGGGATGCAGGCCTGATTCGCAGCTATGTGTCGGAGCTCAGGTCATGACGGGTTTGCACGGGGTACGCGGTGTGTTTGTGCTGGTCCTGGTGGCCACCCTGGCCGCCTGCAGCACGGTGGTGAAGATCGAAGGCGAGCAGACCCTGCGTGGTCGCATGACCGTGCAGGTGGGTCAGGCCTGGAACCGGCTCGCGCCCTCCGGTCTGGAGCAGCCGTATGAAGCCTGGATCCAGGAGGGTCTGGCGCTGGACCACCTGCGTCTGTGGGCCGGCATCCGCAGCGGGCAGCCGCTGATGGTGACTGCGCCGCCCGCCCATGGCGGCAAGCCGTTACGCGTACCGGTATTTCGTGCCGGTATGGCACCCGACCAATTGGCCAACCTGTTCGAGGTCCTGTATGCAGCCGAGGGCTCGGCGGTCAGGCTCACGCGCCTGGAGCCGGTCGTGTTCGCCGGTGGGCCGGGCTTACGCTTCGAACTCCTGGTGGTGCGGTCGCACGACGAGGTACACCTGTCGGTGGCAGGCTGGGTGGCCGTACGTGATGACCAGCTCCATGCTCTGAGCTATGCGGCGCCACGACTGGGGTTCTTCCGCCGCGGCCTGCCCGGGGTGGAGGCGATCGCGGCCAGCGTGCGGGTGCGCTGACCGACCCGGGGTTCACCCGTGGCGGATCGCCACGGTCTTGAGGGTGGTGAACCCGAGCAAGGCCTCGAAGCCTTTTTCACGCCCATAGCCCGAGGACTTCACGCCGCCAAAGGGCAGTTCCACGCCGCCGCCCGCGCCGTAGTTGTTGATGAACACCTGGCCGCTGCGGATGCGGCGAGCCATGCGCATCTGGCGTCCGCCGTCGCGGGTCCACACACCGGCCACCAGACCGAAGGGCGTGGCGTTGGCGCGGGCCACGGCGTCGTCTTCGTCACGGAATGGCATGGCGGCGAGTACCGGGCCGAACACTTCCTCCTGCGCCAGCCGGTGGTCCACCGGCACGTCGCGCAGCAGGGTGGGGGCCTGGTAGAAGCCGGTCTCGGGCGCTTCATCCACGATCTGGCCTGCGGCGACCACCGGGATGTTGGCGTATTGCGCGTCGGACAGGAAATCCCAGACGCGTTGCTGCTGGCTGGCGCGGATCAGGGGGCCGACGTCCAGGTCCATGGCCGCCGGCCCCACCCGCAGGCGGGTGAAGGCGTCACCCAGGCGTTCGAGCAAGGGTTCGTAGATCGACTGCTCGATCAGCACGCGCGAGCCGGCCGAACAGGTCTGCCCTGCGTTCTGCACGATGGCATTGAGGATGGCGGGCACCGCCAGGTCCAGATCGGCGTCGGCGAAGACGATTTGCGGGCTCTTGCCGCCCAGTTCGAGGGTGACCGGGCAATGCCGCTCGGCGGCGACCTGCTGGATCAGGGTGCCCACGCGCGGACTGCCGGTGAAGCTGATGTGGTCGATGCCCGGATGGCGCGCCAACGCGTCCCCCGCTTCGTGCCCGTAGCCGGTGACGATGTTGATCGCGCCCGCGGGAAAGCCGCATTCGGCAGCCAGTTGCGCCACCCGCAGCAGCGAGAGGCAGGCGTCCTCGGCGGGCTTGACCACGCAGACGTTGCCTGCGGCCAGGGCACCGCCGACGCTGCGCCCGAAGATCTGCATCGGGTAGTTCCAGGGAATCACGTGGCCAGTGACGCCGTGCGGTTCGCGCCAGGTCATGACGGAGTAGCCGTCCAGATAGGGAATGGTGTCGCCATGCAGCTTGTCACAGGTGCCGGCGTAAAACTCGAAATAGCGCACGATGGCCGCGGCGTCGGCGCGGGCCTGGCGGGTCGGCTTGCCACAATCGCGCTGTTCCAGGGCGGTGAGTTCTTCCTCGTGCTGCGCCAGCTTGTTGGACAGGCGCATCAGCAGGCGCCCACGCTCCGCAGCGCTCAGTTTGCTCCAGGCGGTGTCGTAGCAGTGGCGGGCGGCATGGACCGCGCGGTCGATGTCCTCGGCGGTGCCCCGTTGCAGGTGCTCGAACACCTGGCCGTCGGAGGGATCGATGACGGGGATTGTTTCGCCCGAGGACCCGGGCTGCGGCATGTTGGCGATGAAGTGAAGCTGCATCCCGCCATTGTGCCGCCGCGCCCGGCGGCTTCGGCCAGGGCGGGGTGCCCGCTACGGCTTCAGGCGGCCGGTCGGGAGAGCGCCTGGTACTGGCCGCTGTGGGCGAGCAGCCATTCGGTGGCCGGTTGCGAGTCCTGCTGGTTCGGATGGAAGTCGGCCCGCTTGTAGGCGCGCCAGGCGGGCAGGGTGTCACGCACCAGGCCGCCGGCCCCGAACAGGAAGGTCACCGCGCTGCGCCAGGTGGACAAGTGCCAGAAGGTGCCGTCGCGGCGCAGGTTGCTCACGGTCTGGCGCAGGGCGTCGGTGATGAAGAAAAAGGTAATGCGCCGGAACCACTTCAGGCGCCAGGCTTCGTTACCGCCCAGGGCGCGGTACAGGTCGAATGCGGTGCATTTGTGTTCGGATTCTTCGGACGCATGCCAGAGCCACATCGTCACCAGCCGAGTGTCCTGTTCGCCCAGGGCCTGCGGATGCCGCAGCAGCCAGTCGGCCAGGATGGCGGTGAAGTGCTCGTAGGCGGATGTGGCCGCCAGCGCGTGTCGCACGTCCAGGCCGTCCAGCATCTGGCGCCGGCGCAGGGCGCGTGGGCCCCAGTGATTGACCAGGCCTTGCCGCTCCAGGTGGTCGTTGTACAGGCCATGCAGGCGGCGGTGGGTGGCCTCCTGGCCGATGAAGCCCTGGACTTCCTGCGCGTAGCGCGCTTGTTGCTCCGGGGGCAGGGCCTTGTGACCTTCACGCACCGCGTCGATGAAGAACTGCTCGCCCACCGGAAAGCTCATGGACAGGGCGTTCATGAAGGCCGTGCGGAAGGCATCGCCCGCGCACCAGTGGCGGGGGATGGGCTGCTCCATGTCCACGAGCAGGCGGCGCACGACGAGTTCGGGCATGGGGCCGGATGGTACCGTGTGCGCGAGGCCGAGGTTTGCACCCACAAAAAAGCCCGCCAAGTGGCGGGCTTCGCTCAGGGAGCGGGGCGGGATCAGCCGCCGTGGAACTTCACCACCAGCGGCACGATCAGGAGCGCCACGATGTTGATGATCTTGATCAGCGGGTTCACCGCCGGGCCGGCCGTGTCCTTGTAGGGGTCGCCCACGGTGTCACCGGTCACGGCGGCCTTGTGGGCTTCGGACCCCTTGCCCCCGTGGTTGCCGTCCTCGATGTATTTCTTCGCGTTGTCCCAAGCACCGCCGCCGGTACACATGGAGATCGCCACGAACAGGCCGGTCACGATGGTGCCCATGAGCAATCCGCCCAGGGCCTTGGGACCCAGCACCAGGCCCACCACGATCGGCACCACCACCGGCAGCAGCGACGGAATGATCATTTCCTTGATGGCGGCGGTAGTGAGCATGTCCACGGCCTTACCGTATTCGGGCTTGCCGCTGCCGTCCATGATGCCTTTGATGTCGCGGAACTGCCGGCGCACTTCCACGACCACCGCACCGGCGGCACGGCCGACCGCTTCCATCGCCATCGCGCCGAACAGATAGGGAATCAGGCCGCCGATGAACAGGCCGATGATCACCATCGGGTCGGACAGGTCGAAGCTGATCGCACGCCCGTAGCTTTCCAGCTTGTGGGTGTAGTCGGCAAACAGCACCAGTGCCGCCAAACCGGCCGAGCCGATGGCGTAGCCCTTGGTCACCGCCTTGGTGGTGTTGCCCACCGCGTCCAGCGGGTCGGTGATGTCACGCAC
>JBEEIS010000069.1:0-6944 GCA_041169755.1 Pseudomonadota bacterium | reverse complement strand
CCAGCACCGACTTGAGCGAGTCGCAGCCGCCCATCGCGATGCCTTCATCGACGATGGCCTTCAGGGGCAGCTCCTTGCCACCGCGCATCTGGTAGTTGGCGGTGATCACCGCCACCGCGCCGGCGTCGATGATGCGCTCATTGAGCGCCTTGGCCGAGAAGCCGCCGAACACGACGCTGTGCGTGGCGCCGATGCGCGCGCAGGCTTGCATGGCCACCACGCCCTCGATGGTCATGGGCATGTAGACAATGACGCGGTCGCCCTTCTTGATGCCCTGCGCCTTGAGCGCGTTGGCGAACTGGCTCACGCGAGCGAGCAGTTCCTTGTAGGTGACCTGGGTGACCTTGCCGTCATCGGCCTCGAAAATGATCGCGGTCTTGTTCTCGACCGGCGTGCCCATGTGCTTGTCCAGGCAGTTGGCCGACGCATTGAGTTCGCCGTCATCGAACCACTTGTAGAACGGAGCCTGGGACTCGTCCAGGGTGCGGGTGAACGGCCGGGTCCACACCACGTTCTCGCGCGCCAGGCGGGCCCAGAACCCTTCGAAATCCTGGGCAGCCTCCTGGCACAGGGCCTCGTAACCGGCCATGCCCGAGACGCGCGCAGCCGCCACGATGGCGGGGGCGGGAGGGAATACGCGGTTTTCGACCAGGACGGACTCGATGGCACTCATGACTGTCTCCGTTGTTGTGGTGGGTAACCCGGGCGGAAATGTCGCGGCGGGGACTTACTTGCCACTGACTTCAAACGGAAATGAATTTAAGTCAAAAATGGCTCGATGGGCACCCCGCCCAGCCCTGGCCCCGCAGGTGCCTACAATCGCGCAAACCGTCACGCCTGGACTCCCATGGAAGCCCCCCGCCCCTTGCGCCCTCTGCCCAACCTCATCTTCGCCAGCCGCTGGCTGCAACTTCCGCTTTACATCGGCCTGATCGCGGCCCAGGCGGTGTATGTCTTTCACTTCTGGGTGGAACTGATCCACCTGCTGGAGGCCGCCTTCGGCAGCCAGACGGCCTTGCAGCAGCTGGTGGCCAGCATCGGCTACAAGTCCGGCACGCCGGTCACGGCGCTGAACGAAACCATCATCATGCTGGTCGTTCTGGCGCTGATCGACGTGGTCATGATCTCCAACCTTCTGATCATGGTCATCGTCGGCGGCTACGAAACCTTCGTGAGCCGCATGAACCTGGAGGGCCACCCGGACCAACCCGAGTGGCTCAGCCATGTGAACGCTTCGGTGCTCAAGGTCAAGCTGGCGACCGCCATCATCGGCATCAGCTCCATCCACCTGCTCAAGACCTTCATCAACGCCGACAACTACACCGAGAAAGTGCTGATCGCCCAGACGGGCATTCACATAGTCTTCCTGCTCTCGGCGATCGCCATTGCCTATACCGACCGGCTGATGTCGCAACCGTCCAGCAAGGACTCGCACTGAGCCCCTGCGGGCCGCGCCGCCCGAGCCCGGTTCAGACCATGTCCTCGGGCCGTACCCAGGTGTCGAACTCCAGCGCCGTCATGTAACCCAGCGCAAGCGCCGCCTCGCGCAGTGTGAGGCCCTCGCGGTGGGCCTTGCGCGCGATCTCGGCAGCCTTGTCATAGCCGATGTGTGGGTTCAGGGCCGCGGCCAGCATCAGCGAACGTTGCAGCAGGTCACCGATTCGCGCGCGGTCCGGCTCGATACCCGCCACGCAATACCGCTCGAAGCTCGTCATGCCGTCCGCCAGCAGACGCGCGCTTTGCAAGAAGGCGTACGCGATCAGGGGTCGGTACGCATTGAGCTCGAAGTGGCCTGACGCCCCACCCAGGCCGATGGCCACGTCGTTGCCAAACACCTGGCAGCACACCATGGCCAGTGCCTCGGCCTGAGTCGGATTGACCTTGCCCGGCATGATGGACGACCCCGGCTCGTTTTCTGGCAGCCGCAGCTCGCCCAGGCCGCAGCGCGGGCCGCTGGCCAGCCAGCGTATGTCGTTGGCGATCTTCGTGAGGCTGGCCGCCAGCCCCTTGAGCGCACCGTGAGCCTGGACCAGCGCGTCGCACGCAGCCAGCGCCTCGAACTTGTTGGGAGCGCTGACCAGCGGCCAACCGGTCTCGCAAGCGAGTTCGGCCGCCACCCGCTCACCGAACCCCGGTGGTGCGTTCAGGCCGGTGCCCACCGCGGTACCGCCCAACGCCAGTTCGTGCAGGTGCGGTAACCCCGCCTCAAGGTGCCGGCGCGCCTGCTGCAGCTGCACCACGTAGCCTGAGAACTCCTGGCCCAGGGTCAGGGGCGTCGCGTCCTGCAGGTGGGTCCGTCCGATCTTCACGATATCGGCGTACGCCCGGGACTTCGCTTGCAGCGACCCGGCCAGCGCGTCAAGGGCCGGCAGCAGGTGCTGGCGCAGGGCCTGCAGCGCCGCCAGATGCATCGCGGTGGGAAAGACATCATTGGACGACTGGCCCAGGTTGACATCGTCGTTCGGGTGAACCAGGCGCCCTGACCCGCGTGGCCCGCCCAGCAGCTCGCTGGCCCGGTTGGCGAGCACCTCATTCATGTTCATGTGAGTCTGGGTGCCCGAGCCGGTCTGCCAGACGGACAGCGGGAATTCGTCGGCGTGCTGCCCCGCCAGCACCTCGTCGGCCGCCGCCTCGATCGCACCCGCCTTGCGGGCCTCCATCCGCCCCGCCTGGCGGTGCACCCTGGCCGCCGCCCGCTTCACCCGGGCCAGCGCCGCGATCAGCTCGGCCGGCGGCCGCTCGTCGGAGATGCGAAAGTGCTGGCAGGCCCGCTGAGTTTGAGCCCCCCACAGGCGATCCTGCGGCACCTGCACCGGCCCCAGGGTATCCAACTCGGTCCGCTCCATGACCGATTAAGCCCCATAACGGCATGAATATGCCGAGCAAACTGGTTTTCAAATGTTAAAGCCCCGGGAGATGAGCAACCCCAAACTAAAAAACCATATATACTCCGCTTCGCTAAATTATCTAAAGCTCAACCCGATTATCTGCCGGACAGCACACCTGCTGCAGCTGACCTTCGGGAAGCATTTCCATAATTACCGGCAACAAAGGATACAAAAATGGCCAACGGAAAAGGAGCTACCTTGAACGACATCGACCTGGACAAGATCGACCTTGCCTCTCTGAAAAAACTGGCGGAAGCGGCCAGCGAGAAATTCAACAGCCGCAAGAAAGACGAGCTCAAGCACATGGTCGCCGGCTGGCTGGCCGATGCCCAGGCCGTGGGTTACAGCGCGGCCGACGTGATGGCCGAGCTGCGCGCCCGTTCGGGCCAAGGCGGCGGCCGCCGCGGACGTACCCCGCGTGCTGACAAGGGAACGACCACGCCGCCCAAATACAAAGGCCCCAATGGCGAACTCTGGAGCGGCCGCGGTCAGCCGCCCAACTGGATGAAACCCTACCTCGCCGCTGGCAAGAAAAAGGAAGATTTCCTGATCGCCAAGTGATCGAGGGGACTATTCCCGACTCCCCCATTGGGGAGTGATGCACACACCGATACCCGCCGCGGCACAGCCCGGCGGGTATTTTCATTTCTGACACATTGATTTTCAATTTGCTAATCATTTGCGCGTTGCCGAGCTTTCGCCCTAAGGGAAGGCTCACGCGCATGAGCCCGCGTGCCGCCGTCGCGGTCGGCAAAGCCCCGCCGAGGAGGGGCCCGTCGGCGGGGATAATCGCGGCAGACTCATCCAGATAAGCCGTCCCATGACCACACGCATCTCGCAAGCTGACCTGATCGAATCCGTTGCTGCCGCGCTGCAATACATCAGCTACTACCACCCGGCCGACTACATCGCCCACCTGGCTCGCGCCTACCAGCGCGAGCAGAGCCCGGCGGCCAAGGACGCGATCGCACAGATCCTGACCAACAGCAAGATGAGCGCGATGGGCCACCGCCCCATCTGTCAGGACACCGGCATCGTCAACGTCTTCCTCAAGGTGGGGATGGACGTGCAGTGGACTGGCTTCACCGGCGGCCTCGAGGACGCGATCAATGAAGGCGTGCGCCGCGGCTACAACCACCCGGACAACATGCTGCGCGCCTCGGTCGTTGCCGACCCGCAGTTCGCGCGCAAGAACACCAAGGACAACACGCCCGCGGTCATCTTCACCGAGATCGTCCCGGGCAACACGGTGGAAGTGACCGTGGCCGCCAAGGGTGGCGGCTCTGAGAACAAGAGCAAGATGGTCATGCTCAACCCCGGCGACTCGGTGGTCGACTGGGTGCTCAAGACCGTGCCCACCATGGGCGCCGGCTGGTGCCCGCCGGGCATGCTGGGCATCGGCATCGGCGGCACCGCCGAAAAGGCCGCCCTCATGGCCAAGCAAAGCCTGATGGACGATATCGACATGTACGAGCTGCAGGCTCGTGCTGCCCAAGGCGAGAAGCTCACGCAGGTGGATGAACTGCGCCTGGAGTTGTACGAGAAGGTCAATGCCCTGGGCATCGGCGCGCAGGGCCTGGGCGGCCTGACCACGGTGCTGGACGTCAAGATCCAGATGTACCCCACGCACGCGGCCTCCAAGCCCTTGGTCATGATCCCCAACTGCGCGGCGACCCGACATGCGCACTTCGTACTCGATGGTTCAGGCCCCGCCTACATCGACCCGCCCAGCTTGGACCTGTGGCCCAACGTCGACTGGACGCCCGACACGAAAAAGTCCAAGCGCGTGGACCTCAACACCCTCACCCCCGCCGAAGTCGCCAGCTGGAAGCCCGGCGACACCCTGCTCCTGAACGGCAAGATGCTCACCGGCCGCGACGCCGCGCACAAGCGCATCCAGGACATGCTGACCAAAGGCGAGAAGCTGCCGGTGGACTTCAAGAACCGCGTCATCTACTACGTGGGTCCGGTCGACCCGGTCAAGGGCGAGGCCGTCGGCCCCGCCGGCCCCACCACCGCCACCCGCATGGACGGCTTCACCGAAACCATGCTGGCGCAGACCGGCCTCATCGCCATGATCGGCAAGGCTGAACGCGGCCCGGTCGCCATCGAGTCCATCAAGAAGCACAAGAGCGCCTACCTCATGGCGGTCGGTGGCGCGGCCTACCTCGTGTCCAAGGCGATCAAGCACGCGCAGGTGGTGGGCTTCGCCGACCTGGGTATGGAAGCCATCTACGAGTTCGACGTGGTGGACATGCCTGTGACCGTGGCGGTCGACGCCGGTGGCACCAGCGCCCACATCACCGGCCCGGCCGAATGGAGCAAGCGCATCGCCACCGGCGAGTTCAAGAACATCCCGGTCGCTGCCGCCTGAGGCCGGGCGTGCAGCAGACGCCCGGACCCGTGTCCGCCGACGCGCCTATTGGCGTCTTTGACAGCGGCATCGGCGGCCTGAGTATCCTGCGCGCGCTGCGCCACACCCTGCCGGACGAAGATTTCATCTATGTGGCCGACACTGGCCACGCGCCGTACGGTGAGCGGGATGAAGACTTCGTCCTGGCACGCGCCGAGCACATCGCGCAGGAGCTGATCGAGCGCCGGGGCATCAAGCTGCTGGTGGTGGCCTGCAACACCGCCACGGCCGCGGCGATCCAGGCCTTGCGGGCCCGCTGGCCGCAGTGTCCGATCGTCGGTGTCGAGCCCGCCCTCAAACCCGCCGCCGCCAGCAGCCAGACGCACCGCGTGGGCGTACTGGCCACGCGCGGCACGCTGGCCAGCGAGAAGTTCGCGCAGTTGCAGGCCTCGATCGTGGGAGCGACCGACTTCGTGCTCCAGCCCTGCGACGGCCTGGCCGCTGCCATCGAAGACGGCGACGCTGCGCGCACGACCGCCCTGTGTCAGCGCTATGTCCACGCCCTGGGTCCACTCGGCGCGCGGGTCGGCCAGATCGACACGCTGGTGCTCGGTTGCACCCACTACGCCTTCGCGATGGACGACTTCAAGCGGCTGGCAGGGCCTCAGGTGCGCATACTCGAAACCGGAGCACCGGTCGCGCGCCGCACACGGCAGCTGCTGCAGGAGGCGCAGCGACTGCGGTCAGCCCCGCATGCCGGGCGTCTCACCCTGCAAAGCTCGGGCGACCTGCAGGCGCTGGAGGCGGCGGCGCAGCGCTGGCTGGCTGGGCCAGCGGGCGCTTGACCATGTTCAAGAGGTCGGTGCGCACCGCCTCAATGTGGGCGGCCAGGTAGGCGCAAGCGGCCTCCACCTCGCCCTGCCGCGCCAGTGCGATCAACTCGGCATGCTCGCTGGCAGCGCGCTGTCGCGCCGCATCCGACGACAACTGAACCCGGGTGTAGCGGTCGCTTTTTTGCAGCAAGGCAGCCACCACCGCACTGGTTTGCGGCAGCTGCGCGCGCGCGTACAGAGCAGCATGCAGTTGCTGGTTCAGCACGCCCCACTGGGCCAGGTCGCGCTCCTGAATAGCGACATCAAAGCGGGCCTGCACCGTATCCAGGGCCGCGAAGTCCTCAGCCGTCAGGCGTGCAGCGGAATCGCGAAACAGGCGGGTTTCGAGCATCACGCGCAGATCGAACACGTCATTGACCTCTTCGGGCGACAGCTCGGTCACCACCGCGCCCTTGTGAGGAACCATCTGCAGCAGGCCCTCGGCTTCCAGCTGGAACAGCGCCTCGCGCACGGGGATACGGCTCACGCCGAAGCTGGCCGCCAGCGCATCCTGCCGCAACTGGGTGCCGGCGGGATATTCGCTGCTCAGGATCTGCTCGCGCAGACGATCGGCCACCGCACTGGCGAGCGTTCGGTGCTGCTTGAGGGGGCTGCGATCCGCGTTGACATGCATATTTTATACAATATACAATGAATCGAATGACTCCCGCAAACTCCGCTGATGCCGCCCCGTCGGACACCCCCGCGCGGGTCGCAGCGCCCGTGCGAGCGGTGCTGGCCTTATCAGCAGGCATCCTCAGCCTCGAGCGCGTGCTGATCATGGGTTTCATGGGCCTGCTCGTGGTGCTCATCCTGCTGAACGTGGTCACC
>JBEEIS010000068.1:0-14443 GCA_041169755.1 Pseudomonadota bacterium | reverse complement strand
GAGGGTTTGGATTGGGGGGGCGCAGGCAGGGTGCTGCGGGTCGGCAAGAGGCTGGGCTGGTGGCGCGGCTTCGGGGGCTTGAGTTTAGTTTTGCCGCCAGGGCAGCCCGCGCATGCGCCAGCCACCGATGCGGCCGCGATGGCCCTGCGGGTCCGGATCGCCCTCGAAACCTTCCAGGATGTTGTAGGCCTGCACGCCCAGTTCGGTTGCGCGCCTGGCCGCCGCGATCGAGCGCACGCCGCTGCGGCACAGCAGCACCAGGGCAGGTTTGCCCGCCGCTGCCGCCACGATGCCGGCGTCAAACTCCGGGTTGATCGCCATACCCGGCCATTGCTTCCAGGCCAAGGCCACTGCGCCGGGAACGAAGCCCACCCATTCCCGCTCGGCATCGCTGCGCACATCGACCAAGACGGCCTGCCCAGCTTGCACCCAGGCCCAAGCCTGCTGCGGACTGATGTCGCCGGCGTATCCGGCCGCCGGGATGGGGGAAATATCCTGAGTCATGGGGCAGATTTTGCACGAGCCGACATAATCTCCCTTCAGCATCTTTGGAATCGCAAAAAGGCGGTGCCCTGTCTGGCGCGCGCTTTTTCTGTTCCAAAGGGGCTTTGTACGTAAAAACCCTCTGCTTTGGCCCTGGGTTTCATCGAGACAATTTGCCGTTTGTATTCAGTAAACCTCCAAGGAGACCTTTTATGACCCAGACCACCACCGGCCGCCGCGGCCTCCTCAAGGGCGCGGCCGTTGCTGCCGGCGCCATGTCGGCGCCGATGATCGCCATGGCCCAGACCACCACCTTGCGCTTTCAGAGCACCTGGCCGGCCAAGGACATCTTCCACGAGTACGCCAACGACTTCGCCAAGAAGGTGAACGACATGGCCGGTGGTCGCCTGAAGATCGAAGTGCTGCCCGCTGGCGCTGTCGTGCCCGCCTTCCAGTTGCTGGACGCGGTGAACAAGGGCACGCTGGACGGCGGCCATGGCGTGGTGGCTTACCACTACGGCAAGAACACTGCCCTGGCGCTGTGGGGTTCGGGCCCGGCCTTCGGCATGGACCCCAACATGGTCCTGGCCTGGCACTACTACGGCGGCGGCAAGGCCCTGCTGGAAGAGATCTACAAGTCGCTGAACATCGACGTCGTGTCCTTCCTGTACGGCCCCATGCCCACCCAGCCCCTGGGCTGGTTCAAGAAGCCGATCGCCAACGTGGCCCAGCTCAAGGGCCTGAAGTTCCGCACCGTCGGTCTGGCCGTTGACGTGTTCAAGGAACTGGGCACGGCAGTCAACCCGCTGCCCGGTGGCGAGATCGTCCCCGCGCTGGACCGCGGCCTGATCGACGCAGCCGAGTTCAACAACGCTTCGTCTGACCGCGTGCTGGGCTTTGCCGACGTGGCCAAGAACTGCATGCTGCAGTCCTTCCACCAGAGCGGCGAGCAGTTCGAGATCCTGTTCAACAAGGGCAAGTACGACGCGCTGCCCGGTGAACTCAAGGCCATCATCGACTACTCGGTGCAGGCGGCCAGCGCCGACATGAGCTGGAAGGCCATCCACCGCAACTCGCAGGACTACATCGAGCTCAAGACCAAGGACAAGGTCAATTTCTACAAGACCCCCGACTCCATCCTGAAGGCGCAGCTGGATGCCTGGGACAAGGTGACCGACGCCAAGTCCAAGGAGAACGCGCAGTTCAAGAAGGTCATGGATTCGCAGCGCGTGTTCGCGCAGCGTGCCGGCGCTTGGCAGAACGACTACATGGTCGACTTCAAGATGGCCTGGAACCGCTACTTCCGCCAGCCGGCCAAGAAGGCCTGATCCACAGGCTTTCAGCCTGGGGCTGCCGGGTCACACCGGCGGCCCCTTTTTTCGTGATGCGGCCCGTGTGTGGGGCCGAGGGAGGACGACATGAAAAATATATTGATGGCGGTGGACCGAGCCTCCACCCGCCTGGGACAGACCTTCGCCTGGCTGATCGTTGCGCTCACCTGCCTGATTGCCTGGGAGGTGTTTTCGCGCTACGTGCTCAACACCCCGCATGACTGGGCGCTCGACGCGCAGATTCAGATGTACGGCACGCTGTTCATGCTGGCCGGCGCCTATACCCTGGCCAAGAACGGGCATGTGCGTGGCGACGTGCTCTATGGCTTTTTCGAGCAGCGCACGCAGGCCTGGGTCGACCTGATCCTGTACGTGCTGTTCTTCCTGCCCGGCATCGTGGCCCTGACCTGGGCCGGCTGGACTTTCGCGCAGGAGTCGATCGCGATCCGCGAGAGCACCTTTTCGGCCACGCCGCTGCCCCTGTACCCCTTCAAGTTCATGATCCCGGTGGCCGGCCTGATGCTGCTGCTGCAAGGACTGGTGGAAATCGTGCGCTGCATGCAGTGCATTCGTGACGGGCAATGGCCCTCGCGCGAGGAAGACGTCGAAGAAGTGGACGTCGACAAGCTCAAGGAAATGGTGGGCATCGACGATGCCGCCGGCAAGGGAGCTGCACGATGATCAAGATCCGCAAGGAACTCTGGTTCGGCTTCATCCTGATGGCGATCATCATCGCCGGTACCGGGGTGATGCTGCTGGCCGCCGACAAGATCGTCAGCGGTCACCTCGGCCTGATGATGCTGGCGCTGGTGGTCGTGGCCATCATGTTGGGCTTTCCCACCGCCTTCACCCTCATGGGCATGGGCATGATCTTTACCTGGCTGGCGTACGACCGGGACACCGGCAAGACGCTCACGCTGATGGTGCAGTCGGCCTTCAAGGTCATGGGCAACGACGTCCTGATCTCGATTCCCCTGTTCGTGTTCATGGGCTACCTGGTCGAACGGGCCAACCTGATCGACAAGTTGTTCAAGAGCCTGCACCTGGCGCTGGCCCGTGTGCCGGGCTCGCTGGCGGTGGCCACCCTCTTTACCTGCGCGGTGTTCGCGACGGCCACCGGCATCGTCGGTGCAGTGGTCACGCTCATGGGCCTGCTGGCTTTGCCTCAGATGCTCAAGGGCGGCTATGACGTGCGGGTCTCCGCAGGCGCCATCACGGCCGGCGGCTGCCTGGGCATCCTGATCCCGCCCTCGGTGCTGCTGATCGTCTATGGCGCAACCGCTGGCGTTTCAGTGGTGCAGCTGTATGCAGGCGCCTTCTTCCCGGGCCTGATGCTCGCGGGCCTGTACATCCTGTACGTGATCATCCTGGCCAAGCTCAAGCCGAACCTGATGCCGCCGCTCTCCGCGGAACAGCGCTTCGTGCCGCTGCCGGCGCCGCTGGAGCGGATCTCGCAAGGCGTGTCCAACCTGGCCGTGCCCGGCCTGCTGCGTGGCGCCCGCGTGGCCGACGCCGAGCCCGGCTTTCTGCGCCGCCAGCTGAGCGTCGCGCTGCTGCCTGCCATCGTGTTCCTGCTGGTGGCGGGCCTGGCCTGGCATCTGAACACCCGCCCGGCAGAAGTCCCGGAGGTGTCGACGATGGCTCCTTCGGGCCAGGAAGAAGCTTCGCGCGAGGAAGCGCCTGCAGGCGGGCTGGCCGAGCCGACGGCCGCAGGCAGCGGCGTCAAGGAGCCCCCGAGTGCAGATTCCGGCGTGAAGGAACCCCCGGGCGCCGATTCCGGCGTGAAAGAGCCGCCTGGCGCGGAAGGCGGCGTAAAGGAGCCCCCAGGTGCCACTGCGGGTGTCAAAGAGCCCCCCGGTACCGACTCGAGCGTGAAAGAGCCTCCTGGCGCGGCGGCCGCTTCGGACAACAGCGTGAAGGAGCCAGGCGCAGCCACTGCCATGACCGCCGCGGCGCTGGAACGCACGCCGGCCACCACTGGCTACTGGACCGGCGTGGGCGTCGGGGCAATCGCCCTGGCCGCTCTCTATGCGCTGCTCACGTTCCAGCGTCTCGAGATCTTCAAGATGCTGCTGGCGAGCTTCTTCCCGCTCGTGATCCTGATCCTGTCGGTGCTGGGCTCCATCGTGATGGGCCTGGCCACGCCCACCGAGGCGGCTGCGGTGGGTGCCTTCGGCGGCTACCTGCTGGCAGCGGTCTATGGCGTGATCAACAAGCGCTCTACAGGCCGCGGCGGCATCTTTGCGCTGTGGCTGCTGCTGTGGGCCCCGGCACTGATCTCCATCGTGTGGTTCATCCTGAAGGACCAGGGCGCCGGTATCCCGCCGGTGCCGATGCTCCTGGGCACTGCCGGCGCGATCGGCGTGCTGATATGGGCCATCCTGGCCTACCGCCAGGCGAAGCTGGAGTCGGCCATGAAGGAGTCGGTGCTGTTGACGGCCAAGACCAGCGCCATGGTGTGCTGGCTGTTCGTGGGCAGCGCGATCTTCTCCGCAGCCTTCGCCCTCCTGGGTGGCCAGGAACTGGTGGAAAAGTGGGTGATGTCCATGAACCTCACCAAGACCCAGTTCCTGATCCTGTCGCAGGTGATCATCTTCATCCTGGGCTGGCCGCTGGAGTGGACCGAGATCATCGTGATCTTCATGCCGATCTTCATCCCCTTGCTGGACAACTTCGGGGTCGATCCGTTGTTCTTCGGCCTGCTGGTCGCCCTGAACCTGCAGACCGCCTTCCTGAGCCCGCCGGTGGCGATGGCCGCCTTCTACCTGAAGGGGGTGAGTCCGCCGCACGTGACGCTGAACCAGATCTTCGCGGGCATGCTCCCCTTCATGGGCATCCAGGTCGTGGCGATCTTCCTGCTGTACATCTTCCCGGAGATCGGCATGTGGCTGCCGCAGGTGCTGTACGGGCGTTAAGCGCGCACAGGCCCACGGAAAAGGCGTCCCTCGGGACGCCTTTTTTCATGCCCACCGGATCCCTGTGCGAATTGACGTTGACGTAAACGTCAACTATGCTGGCGGGTTCAGGAGACCCTCATGACCGACCTGTCAGCCGAATACAAGGCCCTGGCCGACTACCGCCCCACGCACAAGGTGCGTTTCGTCACCGCCGCCAGCCTTTTCGACGGGCACGACGCCGCCATCAACATCATGCGGCGCATCCTGCAAGGCATGGGCGCCGAGGTCATCCACCTGGGTCACAACCGTAGCGTCGACGAGGTCGTCACCGCAGCCCTCCAGGAAGACGTGCAAGGCATCGCCATCAGTTCCTACCAGGGCGGCCACGTCGAATATTTCAAGTACATGGTCGACCTGCTGCGCCATCGCGGGGGCGGTCACATCCAGGTCTTTGGCGGCGGCGGTGGCGTGATCGTGCCCGCCGAGATCCGCGAACTTCAAGACTACGGCGTGACCCGCATCTACAGCCCTGAGGACGGCCAGCGCATGGGCCTGCAGGGCATGATCGGCGAGATGGTGATGCGCTGCGACCAGGACCTGAGCGCGCATGCCCCCCAGACCGCCGAGGCTATCCAGGGCCATGGCGAGATGGCCTGGCGGGCACTGGCGCAATTGATCACTGCCATCGAGAACGGCACGGCCAACCCCGCCTTGGTCAAGCAGGTACAGGCTGCCGCTGCCAAGCGCCAGGTGCCGGTCCTGGGCATCACAGGTACCGGCGGTGCGGGCAAATCCTCGCTCACCGATGAACTCATTCGCCGCCTTCGCCTGGACCAGGACGACGCGATGCGCGTGGCCGTGATCTCCATCGACCCCTCACGCCGCAAGAGCGGCGGCGCCCTCCTGGGCGACCGCATCCGCATGAATGCGATCAACCCCTGGAGCCAGGGGCCCCGCGTCTTCATGCGCTCGCTGGCCACACGTGATTTCGGCTCCGAAATTTCAGCGGCTCTGCCCGACGTGGTCGCGGCCTGCAAGGCCGCAGGCTTCGACCTGATCGTGGTCGAAACGTCGGGTATCGGCCAGGGCGATGCCGCCATCGTGCCGCACGTCGATGTGCCGATGTACGTCATGACGCCCGAATTCGGCGCCGCCAGCCAGCTCGAAAAAATCGACATGCTCGATTTCGCCGAATTCGTCGCAATCAACAAGTTCGATCGCAAGGGCGCAGCCGATGCCCTGCGCGATGTGGCCAAGCAGGTGCAACGTAACCAGGAAGCCTGGACCACGCCCACCGAGCAGATGCCGGTCTTCGGCACCATGGCGGCCCGCTTCAATGACGATGGCGTCACCGCCCTGTACCAGGCCCTGAAGGTCCGCCTGCAGGCCCTGGGCCTGCACCTGAAGGACGGCCGCCTGCCGCGCGTGGACGTGCGTCACAGCACCAACCAGACGCCCATCGTGCCGCCGGCGCGTACCCGCTACCTGGCCGAGATCTCCGACACGGTGCGCGGCTACAAGAAGCGCACCCGCGCCCAGGCCACCCTGGCGCGCGAGATCCAGCAGCTGCAGGCCGCGGCCGCGATGCTCAAGGTGGACAAACCCGATCGCGCCCCCGCCGCCGAAGCCGCCCTGGACCTGGCCGCCAAGCGCCAGGAGCGCCTGGACGCCGACGCCCGGCGCCTGCTGCAGCAGTGGCCCGCCATGCAGCAGGCCTACGCCGGCGACGAGTACGTGGTCAAGATCCGCGACAAGGAAATCCGTACCGCACTCACCACGAAATCGCTCTCGGGCACCACCATCCGCAAGGTGGCCCTGCCGTCCTACGAAGACCACGGCGAGATCCTCAAGTGGCTGATGCTGGACAACGTCCCCGGTAGCTACCCCTACACCGCGGGCACCTTCGCCTTCAAGCGCGAGAACGAAGACCCGACCCGCATGTTCGCGGGCGAGGGCGACCCCTTCCGCACCAACCGCCGCTTCAAGCTGCTGTCCGAAGGCCTGCCGGCCAAGCGCCTGTCCACCGCCTTCGACTCGGTCACGCTCTATGGCAACGACCCCGACGAGCGACCCGACATCTACGGCAAGGTCGGCAACTCCGGCGTGTCCATCGCCACGCTGGACGACATGAAGGTGCTGTATTCGGGCTTTGACCTGTGCGCGCCCACCACATCGGTGTCCATGACCATCAACGGCCCGGCGCCCAGCATCCTGGCCATGTTCATGAACACGGCCATCGACCAGCAGATCGACAAGTTCAAGGCCGACAACGGCCGCGAGCCCACCGACACCGAGGCCGCCAAGATCCGCGCCTGGGTACTGGCCAATGTGCGCGGCACGGTGCAGGCCGACATCCTGAAAGAAGACCAGGGCCAGAACACCTGCATCTTCTCCACCGAGTTCAGCCTGAAGGTGATGGGGGACATCGCCCAGTACTTCGTGCATCACGAAGTGCGCAATTTCTACTCGGTGTCGATCTCGGGCTATCACATCGCCGAGGCCGGAGCGAACCCGATCTCGCAGCTGGCCTTCACCCTGTCCAACGGCTTCACCTTCGTGGAAGCCTACCTGGCGCGGGGCATGCACATCGACGACTTCGCACCCAATCTGTCCTTCTTCTTCTCCAACGGCATGGACCCGGAATACACCGTGATGGGCCGCGTGGCGCGCCGCATCTGGGCGGTGGCCATGAAGGAGAAGTACGGTGCCAACGAGCGCTCGCAAAAGCTCAAATACCACATCCAGACCTCGGGGCGCAGCCTGCACGCGCAGGAGATCCAGTTCAATGACATCCGCACCACGCTGCAAGCGCTGATCGCGATCTACGACAACTGCAACTCGCTGCACACCAACGCGTTTGATGAAGCCATCACCACGCCCACCGAGGACAGCGTGCGCCGTGCGATGGCCATCCAGTTGATCATCAACCGGGAGTGGGGCCTGGCCAAGAACGAGAACCCCAGCCAGGGCGCCTTCATCATCGAGGAACTGACCGAGCTGGTCGAAGAAGCGGTGCTCGCCGAGTTCGAGCGCATCGCCGAACGCGGCGGCGTGCTGGGCGCCATGGAAACCGGCTACCAGCGGGGCCGCATCCAGGACGAGAGCATGCATTACGAGATGCTCAAACACACCGGCGAGCTGCCGATCATCGGCGTCAACACCTTCCGCAACCCCAAGGGCGACCCGATCCCCGAAAAGCTGGAACTGGCCCGCTCCACCGAGGACGAAAAGCGCAACCAGCTGCAGCGCCTGCAGGACTTCCATGCGCGCCACGCCGACACGGCCCCTGCGACGCTGGCCCGCCTGCAGCGCGCCGTGATCGACAACGCCAATGTGTTCGAGGTGCTGATGGACGCGGTGCGTGTGTGCTCACTGGGCCAGATCACCCACGCCCTCTTTGAGGTGGGCGGCCAGTACCGTCGAAACATGTGAGCCCGATAGCCCACCCCGGCAGTGGGCTATTGCCTAAGGGGTTCCCCCCGTGGTGCAAGGCGCCATGCACTCTTACAGTCGGAACTAAGCAAAAAGGCACTCATTCATGGGTGCGCCATCGGATACGGGAGCGGAATGTGGCGGACGAGTTCATCCTGGAAACACAAGGCCTGACCAAGGAGTTCAAGGGCTTCGTGGCAGTCAACCATGTCGACCTAAAGGTCAGGCGCGGCCACATCCATGCGCTGATCGGCCCCAACGGCGCGGGCAAGACCACCTTCTTCAACCTGCTCACGAAATTCCTGCCCCCCACCCGCGGCACCATCACCTACCGTGGCGTGGACATCACCCACGAGAAGCCCGCGCAAACCGCCCGCCGGGGCATCGTGCGTTCCTTCCAGATCTCGGCGGTGTTCCCGCACATGACCGTTCTGGAAAACGTGCGCGCCGCCCTGCAGCGCAACCTGGGCACCTCGTTTCACTTCTGGAAGCCCGAGTCCTCCCTGCATCACTTGCACGAACGCGCCCACCAGCTGCTGCACGACGTGGACCTTCAGGACTTCGCCGACGAACTCACCGTCAACCTGCCGTATGGCCGCAAGCGCGCCCTGGAGCTAGCCACCACCATGGCCCTCGAACCCGACCTCATGTTGCTGGACGAACCCACCCAGGGCATGGGCCATGAAGACGTCGGCCGCGTCACGCAGTTGATCAAGAAGGTCTCCATCGGTCGCACCATCCTGATGGTCGAACACAACATGAACGTGGTGTCCTCCATCGCCGACCGCATCACCGTGCTGCAGCGGGGCGCGGTCATCGCCGACGGACCGTATGCCGAGGTCTCGAAGAACCCGCTGGTGATCGAGGCCTACATGGGTTCGGCCGATACCGAGCTGCAGGGAGCGCACTGAGATGGCTCAGGACCTGCTGAAGATCGAAAACCTCCACGCCTGGTACGGCGAATCCCACGTGCTGCATGGCGTCAACCTGAGCGTGCGCGAGGGCGAGGTCGTGTCCCTGCTCGGTCGCAACGGCGCCGGGCGCACCACCACCATGCGTGCGATCGTGGGCCTGACGGGCCGGCGAACCGGCTCCATCCAGGTCCGTGGGCAAGAGGTCATCAAGCTGCCGCCGCACAAGGTCGCACGCCTGGGCGTGGGCTACTGCCCCGAGGAACGCGGCATCTTCGCCAGCCTATCGGCCGAGGAAAACCTGATGCTGCCACCCGTCGTGGGCGAGGGCGGCATGAGCGTGGACGAGATCTACGACATGTTCCCCAACCTCAAGGAGCGCGCCGCCAGTCCCGGCACGCGCCTGTCAGGCGGTGAACAGCAGATGCTGGCCGTCGCCCGCATCCTGCGTACCGGCGCGCGCCTGCTGCTGCTGGACGAAATCTCCGAGGGCCTGGCCCCGGTCATCGTGCAAAAGCTTGCGGAGATGATCCGCCAGCTCAAGGCCAAGGGCTACACCATCGTGCTGGTGGAACAGAACTTCCGCTTCGCTGCCCCCCTGGCCGACCGCTTCTACGTGATGGAGCACGGCAAGATCGTGCGTGAGTTCACGCAGGACCAGCTGCAGGACAACCAGTCCATGCTGCAGGAGTACCTCGGCGTCTGACGCGCCGCGACCCGTTTTGTTCAAAGAAAGAAGGAGTCCCCCATGAAACTCAAGAAAATCGCCGCTGCCTGCAGCCTCGCCGCTTGTGGCCTGTTCGCAGCCTCCCTGCCCGTGCAGGCCCAGGTCTCCGGTGACGTGATCCGCATCGGCATCATCACCGACATGTCCAGCGTCTACGCCGACATCGACGGCCAGGGCGGTGTCGAAGCCATTCGCATGGCCATCGCCGACATGGGCGGCGCCATCAACGGCAAGAAGATCGAGATCGTCTCCGCCGACCACCAGAACAAGCCCGACGTCGCCGCCACCAAGGCACGCGAGTGGTTCGACACCCAGGGCCTGGACATGCTGATTGGCGGCACCAACTCCGGCACCAACCTGGCCATGGCCAAGGTGGCCGCCGAGAAGAAAAAGCCCTTCATCGCCATCGGTGCCGCCACCTCGGCGCTGACCAACGACCAGTGCACCCCCTACACCCTGCACTGGGCCTATGACACCACCGCCCTGGCCAAGGGCACGGGTAACGCCGTGGTGAAGGCCGGCGGCAAGAGCTGGTACTTCCTGACCGCCGACTACGCCTTCGGCCATCAGCTGCAGGCCGACACCACCCGCGTGGTGCAGGCTGCCGGCGGTACCGTGGCCGGCGCCGTGCGCGCGCCGCTGAACGCCAGCGACTTCTCCTCCTTCCTGCTGCAGGCACAGGGCAGCAAGGCCCAGATCCTGGGTCTGGCCAACGCCGGCGGCGACACCATCAACTCCATCAAGGCAGCTAACGAGTTCGGCATCACCAAGACGATGAAGCTGGCCGGCCTGCTGGTGTTCATCAACGACATCCACTCGCTGGGCCTGAAGACCACCCAGGGCATGTACCTCACCGATAGCTGGTACTGGAACCAGAACGCCGAGACCCGCGCCTGGGCCCGCCGCTTCTTCGAGAAGATGAAGCGTATGCCCTCCTCCATCCAGGCCGCCGACTACTCTGCCACCCTGCAATACCTCAACGCAGTCAAAGCCACCGGCACCGACGACGCTGAGAAAGTGCTGGCCCACCTGAAGAAAGCCAAGTTCAACGACATCTTCATGAAGGGCGGTTATGTTCGCGCCGACGGCCGCGTGATCCACGACATGTACCTGATGCAGGTCAAGTCGCCGGACAAGTCGGTCGAACCCTGGGACTACTACAACGTGGTCCAGGTGATGAAGGGCGAAGAGGCCTGGACCACCAAGGCCGAGAGCAAGTGCGCCCTCTGGAAGTGATCGCCTGAACCCACCCTGCCCGCGCCGCGCGCTGCCTCCTGCAGCGCCGGCGCGCCATGACTCCCACTCCCCATGACAGAAATCTTCGGCATCCCGATCCAGGCCTTCCTGGGCCAACTGATGCTTGGCCTGGTCAACGGCGCCTTCTACGCCATGCTCAGTCTGGGCCTGGCCGTGATCTTCGGCCTGCTGGACATCGTGAACTTCGCGCACGGCGCCCTGTACATGGTGGGCGCCTTCGCGTCCTGGATCATGCTGGAAAAATGGGGGGTCAATTACTGGGCCTCGCTCGTGCTCGCCCCCCTGATGGTGGGTGCGCTCGGGGTGGTCATCGAACGCAGTTTTCTCAAACGGCTGTACGGGCTCGACCCCTTGTACGGTCTGCTCCTGACCTTCGGCCTGTCGCTGATCCTGGAAGGCGTCTTCCGTGACCAGTACGGCGTCTCGGGCCAGTCCTACCCCGTACCCGAAGCCCTGTCTGGCGCCACCAACCTGGGCTTCATGGTGCTGCCCAATTACCGAGCCTGGGTGGTGGTTGCTTCTCTCGTCGTGTGCCTGGGCACCTGGTACCTGATCGAGCGCACCCGACTGGGCGCCTACCTGCGCGCTGGCACGGAGAACGCCAAGCTGGTGCAAGCCTTCGGCGTGAACGTGCCGCTGATGGTCATGCTGACCTACGGCGCGGGCGCCGCCCTCGCGGCCCTGGCGGGCGTGCTGGCTGCGCCCATCATCCAGGTCACACCCCTCATGGGGTCCAACCTGATCATCGTGGTGTTCGCGGTGGTCGTGATCGGCGGCATGGGGTCCATCCTGGGCTCGGTCGTGACCGGCCTGGGCCTGGGCGTGATCGAGGGCTTCACCCGCGTGTTCTACCCGGAGGCCTCCAATGTGGTGGTCTTCGTGATCATGGCCATCGTGCTGGTCTTGCGGCCAGCCGGCCTCTTCGGAAAAGAGGCCTGACATGTCCTCCCGCACCACCTCCCTCACCTACCTCGTGCTGCTGGCGCTGGCCGTCGCGGCACCGTTCCTAGGCCTGTACCCGGTGTTCGGCATGAAGCTTCTGTGCTTCGCGCTGTTTGCCTGCGCCTTCAACCTGCTGCTCGGGTTCACCGGCCTGCTGTCCTTCGGCCATGCGGCCTTCTTCGGCGGTGCGGCCTATGTCACCGGCTGGTTCGTCAAGGCCCAGGGCTGGACGCCCGAGCTGGGCGTGCTGGCGGGCCTGGCCACCGGCGCCTTCCTGGGGCTGATCGTGGGCCTGATCGCCATTCGCCGTCAGGGCATCTACTTCGCCATGATCACTCTGGCGCTGGCGCAGATCGTGTTCTTCATCGCGCTGCAGGCGCCCTTCACCGGCGGCGAGGATGGCCTGCAAGGCGTGCCGCGCGGCGCGCTGTTCGGGGCGCTGTCGCTGTCGGACGACCTCACCCTGTACTACGTGGTGCTGGCGGTGTTTGCCGCCTGCTTCCTGGCGATCCTGCGCATCGTCACCTCGCCCTTCGGCCAGGTGCTCAAGATGATCCGCGAGAACGAGCCCCGCGCCATCTCCTTGGGTTACGAGGTGGATCGCTACAAGCTGATGGCCTTCGTGCTGTCCGCGGCCCTGGCGGGTCTGGCCGGTGGCATGAAGACGGTGGTGATGGGCTTTGCCTCGCTCTCCGACGTGCACTGGTCGATGTCGGGCGAGGTGATCCTCATGAGCCTGCTGGGCGGGGTAGGCACCTTCTTCGGTCCGGTGCTGGGCTCCACCATCGTGATCGGCCTGCAGAACCTGCTGGCGGACAAGGTGGGCGCCTGGGTCACGGTGATCATCGGCGTGATCTTCGTGATCTGCGTCCTGGCCTTCCGCAAGGGCATGGTGGGCGAGTGGCTGGCGTGGCGGGAGCGCCGGCGCGTTCAGGCCTGAGCCGCATACGCGCCAGCAGCCACCCATCCTCGTTTGTCAGGGCCCGCATCATGGCCCTAGCGCTTGGACCTGCCGTTCAGGCCTTGGGGTAGCGGTAGGTGGCGCACAGCTTGTGGCCATCCGGGTCCCGCAGATAGGCCAGATAGAGCTGGCCCGCAGGGCCCTGGCGAATGCCGGGCGGGTCTTCGCAGGTCACACCGCCACTGGCCAACCCCGCAGCATGCCAAGCCTGCACCTGCTCGGGCGAAGTGCAAGCAAAACCCAAGGTGCCGCCATTGCCCACGGTGGCTGGCTCGCCGTTGATCGGGAGCGTCACGCCAAACACGCCTGCGGGCGAGCGCCAAAACACGCGATGCCGATCGACTGCACCGGGCTTGATGCCCAGCGTGCCCAGGACGGCGTCGTAAAAGCGGCGTGAACGTTCCAGGTCGGCGCTGCCCACCATGATGTGTGAAAACATGAGGTCTCCTTTTCGGTTTTCGGGGTTGAGGTGTGTGCTTGCTTGAGGGGCGCAGCCGCTCAGAGGCTGTAATTCTGTGGCCCCCGGCTGGCAATCTTGATCGCGCCGACCTTGTTGCCCAACTCGGCGCATTTCGCGAGTGACCAGCCCTGCTCCAGGCCATGCAGCAGCGCGCCACGCCAGGCGTCGCCACAGCCGGTGGGGTCGACCACGGCCGCGGCCTTCACCGGGGGCACCACGGTCTTCTCGCCGTCGATCCAGACCTCGCAGCCTTCGCCGCCCAGCGTCACCACCAGACCCTGCACGCGGCGCGAGATCTCGGCGCTCGTCCAGCCGGTGCGCTCGGACAGCATCTTGCCCTCGTAGTCGTTGACGGTCACCCAGGTGGACTGGTCGATGAAATTCGCCAGCTCCTTGCCGTCGAACATCGGCAGGCCCTGGCCCGGGTCGAACACGAAGGGAATGCCGGCGGCCTTGAACTGCTCGGCGTGCTGCAGCATGGCGTCACGGCCGTCGGGCGAGATGATGCCCAGCTTGATATCGGGGTGCGCCTCGATGCGGGTGATGTGCGCCTGCATCATCGCGCCGGGGTGGAAGGCGGTGATCTGGTTGTTGTCCAGGTCCGTCATGATCATCGCCTGCGCGGTGTAGGTGTCGGTCACCTTGCGCACGAACTCGGCGCTGATGCCCAGCTGCTTGAGGCGCGCGAGGTAGTCGTCGCCGTCGTTGCCCACGGTGGCCATGGGCAGCGGGTTGCCCCCCAGGAGCTTGTGCGCATAGGCGATGTTGCCGGCGCAGCCGCCGAAGTCGCGGCGCAGCGTGGGCACCAGGAAGGACACGTTGAGGATGTGGAGCTGCTCCGGCAGGATCTGCTGGGAGAAGCGGCCCTCGAAGTTCATGATGGTGTCGAACGCGAGCGATCCACAGATGACGGCGGCCATGGTCTTGTTGCCTTTGCTATGCGAAGTGGTGATTCAGGGATAGAAGGCCAGCAGCCGGTAGCCGCTGACGGCGCCGGCGGCGGCCGGCGAGACGGTGAGGGTGACGGCGCTGGCCCACTCGC
>JBEEIS010000067.1:0-28044 GCA_041169755.1 Pseudomonadota bacterium | reverse complement strand
GAATCCGCCCGTTGGTGCTCGCGGGGTGGTTCTCATGCCGCAGTTCAACGGGAAGCAGGAAGGCCCCTCGGGGCCCAACCTGCGCTGCCCCCGCAACGGTAAGCGGAGCGCGTAGATCTTTGGATGTACGCCCGCCCTCATCACGATGTGCCACTGGGTCCTTCACGGGCCTGGGAAGGCGATGAGGGCGATCCGCCAGCCCGGATACCGGCCAACGAGGTGGCGACAGCGCGCGCGAGCGGGCTGCCGCCGTAACGCCCAATGCACTGGCGGGGAAGCCGGTGCGGGCCGATCCACTGTCAGTTCCTCATGAAGATTCGTGTGATTTCCGTGCCGCGCGTGCGTCCGTGCGCGCTCGCCCTGGGCCTTTGCGCCTGCGCGCTGGCTGGCGCCCAGACCCCCACCTTGCCACCGACCGTCGTCACCGCGACCCGGATGGACACCCGCAGCGACGATCTGGTGAGCGAGGTGCGCGTGATCGAGCGCGCCGCCATCGAAGCCTCGACCGCGCGCACCCTGCCCGAGCTGCTGGCCCGCGAGGCGGGCGTGCAGTTTTCCAGCAACGGAGGCCTGGGCCAGTTCTCCAGCGTGTTCATCCGCGGCACGCAGGCGCGGCACACCCTCCTGCTCGTGGACGGCGTGCGTCTCGGGTCGGCCACTTCCGGCACGCCGGTGTGGGAGACCCTGCCCGTGGAATCCATCGAGCGGATCGAGGTGCTCAAGGGCCCGGCGTCTGCCCTGTATGGCAGTGATGGCGTGGGTGGTGTGGTGCAGGTGTTCACCCGCCGAGCCAAGAGCGGCTTTCACCCCTATGCCAGCGTGGCGGCCGGCAGCTACGGCCACGCCCAAGCCAGTACCGGCGCATCCGGTGGAGAGGGTGACGTGCGCTACACCTTGGGTGTGCAACGAAGTGTGGAGCGGGGATTCTCCAGCGCCAACGCGCGCGAGCCGGATGGCTCCTACAACGTCGACCGCGACCCGTTTCGCCAGAACGCGGCCAACGCGTCGCTGCGCTACGCGATCAGCCGCGACTGGTCGGCCGACGCGTCCGTCCTGTATTCCGACGCCATCGGCCACTTCGACGATTCCAGCCCCAACCTGAACGCCCGCAGCGTGCTGCGGGCGTCGTTGGCGCAGGCCGGGTTGAAAGGTCGACTGCGTCCGGACTGGCAGACCGAGTTGCGCGTGAGCCAAAGCGAGGACAGCAACCGTCCCGTGGTAGCCCAGTATCCAGACCCGGTCAAGACCACCCAGACGCAGTGGACCTGGCAGAACACCGTCGTGACGCCGGCGGGGCTCGTGCTGGCGGGTGTAGAGCAGCGCGTGCAGCAGGTCGACAGCTCGATCGCCTACGACGTGAAACGGCGCACCATCGATGCCGGCTTCGCCGGCCTGAACGGGCAGTCGGGTGACCACAGCTGGCAGCTCAATGCACGGCGTGACCGCAATTCGCAATTCGGTACCCGCGACACCGGCTTCGCCGGCTACGGCTGGCGTTTCGCACCGAACTGGCGGGTGCACGGCTCGTACGGCACGACCTTCGTGGCGCCTTCGTTCAACGACCTGTACTACCCCTACGGCAGCGGCAACCCCAGTCTGCGCCCTGAGCGCGGCCGCAACCGGGACCTGGGCCTGGCCTGGTCCGCGGGCGCGCACGATGTCCGGCTGGTGTATTTCGACAACCGTATCCGGGACATGATCGCCTGGAGCGGCTCCGCCACCGAGAACGTCGGGCGTGCGCGCATCGACGGCTGGACGCTGGGGTATACGGGTCGAATCGACCGCCTCTCGTTGCGCGCCTCGCTTGAGGCGCTGGACCCGCGAGACGAAGTGAGTGGCAAGCTGCTGCCTCGCCGCTCGCAGCACCAGGGCACGCTGGGTGCCGAGTGGCGCGAGGGCGCCTGGTCGTTTGGCGGCTCGGTGCTGCAGGTGGGCTCGCGCTTCGACAACACGGCCAACACCCGGCCCCTGGACGCCTACACCGTTGTCGACGTGCACGCCACTTGGCGCTTGGCCCGTGACCTGAGCGTGCAGGCCAAGTTGAACAATCTGACCGATCGGGCCTACGAGACCACCTACGGGTACAACCAGCCGGGCCGAGCGCTGTACCTCACCCTGCGCTGGCAACCCCAGTAAGCTCGACGCGATGGCCGCCTCGCCCCTGAGCCCCCAGCGCATCGTCTGCCTCACCGAGGAGACGACCGAGTGGCTGTATCTGCTGGGGGAAGAGGCGCGCATCGTGGGCATCTCTGGCTACACGGTTCGGCCTCGCCGGGCCCGCGACGAGAAGCCCCGGGTCAGCGCGTTCCTGAGCGCCAAGATCGACAAGATCCTGGCGCTCGAGCCAGACTGCGTGTTTGGCTTTTCTGACCTGCAGGCCGACATTGCCAGCGCGCTGGTGAAGCAGGGCGTGCAGGTCACGGTGTTCAACCAGCGCGGCGTCGAGGAGATTTTCTCGATGCTGTGGCAGGTGGCCGCCCTCGTGGGCCAGGCCGAACGCGGCCAGACGCTGATCGACAGCATGCGCGCGCGCCTGAAGCAGATTGGCGAGGCTGCCAGGGCCCTGCCACGCCGGCCCCGCGTGTTCTTTGAAGAGTGGGACGAACCGCCGATCAGCGCCATCCGGTGGGTCAGCGAGTTGCTCGCGATCGCCGGGGGCGATGACTGTTTCCTTGAGCTCTCGCGCGAGCCCCTGGGCAAGGACCGCATCGTGCAGGACCCCGTCGAGATCGTGCGCCGCCACCCGGACATCGTGATGGGCTCCTGGTGTGGCAAGAAGTTTCGCCCTGAGCGGGTGGCTGCTCGGCCCGGTTGGCAGGACGTCCCCGCCGTGCGAAACCAGCAACTGTTCGAGATCAAGTCGGCCGACATCCTGCAGCCCGGGCCCGCGGCCCTGACCGATGGCGTCGAGCAGATGCACCGCATCATCCTGGACTGGAGCCGCCGTCATGGCTGAACATGCCAGCGTGATCATGGCGGCTTGGCGCGCCGCCGTCGCCGCGGGTCTGGCTGCTTTCGCCTGCTGGGTGCCCGGTCACGCGCTCGCGGCGGGCACGACGCTCACCGACGACCGTGGGGTGTCCGCCACCCTCGCATTGCCGCCCCAGCGCATCGTCTCGCTCCTGCCTTCCCTCACGGAGACGGTGTGCGCCCTGGGCGCCTGCGAACGGCTGGTGGGGGTGGACACTTATTCGAACTGGCCCCAGTCCGTGCGCGCCTTGCCCCATGTCGGCGGGCTGGATGACGCCCAGGTCGAGTCGATCCTCGCGCTGCGGCCGGACCTGGTGCTGGCCGCGGCCTCCACGCGTGCCATCACGCGGCTGGAGTCCCTCGGACTGAAGGTGCTGGCAATGGAGCCACGCACGCTGGAGGACTTTCGCCGGGTGGTTGGCCAGCTCGATCAGGTGCTGGGTGATGGACGCGGGCCGGCCCTCCTGCAGCGGGTTGAAAGCGAGCTGGCAGCCGCAGCCCGCGCATTGCCACCCGCGCAGCGAGGCGTGCGCGTGTACTTCGAGGTGAGTAGCGCACCTTATGCGGCCAGCGAGTCCTCCTTCATCGGCCAGTTGCTGGCACGTGTGGGAGCGGCCAACGTGGTGGTGGGCGCGCTGGGGCCGTTTCCCAAGCTGAACCCCGAGTTCATCGTGCGCGCCGACCCGCAGGTGGTCATGGTGACCGACCGTGCCTCAGGTGATCTATCCCGCCGCCCGGGCTGGTCCGGCTTGCGCGCGCTGCGCGAGGGTCGCGTTTGCGGGTTCACGCCCGAGCAGTCCGACGTGCTGGTGCGACCCGGCCCTCGCCTGGCCGAGGGCGCGCGCTTGATGGTGGACTGCATCCAGGGCCGCCTCAAGGTGCAAGGACCATGAGCGCACGCGCCACCGCCTGGCTCGGGCTGACGCTCGCGGCTGCGTCCTTGCTGCTGCTGTCACTCGGCCTGGGCGTGGGCAGCGCGGGTTGGGAGCCGATCGCGGCGCAGTCAGGGACCGCATCGGCCATCGTTTGGGAGATCCGCTTGCCTCGCAGCCTCGGGGCCTGGCTGGCCGGTGCGTTGCTGGCCCTGGGCGGAGCGCTGGCGCAGGGCCTGTTTCGCAATCCGCTGGCCGACCCCTATCTCCTCGGAAGCGCCACTGGCGCCAGCCTCGGTGTCGCGGTCTTTCTGGTCGCCCTGGGCCTGTGGCCCGGCGTGGTCGCAGGCTGGGCGATGCGCTGGGGCATGACCGGTGCGGCCTTCGCCGGCGCTGTGGGGGCGGTGATGCTCACCTTGGCGCTGGCCCGCGGTGTACAGCACACGCTGCGCCTTCTGCTGTCGGGCGTGATCGTGGGCATGGTACTGGGGGCACTGGCGGCCCTGGTGATGTTTCGTGTGCCCGAGGTGATGCGGGCGATGCAGGGTTTCATGCTGGGAACGACCGCCTTCATCGGCTGGGAGTCCGTGCAGCTGATGGCGGTTGGCCTGGTCGTGACAGGCGTCGTGGCACTCGCCCTGAGCCGTCCCCTGGACGCGCTCTCGCTCGGTGAGTCCACCGCCGCCAGCCTGGGCATTGCGTTGGTGCCGGTGAGGGTGACCCTGGTGGCCACCCTGGCCCTGGCCACCGCAGTGGCCGTTGCACAGGTGGGCCTGATCGCGTTCATCGGCCTGGTGGCGCCACACCTGGTGCGTTCACTGGTGAGGCCCACGTACCGCGGCTTGCTGCCGCTGTCGGCGGCCACGGGGGGAGGGCTGCTGCTGGCGGCCGATGTCCTGGCCCGCTGGGCGCTGGCGCCTCAGGAGCTGCCCGTGGGCGCGCTCACCGCGGTGTTGGGTGGGGGTTACCTGCTGTGGCTGATGCACCGGAGGTCCTGGTGACTCCCGCGGCGCTGGAGGCCCGCAGCCTGTGCGTGGCGCGCGGCGCGCGCGCGGTGCTGCAGGGGCTGGACCTGGTCCTGCCCGCAGGCCGCTGGACCGCGATCGTCGGCCCCAATGGCGCAGGCAAGACCACCCTGCTGCAGGCCTTGGCCTGCCTGCTGCCGTTTCATGGCCAGGTGCGGTGGCAGGGGCAGGAGGCTGTACGCCTGGGGGCGCGCGAGCGCGCGCGGCGCTTGGCGTGGCTGGGTCAAGGGGAGGGCGGCGGCGAGGACCTGCGCGTGCAGGACCTGGTGATGCTCGGACGGCTGCCCCATCAGGCCTGGCTCGCGACCCCCTCGGCGGCGGATCGGGAAGCGGTGCACGAGGCCATGCGCCGCACGGGCTGCCACGACTGGCATGACCGCCCCTTCGGCGAGTTGTCGGGCGGCGAACGCCAGCGCGTGCTGATGGCGCGGGCCCTGGCCGTGCAGGCGCCGGTGATGCTGATGGACGAACCCCTGGCCCACCTCGATCCACCGCACCAGGCCGACTGGCTGGCGATGGTGCGTGCCCAGGTGCGCGCGGGCGGCACGGTGGTGACCGTGCTGCACGAATTGAACATGGCCTTGCAAGCCGACGCGATGGTGCTGATGCGCCAGGGGCACATCGTGCACCAGGGGGATTGCGCGGATGCCGCCACCCACCGCGCGCTGGAGGACCTCTTCGGCCGGTGTATCACGGTGCAGGCAGTGGGATCGACCTGGGTAGCCTTGCCACGTGAGTCGTTCGCCCCGTAAGGCGCAGGCTTGGTGGCGCGGGATAGCCCCTACGGGTATCCCTTGAGTCGCTCAGGTTGCCGCTGCCTGCCGGCCCGTCTATGCTGCGGCCACACCCCCGAGGAGGCATGCCATGTACAAGCGGATCCTGTTGGCGTATGACGGTAGCGAAGCCGGTCAGAAGGCCCTGACCGAGTGCCGAGAGCTCGCCCAGTGGAGCCAGTCGGACGTCGAGCTGATCGCGGTGATGCCCTCCATGATGGCCTTCGTGGGGCTGGAGGGCGGCGTGTATGACGTGGAGCTCGAGGCCCGCGAGAAAGCCAAGTTCGATGCGGTGTTGGCCGACGGCCTGCGACGACTGCAGGCCGCGGGCATCCGCAGCGCCCATGGCGCGGTGGTGACGGGCGAACCCATCGAGGAGATCACCCGCCATGCGCGCGAGGCCGGCACCGATCTCATCGTGGTGGGGCACAAGCATGTGGGCAGCCTCGCGGCCCGCTGGTGGCGCGGCTCGCTGTCCAAATCCCTGATCGAGCACGCGCCCTGCAGCGTGCTGTGCGTGGTGCTGCCCTGAAGCCGCTCGGTGGCCAGGGCCTCAGGCCTTTGGCGCGGGCGTCTTGTCCTTGAACTGGCAGTAGCGCGCGACGGCGCATTCCCAGCAACGGGGCTTGCGCGCCCGGCAGACATAGCGGCCATGCAGGATCAGCCAGTGGTGCGAGTCGACCGCATAGGCCGGCGGCACGCGGCGTTCCAGCGCTTTCTCCACCTCCAGGGGATTCTTGCCCCGCGCCAGGCCCGTTCGGTTGCTCACGCGAAAGATATGGGTGTCCACCGCCATCGTCGGCTGGCCAAAGGCGACATTGAGCACCACATTGGCGGTCTTGCGGCCCACGCCGGGCAGGGCCTCCAGCGCCTCGCGCGTGCGCGGCACCTCGCCGCCATGCTGTTCGACCAGGATCTTGCAGGTGGCCATCAGGTTGCGCGCCTTGGTGCGGTACAGGCCGATGGTCTGGACCGCCCGTTCCAGGCGCTCCAGGCCCAGGTCCAGGAGGGCCTGCGGGGTGTTGGCGACCGGAAACAGCTTGCGCGTGGCCTTGTTCACGCCCACGTCGGTGGCTTGCGCGGACAGGAGCACCGCGGCCAGCAGCTCGAAGACGCTGGTGTATTCCAGCTCGGTGAGTGGGTTCGGGTTGGCGGCCTTCAGGGTGGCGAAGAAGGGCTCGATGTCCTGCGCTTTCATGGGGCCGCAGTGTAGGTCAGGGACCTCTCGCAGTCCGCCACTCGGGCTTTGCGCCCCCGGGATAATCCAGCCATGACCTTACGCCGCCATCTCCTGATCGCCTCCGCGCTGGCTCTTGCCAGCGCGACTCCGGCCTGGGCCGACCCGGCCTATCCCGCCAAGCCAATCCGCCTTGTCGTGCCCTTCCCCGCGGGCGGGGCCACCGACATCTTCGCGCGCGCCGTGTCCCAGAAACTGGGCGAGCGACTGGGTACCTCCGTCGTGGTGGACAACAAGCCCGGCGCGGGCGGCTCCATCGGCTCAGACCTTGTGGCCAAGGCGCCTGCCGACGGCTACACGTTGCTACTGGCCACGTCCAGCACGCACGCCATCGGCCCGAGCTTCGCCGCCGCCGGCAAGCTGCCCTATGACGCCGCCGCCGACTTCACACCCATCTCGCATGTGGGCAACGCACCCAGCATCGTGCTGGTGCCCAATAGCTCGCCGGCCAAGACGATGAAGGAGTTCGTCGACCACGCGCGCAAGAACCCCGGGCGCCTGAACTACGCCAGCAGCGGCAACGGCACGGTGGTGCATCTAGGCACCGAGCATTTCAAGTCGATGGCCAGCCTGTACCTGGTGCACATTCCCTACCGCGGCACGGCGTTGGCCATTCCCGACCTGACCAGCGGCAAGCTGGACCTGCTGATTGACTCCTTGCCCAGTGGCCTGCCGCACGTGAAGGAGGGCCGCCTGCGCGCGCTGGCGATCACCTCGCTCAAACGATCTCCGCTGTTGCCGGACCTGCCCCCGGTGGCTGACACAGTGCCGGGCTACGAGAGCGTCACCTGGTTTGGCCTGTACGGCCCCAAGGGCATGCCGGCCGATCTGGTCGCCCGGGTGAGCGCGGGCATCAACCTCGCGCTGCAGGATGCCGACGTGAAGGAGCGGCTGGCGCGCCTGGGCATCGAGCCGGTGGGCGGCACGCCCGCCCAGTTCGCGGCCATGGCCAGCGCCGACCGCGCGAAATGGAAAAAGATCATCACCGAACGCAAGCTCACCGCGGACTGACCATGCATTTCAATTTCAGCAGCCCCTATCCCACTGCGCGCCTGCCCGTCTTCGCACGCAACGCGGTGGCCACCTCGCACCCGCTGGCGGCACAGGCCGGCCTGCGCATGCTCTGGAAAGGCGGCAACGCGGTCGATGCCGCAGTCGCGGCCGCCGCGGCCATGACGATCTGCGAGCCCGTGAGCAACGGCCTGGGCAGCGACGCCTTCGCCATCCTGTGGGACGGCCAGGCCCTGCACGGACTGAATGCTTCGGGCCGCGCGCCCGCCGCGTGGACGACGGATTACTTCAAGGCGAAATACGGCGCTGACACCAAGACGCCGCCCAAGCGCGGATTCGATGCAGTGACGGTTCCTGGCGCGGTCGCCAGTTGGGCGGCGATGTCCGAGCGCTTTGGCAAGCTCCCCTTCGCGGACCTCATGGAGCCGGCCATCGAGATCGCCGAGCGCGGCTACCTGCTGCCGGTGGTGGTGCAGCAAAAGTGGGCGGCGGCCACGCCGGAGCTGGGCAGCCTGCCCGGCTTCGCGCAAAGCTTCCTGCCCTGGGGGCGCGCGCCGCAGGTGGGCGAGTTGTTCAAGTTCCCGGGTGCAGCGCGCGGCTTGCGCGCCATCGCCCAGACCCGCGGCGAGGCTTTCTACCGCGGCGAGATCGCGCAAGCCCTGGAGCGTTTCAGCGCGCAACATGGCGGCAGCTTGAAGGCCAGCGACCTCGCGGCCTACCAGCCCGAGTGGGTGCAGCCCCTGGGCAAGGACTACCGGGGCTACACGCTGCACGAGATTCCGCCCAACGGCCAGGGCATCGCGGCGCTGATGGCCATGGGCATCCTGCAGCAGTTCGATGTGGCCGGTCTGCCGGTGGACGGCGCCGACTCGCAGCACCTGCAGATCGAGGCGATGAAGCTGGCCTTTGCCGATATCTACCGCTACGTGGCCGAGCCCTCCAGCATGGAGGTGACGCCGGCGCAGATGCTGGATGACGCCTACCTCGCCAGCCGCGCGAAGCTGATCGACATGAAGCGCGCCCAGGACTTCGGCGCGGGCAACCCGGTCAAGGGCGGCACCATCTACCTCACCGCTGCCGACGAGAACGGCATGATGGTCAGCTTCATCCAGAGCAACTACATGGGCTTCGGCTCGGGTTGCGTCGAGCCGACCTACGGCATCAGCCTGCAAAACCGCGGCCACGCCTTCAGCCTCGCGGCCGGCCCCAACCAGGTGGCGCCGGGCAAGCGGCCGTTCCACACCATCATTCCCGCCTTCCTCACGAAGCACGGCCAGCCGGTCATGAGCTATGGCGTGATGGGCGCGAACATGCAGCCGCAGGGTCATATGCAGACGCTGGTGCGCATGGTCGATTACGCCCAGCACCCGCAGGCGGCCTGCGACGCACCGCGCTGGCGCTACAACGCCGGCCTGGAGATCAACGTCGAACAGCAGATGAACGCGGGCACCGTGCAGGCGCTGGTGGCGCGCGGCCATCGCGTCGAGGTGATCAACGACAACTACCAGGACTTCGGTGCGGGCCAGTTCATCTGGCGCGCGGGCGACCCGAAGGTCGAGGGCTATGTCTGCGCCAGCGACTCGCGGCGCGACGGGCTGGTGGCGGGCTTCTAACGGCACGCCACGGGTGGCGCCAGCATCCTGGCGGGCTGGCCCGCCGAGTTGGCTACCATGGCGGGCTGCGCCTTGCGCACCCTCCAACGAGCTCCTACCTGCCATGCCCTTGCCCTTTGCCGCCCGCCTCGACAACGTCGAAACCTCCGCCATCCGCGAACTGTTCAAGCTCCTGGGCAAGCCCGGGATCATCAGCTTCGCCGGCGGCTTTCCGGACAGTGCGCTGTTTGATGTGGCTGGCCTGGCCGCCGCCAGCCAAAAGGCGCTGGCCGACCAGCCTGGCGCCGCCTTGCAGTATGGCGCGACCGAGGGCTACGACCCCCTGCGCGCCGAGCTCGCCACCTTCCTGCAGTCCAAGGGCGTGCAGGACATCGCCGCGAACCAGTTGATCGTGACCACCGGGAGCCAGCAGGCCCTGGACCTCCTGGGCAAGACGCTGGTCGACCCGGGCGACACGGTGATCGTCGAAGGCCCGACCTTCCTGGCCACGATCCAGTGCTTTCGCCTCTACGGTGCGCAGGTGGTTGCCGCGCCGATCGACGCGCAGGGCGTGCAGGTCGACCGTCTCGAGGCGCTGGTCGCCGAGCACAAGCCCAAGTTCATCTACCTGATCCCCAGCTTCGGCAACCCCAGCGGCGCGATGCTCTCGCTGGAGCGTCGGCGACAGATCCTGGCGATGGCAGTCAAGCACCAGGTGCTGATCGTCGAAGACGACCCGTATGGCGACCTGTACTTTGGTGACACGCCGCCCCCCAGCCTGCTGGCGCTCTCGCGCGAAGTGCCGGGTAGCCGCGACCTCGTGGCCTATTGCGGGAGCCTCAGCAAGGTCCTCAGCCCCGGCTTGCGCGTAGGCTGGATGGTGGCCCAGCCCGAGCTGCTGGCGCGGGCCACCATGTGCAAACAATTTAGCGATGCGCATACCAGCACCTTCGCCCAGGCCACCGCCGCCGAGTACCTCAAGGCCGGACGCATGCCCGCCAGGCTGGACGAAGTGCGCCAGGTCTATGCGCAGCGCGCCCAGGCCATGGGCCAGGCGCTCAAGCGCGAGCTGGGCGACGCCATCGAGTTCACCCAGCCCCAGGGCGGCCTGTTCTTCTGGGCCCGCCTGACCGGCAAGGGCGGGAAGCTCAAGGACGCGGGCGAACTGGCGCGCCGCGCGATCGAACAGGGGGTGGCCTTCGTGCCGGGCGCGCCGTTCTTCGCGACCGACCCCGACACCGCGTCGCTGCGTCTGAGTTTTGCGACGGCGGATGTGGCCAAGATCGAAGAGGGCGTAGCGCGCCTGGCGCGCGCGCTGGGCTGAGGCTTCAGCCGGACCCGGCTCAGGCCGCCACGGTCTGCGGCATCGCCCCGAACAGGTAGCTGTCCATCGACAGCATGCCGTAGTCGATTCCGCCATCGAGGATGTGCGCAGGGGCGTCGGCCCCCGAGGCACCGAAGGCAAAGGGCAGGGGCAGGTAGTGCTCGAAGGTGGGATGGGCCCGCTGCGCATGCGGCGCGACGGACAGGAAATTCACCAGCCCGGCCTCGTCGCGGCGCTGCACCGCGTTGCGGGCCCAGGCGACGAACGCTTTCACATAGGGCTCGCCCTGCGCACCGACCGCGCCCCGGAATTCGTACAGGTTGTGCGTGAGGCTGCCCGAGCCCACGATCAGCACGCCTTCATCGGCCAGCGGCGCCAGCGCTCGTCCCATGCGCACCGCGCCCTGCGGGTCCAGGTCGTGCGGCATCGAGACCTGCAGCACCGGGACATCTGCGTGCGGGTACATGTGGCGCACCGGCACCCAGGCGCCGTGGTCCAGGCCTTGGGACGGCGCGGCGCTGGCGTTCCAGCCCGCCGCCTGCAGCAGTACCAGCGCGCGCGCGCCGACCTCGGGGCTGCCCGCGGCCGGGTATTGGATCTCGTAGAGCGGCTGCGGAAAACCACCGAAGTCGTGGACCGTCTCGGGCCGCTCGGCCAGCCCCACGCGCACGCCCCGCGTCATCCAGTGCGGCGAGAGCACCAGCACCGCACGCGGTCGCGATAGCTGCTCGCCCAGCTGGCGAAGCAGAGGGCCGGCCTGCGTGGGCTCCAGCGCGAACATGGGCGAGCCGTGGGAGATGAATAGCGTGGGCATGCGGGTCATGGCCCAGACTTTAGGGGCTTTTCCTGGCCCGATAAACGGGCGGGCTCGGTATGGACTGTCTTGTCCGCGGAGACAATGACGCGCCGCCTGAGACAATCCAGCCCCGAGCCTCTCCTGCCTCAAAGCCGCCATGCCCCTGCCGTCCCCCACGCTCCGCAGCCCCTCGAACCCGCGTTCTGTCGTCCGGCGCTGGGGGGCGCGCCTGGCGAGCCTGATGCTGTTCGTGACGGTGGGTGCTCCCTCCGCCCAGGCCGATGAGGCAGGTTGGGCTGCCTTGGTACGTCCCGGTGCCATCGTGCTGGTACGTCATGCCCATGCCCCGGGCGTGGGCGACCCGCCGGACATGCGCCTGGGCGACTGCCCCTTTCAACGCAACCTCGATGCCCAGGGCCGAGCCGAGTCGGCGCGTCTGGGTGAACGCTTGCGCCAGCGCGGTGTGCGCGTGGGGGCCGTGTTGCATTCCCCCTGGTGCCGCGCCCGCGACACCGCGCAACTGGCGATGGCCGCCGCCTCCGGGCCGGCGTCTCGCGAAGAGCCGGCGTTCGGCTCCTTCTTCGGCGGGCATGGCGACGCCGCCCGCCAGACCGCCGCAGCGCGCGAGCTCCTGCGTCGTTGGCAGGGGCCGGGCGCGCTGCTCGTGTTCACCCACCAGGTGAATGTGCTGGGCCTGACTGGCGTCGCCCTGGCGCCGGCCGAGGGCCTGGTGGTGCGCGTGGGGCCAGGGGATGGCCCGCTGCAGGTGCTCGGGCGTATCAGTCCGCACGAGTGAGCCACGCCGCACGGTGCGCAGTCGCCTGCGTGCCAGCGGCCCCGCGCGGGCCTGCGTAGACTGCGCGCATCCCCACCCGAGGAACGACCCCATGACGATCACCCTGTACGGCTTTGCGATGTCCAACTACTACAACAAGGTCAAGATGGCCTTGCTGGAGAAGGGGGTGCCCTTTGCCGAGGCCTACGACGCGCCGCAAAAACCCTCCGAGGGCATGCAGGCGGCTTCGCCCCTGAAGAAGGTTCCCTACATCACCACGCCTGAAGGCACCTTGTGCGAGAGCCAGGTGATCGTGGACTGGATCGAGGACAGCTACCCGACGCCATCGCTGATGCCGGCCGACCCCTACGCCGCTGCCAAGGTGCGCGAATTGACCACCTTCATCGACTGGCACCTGGAGATCACCGCGCGCCAGCTGTATGGCATGGCCTTCTTCGGTGCGCCGCCGCTGCCCGAGGAGACCACCGCCCGCATCCGCAAGCAGCTCGAACGCATGATCGAAGGCTTCAAGCAGCTGGCCCGCTTCTCGCCGTATGTGGCGGGAGAGACCTTCACGCAGGCGGACCTGTCGGCCTTCAACAATCTGCCGCTGATCGGCCTGGTGACCAAGAGCGTGTACGGCGAGGACCTGCTGCTGGCGGCGGGCGTGGACTACAAGCCCTACCTCAAGGTGGTGGGCGAGCGTCCCTCCGCCCAGAAGGTGGTCGCCGACCGCAAACTGGCGCAGCTGCCCATGGCCTGAGCGGGCGGGCCGTGTCCCAGGCCTGTCAGTGATGACAACGGGGCGGCGGGCGGCGCCTGATAATCGCCGCGACCATGCCGGCCCGTACCTTCCTTCATCGCTCCCACGCATCTCCCCTGGACCGCCGCCACCTTCTGCGCCTGGTGGCCGCGGCGGCTGCGGGCTCCTGGCTGCCGCGCGGCGCCTGGGCCCAGCGCCGCTGGTCCTTTGACCCCTTCGGTCTGGGCGTGGCCAGCGGCGCGCCGGCGCCTGAGGGCGTCGTGCTCTGGACCCGGCTGGTGGCACCGGGCCTCCTGGACAGCCTGGGCGAGGCGCCGGTGCCGGTGCGCTGGGAGGTCGCCCACGACGAGGCCTTCAGCCAGGTGGTGCAGCGTGGCGATGCCGTGGCCAGCGCGGAGCTCGCGCACAGCGTGCACGCCGAGGTGCAGGGGCTCGCGCCCGATCGCTGGTACTTCTACCGATTCATGGCTGGCGGCATCACCAGTCCCACGGGCCGCACCCGCACCCTGCCGTTGCCTCAGGCTGCCGTGAAGCGGCTACGCCTGGCGTACGCGTCCTGCCAGCGCTGGGAGCACGGCTATTACGCCGCCTACCGCCATATGCGCGAGGACCAGCCCGACCTGGTCATGTTCCTGGGCGACTACATCTACGAATACCCCAACGCATCGGCGGCGGTACGCAACTTCCCCACACTGGCCCGTGTGCTGACCCTGGCCGATTACCGAGAGCGCCACGCCCTGCACCGCAGCGACGCGCACCTGCAGGCCATGCACGCGGCCTGCCCCTGGCTCGTCACCTGGGACGACCACGAAGTGCAGAACGACTATGCGGGCGTGCACGAAGGCGATGGCGCGCCCGGCGGGCTCAATGGCGCCTCCGACTTCATGGCCCGGCGCAACGCCGCCTACCAGGCGTATTACGAACACATGCCCCTGCGCGCCTCGGCCTTCATGCGCGCGGCGTCTGGCGTGGGCGTGCGTCTGCACGAGCGCTATCGCTATGGGCAGCTGGCCGACCTGCTGCTGCTGGACACGCGCCAGTTCCGCGACATCCAGGTGTGCGGTACGCCGCAGCGGCGCACCGGAGCGATCGACCCGGCGGGCTGCGAATCGTTGGCGGATCCAGCCCGCAGCCTCCTGGGTTCCGCGCAGGAGCGCTGGCTGGACGACACGCTTAGCCGCAACGGTCCGGTCTGGACCGTGCTGGGGCAACAAGGCCTGTTCGGTCGCCGCGACAACCTGCCGGGCCCTGGCGAGCGGTTCTGGAACGACGGCTGGGACGGCTACGCCCCGGCACGCCAGCGCCTCACCGACAGCCTGCGGCGACATCGTGCGGCCAACCCTGTCGTCCTCGGCGGCGACGTCCACGAGAACTGGGTCGGCCATGTGAAGGCCGACTACACCCGACCCGAGAGCGACACCCTTGGCGTCGAGTTCTGCGGCACCAGCATCAGCTCGCGCGCGAATGCCAGTGCCCGCACGACCGCGCAGCGCCTGACGGAAAACCCGCACTTCGTGTTCGCCGATGCCAGCCGGCGCGGCTACGGGCTGTGCGACTTCTCCCCGGCGGGCCTGATCACCTCGCTGCGCACGCTGGACGATGCCACGCGTTCCGATGCACGCATCGAGACGCTGGCGCGCTTCGCGGTACAGGCTGGGCGGCCTGTGATCGAGCGCATCTAGCCCGCCAGATTTCGTGGGCTTGGACCATGCACCTGCCACGCCGCCGACGCGAAGACTTCGAGGACAGTCGGGTCTACGAGTACCCGCAGCACCTGCGCGCCGCGATCGACGATGCACCTGCCGCAGCCGGCGTGTACGTGTTCCATGGCGAGGCGAACGACCTGCCCCTGTACATCGGCAAGAGCGTCAACATCCGCCATCGGCTGCTCTCGCACCTGCGTAATGCCGATGAGGCGCGCATGCTGCGCCAGACCCGAGCCATCACCCACATTCGCACCGGTGGCGAGATCGGGGCCCTCCTGCTGGAGGCGCAGATGATCAAGCAGCAGCATCCCTTGTTCAACCAGAAGCTGCGTCGCAACCGCCAGCTATGCAGCCTGCAACTCGTACAAGGCCTGCCGCAGGTGGTCTATTCGAAGGACCTGGACTTTGCCACCGAGCCTGATTTACATGGGCTCTTTTCCAGCCGCCACGAAGCGCTCAACGCCCTGCGAGACCTCGCCGACCGGCATCGCCTTTGCTATGGGGCCTTGGGTCTGGAAAAGCTGCCGGCCGGCAAGGGCTGTTTTCGCGCGGGCATCCGGCAATGCGCTGGCGTCTGCCGGGGTGAAGAGACCCATGCCGCGCATCAGGCGCGCCTGCTTGAGGGGCTGGAGGTCCTGCGCGTGCAGTGCTGGCCCTACGAGGGCGCGGTGGGCTTGGTCGAACAGGATGACGCCATCACCCAGGTCCATGTGGTGCGCAACTGGTGCTACCTGGGCAGCGCCCCGACGGTGGTCCAGGCGCGGCGCCTGAAGAAGGTTGCGGCCGGCTTCGATGCCGACGGCTACAAGATCCTGGTGCGGCCGCTGCTCACGCAGGCCGTACAGATCGTGGCGCTCTGACCCTGGCCTTGAGGCGCAGGCTTAGGGCTTCACGACGTCCAGCAGCCGGTCCAGCCCGCCGCTGTTGATCGCCACCATCGCTTGCTCGCGCACGCGCGGCTTGGCCTGGTAGGCCACCGACAGGCCGGCCACCCCCATCATGGGCAGGTCGTTCGCACCATCGCCCACTGCGATGGCCTGCCGGGGTGCCAGGCCCAGCGACTCGCAGGTGTGCAGCAGCATGCGGCGCTTTTCCTCGCCGTCGCAGATGTCGCCCCAGGGCTGGTCCACCATCCGGCCGGTGAGCTTGCCGTTTGCGATCTCCAGCACGTTCGAGCGGGTGTAGTCGATCCCCAGGCGGTCGCGGATTCGGTCCGTGAAGAAGGTGAAGCCACCCGACACCAGCAGCAGCTTCAGGCCAGCGGCCTTGCAGGCGGCCACCAGATCAGCCGCGCCCGGATTGAGCTGCAGGCGCTGGTCGTAGACCTGCTGCATATGGTCCACGCTCACGCCCTCGAGCAAGGCGACCCGCCGGCGCAGGCTGTCCTTGTAGTCGGTAATCTCGCCGCGCATCGCCGCTTCGGTGATGGCCGCGACTTCTTCTTTGCGGCCCGCCGCGGCAGCGATCTCGTCCACGCATTCGATGTTGATCAGGGTCGAGTCCATGTCGAAGGCGACCAGTCCGAAGCTGCGCAGCGACAGCGGGGGCGTGAAGCCCTGGATCACGAGGCCGGGGGCGATTTCAGTGGCGGGAGGATTCATGGAGAAAGTACTTGCAGGTGGAAGGAGTGGGCGCCGCCTCAGGCGGCCGCTTGCACCGGTTGCCCCAGCGAGCGCAGCACGTCGCGCACCATCTGGGCCCGGTCCTTGGGCTCTTTGAGTTCGCGCTCGATGCGCAGCTTTTCATTACCCGCCAGCTTGATGTGGCGGTTCTTCTGCACCAGTTCGATGATGCGCATCGGGTCTACCGGCGGGTTGGGTCGGAAGGTGATCTGGATGACTCCCGGCGCCGCATCCACCTTGGCTACGCCATAAGGGCGGGCCAGCACCCGTAGGCGGTGCACGTCGATCAGGGTCTGGGCCTGGGGTGGCAGCTTGCCGAAGCGGTCCACGATCTCCTCGAGCAGCGCATCGATCTGGTCGGGGCCCTTGGCGGTGGCCAGCTTCTTGTAGAACGACAGGCGCAGGTGCACGTCGCCGCAGTAGTCGTCGGGCAGCAGGGCGGGCGCGTGCAAGTTGATCTCGGTGGTCACCGACAGCGGCGAAAGCAGGTCCGGCTCCTTGCCGGCCTTGAGGCTCCTGACCGCCTCGGAGAGCATTTCGTTGTAAAGCTGGAAGCCCACTTCCAGCATGTTGCCGCTCTGGTTCTCGCCCAGGACTTCACCCGCTCCGCGGATCTCCAGGTCGTGCATGGCGAGGTAGAACCCCGAGCCCAGTTCCTCCATGGCCTGGATCGCATCCAGTCGCTGTGCCGCCTGCTTGGTCAGGCCCTCGGTGTCGGGAACCAGCAGGTAGGCATAGGCCTGGTGGTGGCTGCGCCCGACGCGCCCGCGCAGCTGGTGCAATTGCGCCAGGCCGAACTTGTCGGCGCGGCTGATCACGATGGTGTTGGCCGTGGGGACGTCAATGCCCGTCTCGATGATCGTGGAACACACCAGCAAGTTGAAGCGCTGGCCCACGAAGTCGCGCATCACGCGTTCCAGCTCGCGCTCGGGCATCTGGCCGTGGGCGACAGCGATACGGGCCTCGGGCAGCAGCTCCTGCAGGCGCTGGCGGCGGTTCTCGATGGTTTCCACCTCGTTGTGCAGGAAGTAGACCTGCCCGCCGCGTTTGAGTTCACGCAGGACCGCCTCGCGCACGACGCCGTTGTCCTCGCTGCGCACAAAGGTCTTGATGGCCAGCCGCCGCTGCGGTGCGGTGGCAATCACCGACAGGTCCCGCAGGCCCTCCAGCGCCATGCCCAGGGTGCGGGGAATGGGCGTGGCGGTGAGCGTAAGCACGTCCACCTCGGCGCGCAGCGCCTTCATGGCCTCCTTGTGGCGCACGCCGAAGCGGTGCTCCTCGTCGATGATCAACAGGCCCAGGTTCTTGAACTTCACGCTCTCGGACAGGAGTTTGTGCGTACCCACCACGATGTCCACCGCGCCGTCGGCGATTCCCTTGGCCGCGGCGGTGATCTCTTTTTGCGAGCGAAAGCGGCTCATCTCGGCGATCTTCACCGGCCATTTGGAAAAGCGATCGACCAGGGTCTGGTAGTGCTGTTCGGCGAGCAGTGTGGTGGGCGCCAGGAAGGCCACCTGCCGCCCGCCCGTCACCGCCACGAAGGCTGCGCGCAGCGCGACTTCCGTCTTGCCAAAGCCCACATCGCCACAGACCAGGCGGTCCATGGGGCGCGGCGAGATCATGTCCTGAATCACCGCGTGGATGGCGGCGTTCTGGTCGGCGGTCTCTTCGAAGCCGAAGTCATTGGCGAAGGTTTCGTAATCCTGCGGTGAGTAGCGAAAGGCATGGCCCTGGCGCGCGGCGCGGCGGGCGTAGATGTTCAGGAGTTCGGCGGCGGTGTCGCGCACCTGTTCGGCCGCCTTGTGCCGGGCCTTGTCCCATTGGCCGGAACCGAGCTTGTGCAGCGGTGCCTCGTCGGCCGATACGCCGGTGTAGCGGCTGATCTGGTGCAACTGGCTCACCGGCACGTACAGGGAGGCCTTCTCGGCATATTCCAGGTGCAGGAATTCGGTGCTGCCCTGGCCCATGTCCATGTTCACCAGGCCCTGGTAGCGGCCGATGCCATGCTGCGCGTGAACCACCGGGTCGCCCACATTCAGCTCCGACAGGTCCTTCACCAGGGCCTCGACGTCGCTGACCTGTTCCTGCTTGCGCCGGCGGCGCGCACCCACGCCGGCGGCAAAGAGCTCGGACTCGGTGATGAAGTCGATGCCGCCCGTCGTCCAGGCGAAGCCCTGGGCCAGCGGCGCGGTGGCGATGCCCAGTTTCTCGTCGCTGGCCTGGAAGTCTGCCAGCGAGTCGAAGGCCGGTGGCGTCAGCTGGCTGGCGCGCAGGAAGTCCAGCAGGCTCTCGCGCCGGCCATCGCTCTCGGCCAGCACCAGCAGGCGCTGCGTCGTGCGGGCGGCATGGGCCTTCAGGCGCGCCAGCGGATCCTCGGCACCGCGCACCACCCCGATGTCGGGGAGCAGGCCGACATGCAAGTCGGGGGCCGCTTCTGCAGCGGCGGCTTGCGGGGCATCGCCCGCACCGATCGCCCCGGTCGGCGGGCGCAGCGCCAGCTGTGCGTGTGCATTGGCCCGTGCGTAGAAGTCCGGCGCCTCCAGAAACAGCGCCTGCGGCGGCAGCACCGGCCGTTCCGGGTCACCCTGCATCAAGCGGTAGCGGTCCCGCGTGTCTTGCCAGAACCGCTGGAAGGCGGGCTCGAGGTCGCCGTGCATGACCACGGTGGCCTGCGGTCCCAGGTAGTCGAAGACGGTGGCGGTCTCCTCGAAGAACAGGGGCAGGTAGTACTCGATGCCGGCGGTAGCCACGCCGTTGCCCATGTCCTTGTAGATGCGGCTGCGGGTGGGGTCACCTTCCAGCAATTCGCGCCAGCGGCTGCGAAAGCGCGCCCGCGCATCGTCGTCCATCGGGAATTCACGACCGGGCAGCAGCCGCACCTCGGGCACCGGGTAGAGGCTGCGCTGGCTGTCCGGGTCGAAGGTACGGATGGAGTCGATCTCGTCGTCGAACAGGTCCACCCGGTAAGGCACCGGCGATCCCATGGGGAAAAGGTCGATCAGGCCACCGCGCACCGCGTACTCGCCGGGGCTGACCACCTGTGTCACATGGCTGTAGCCGGCCAGCGTGAGCTGCGCCTTGAGCTTGGCGTCCTCGAGCTTCTGCTTGACCCGGAACTGGAAGGTGTAGCCGGCCAGGAAGGCGGGCGGTGCCACCCGGTACAGGGCGGTCGTGGCGGGCACGACCACCACGTCCGCCTCACCCTGCGAGATCCGCCAGAGGGTGGCCAGGCGCTCGGAGATCAGGTCCTGGTGGGGCGAGAACGTGTCGTAGGGCAGGGTCTCCCAGTCGGGGAACAGGCAGCAGCGCAGGTCCGGCGCGAAAAAGGGAATCTCCTCGACCAGGCGCTGGGCGTCGGCGGCGTCCCCCGTGATGATGGCGGTGCACTGGCCGGCGGCGCGGTCACGCTCGGCCTGGCGTGCCAGCAGCAACGCGTCGGCGGAGCCGACGGGGCGGGGCAGGGCATAGCGCTTGCCGGGGGAGAGCCTGGGGAGGTCCATGGGGTGGCGTGGTGCAAATGGCAAACACCCCGCGCCGGCTGGCGAGGGGTGTCACGGCATGGATTCTAGAATGGCGAGCATCGCTTTCCTCCATGACCGCCCGCGTATCCCCATCCCCCCGGCTGCACGCCCTCATTCCCTGTGCGGGCAGCGGCAGCCGTGCCGGCACCGAGGTCCCCAAGCAATACCAGCCCGTCGCGGGACGCCCGCTGGTGACCCACACCCTGGCGGCCTTCGCCCAGGTCAAGCGTCTGGCCAGCGTGCTGGTGGTCGTGGCGCCCGGGGATGACACCCTGGCCCGCCTTCCGGGCCTGCCCCCCCACGTGCAGCTGGCCGACTGCGGCGGCGCCACGCGCGCCGCCAGCGTGCTCGGTGGCTTGCGCGAACTGCGTCGGCGCGGTGCCGACGACGCGGACTGGGTGCTCGTGCACGACGCCGCACGTTGCCTGATCACGCCCGCTCTGGTCGACCGCCTGATTGATGCTTGCCTGGACGACCCGGTGGGCGGCCTGCTGGCGCAGCCCCTGGCCGACACCCTCAAGCACGGCCCCGGGGGCCGGGTCGCTGCCACCCCCCCGCGTGAAGGGCACTGGCTGGCGCAGACGCCCCAGATGTTCCGCCTGGCCACCCTGGCCCAGGCCATCGAGGCCGCCGGTGCGGCCGTCACCGACGAGGCGGGCGCCATCGAGGCCGCCGGCCTGCAGCCGCGTCTGGTGCCAGGCTCTGCGCGCAATTTCAAGGTCACCTGGCCCGAGGATTTCGCCCTGGCCGAGGCCCTGCTGTCATCTCCAAGGAACCCCGAGTCATGAAACTTCGCATCGGAGAAGGCTGGGACGTACACGCGCTGGTCGCTGGCCGACCCTTGATCCTGGGCGGCGTGACGATCCCCCACGACAAGGGCCTGCTCGGGCACTCGGACGCCGATGCCTTGCTGCACGCGATCACCGACGCCCTGCTGGGCGCGGCCGGCCTGGGTGACATTGGTCGCCACTTCCCCGACACCGATGAACGCTTTCGCGGTGCCGATTCCGCCGTCCTCCTGGCCGAGGCTGCACGTCGCGTGCGCGAGCAGGGTTGGCAGCTGGTGAACCTGGACAGCACCGTCATCGCCCAGGCCCCGAAGCTCGCGCCCCACATCGACGCCATGCGCGCGCGTATCGCCCAGGTGCTGGCCATTGACACGGCCCAGGTCAACGTCAAGGCCAAGACCGCCGAGAAAATGGGGCCGGTGGGCGAGGGCCGCAGCATCGAGGCGCGCGCCGTCGTGCTCCTGTCCGCGGCCTGAACCCCTGCGTCCTTCCAAGAAAGCATCTCCATGAGCTGGCCTGTCCTCGTCTTCGACATCGAATCCATCCCGGACATCGCCGGCCTGCGCGCCACGCGCGGCGACGCACCCGAGGCCAGCGACGATCAGGTCTACGAGGCCTGGGTGAAGGAGCGCCACGAGAAGGGTCAGAGCGATTTCATGCCGCATCACCTGCAGCGGGTGCTCGTGATCAGCGCGGTGTTCCGTGGCAGCGACGGCCTGCGTGTGCATTCCTTCGTCGACCGCGATGGCACCAGCGAAGCCAAGGTGATCCAGCAGTTCTTCAATACCTTGGAGAAGCACGTGCCGCAGCTCGTGAGCTGGAACGGCGGTGGCTTTGACCTGCCCGTGCTCAATTACCGCGCGCTGCGCCACGGCCTGGTGGCGTCCAAGTTCTGGGACCAGGGCGAGGACGACCGTGAGTTCAAGTGGAACAACTACATCGGTCGCTACCACACGCGCCATCTGGACTTGATGGACGTCCTGGCGATGTACCAGCCGCGTGCTAACGCACCGCTGGACGCGATGGCCAAGCTGTGCGGATTTCCTGGCAAGCTGGGGATGGACGGCTCGCAGGTGTACACCGCGTACCGCGATGGCAAGCTCGAAGACATCCGTCGCTACTGCGAGACCGACGTGATGAACACCTACCTCGTGTACTGCCGCTACCAGATGCTGCGCGGTGGCCTGACCGAGGCTGAATACGCGCAGGAGATCGACCGGGTCAAGGCCACCCTGGGGGCACTTGCCCCCCAGGAACCCCATTGGCAGGAGTACCTGGCTGCCTGGGGGTGACGCCGCCCGGCGCGCCCCTTAGCCCTGCGGCTTGACGAAGCCGCGCCAGCAGTAGTCCCAGCGCGCCCGCTCGCCCTCGGTCCGGGGTTGTGCGAGGCAATCCGCCAGCAGCACCCGGGAGTCATACCACTGCGTGCCGTCCCAGTAGGCGAAGCCGCCGTGCTTCGGGTCATGCTCCGTGGGGGAAATCTCGTAGGCGCCCGGGCGCCCGGGCTTGGCCTCGCTCGGAAACCAGACGGTGCGGCGGGCGTGCTCGTAGCGATCCAGTGTGTCGGTGTCCTCGACGGTCATGACGTGGTAGCGGTAGTACTCGAGATTCCGCTCCGCGCGAATCGCGTCGGCCACGCCTTCGGTGCTCCAGGTCTCGGCGTACATGCAGTGCGCAATGAGGTTGCGCATGTCCTGGATGAATTGCGGCGCCTCGCTGGGCTCGATGTAGTGAAAGAGGGCGCTGATGGCGGGCACGAAAGCGAATTCCTCCTCACCGTCTTCGCCGTCGCTGCCCGACTCCTGCTGTATCAGTTCCCGGGTGGCTTGCGGATAAAGCTCGGACATCACGGTGTCCAGGCTCTGATGGATTTCTTCGTGTACGAATCCATAGCGCTCCAGGTCATAGAGCAACTGGTAGAGGCAGCGAAGGTCGCGGCTCGGGCTGTTGGAATATTTGGGATGCTGGGGCATGGGGTTTCCTAGGACTGCAGGCACCGATGTTACGCAAACCGATGCCCTTGGGTGCGGCACGGGCTCGGTAGGGGACAATGACGGGATGTCATTGCAAGCAGACAACACTGTGCAGTTGCCCGAGGGTTGGCTGGCCGTGGACGCCCTGGACATCGACGCCCAGGGCGTGGCCCGCCGCCCGGACGGCAAGGTGGTGTTCATCGACGGCGCCCTCCCGACCGAATGGGTTTCAGCCAACGTTCACCGCAAGAAGAACAACTGGGAACAGGCATCTCTCACCGCCATCCACCGGCAGTCCTCTCAGCGGGTACAGCCGCAATGCCCGCACTTCGGCCTGCACGAAGGCGCCTGCGGCGGCTGCAAGATGCAGCACCTGCATGTGGGCGCGCAGGTGGCGGTCAAGCAGCGGGTGCTCGAGGACAACCTCTGGCACCTGGGCAAGGTCAAACCCGAGACGGTGCTGCGCCCGATTGAGGGGCCCGCCTGGGGTTACCGCTGGCGCGCCCGATTCTCGGTGCGACATGTCCGCAAGAAGGAGGCTGTGCTGGTGGGGTTCCATGAGCGCAAGAGCCGCTACGTGGCCGACATCCGAGAGTGCCATGTCGTGCCCCGCGAGGTGAGCGACCTGTTGCTGCCGCTGCGTGCGCTCATCGCCAGCATGGACGCCATCGAGACCTGCCCCCAGATCGAGCTGGCCTGCGGGGTCGATGCAGCGGATGCGACCCAGCCGGTGATCGCCTTGGTGCTGCGTCACCTCGAGGCCTTGTCGGCGGGCGACACCGCTAAGCTGCGCGCCTTCGCCGTCGATTACCCGGGCGTGCAATGGTGGCTGCAACCCAAGGGCCCGGACACCGTACACCTGCTTGATCCCGGCCCGCAGCTGGCCTACACCTTGCCCGAGTTCGGCATCACCATGCCGTTCAAGCCCACCGACTTCACCCAGGTCAACCCCTTCATCAACCAGGTGCTGGTGTCGCAGGCGCTGCAACTCCTGGCGCCGGGTCGTGACGAGCGTGTGATCGACTGGTTCTGTGGCCTGGGCAATTTCACGCTGCCCCTGGCCACCCGGGCCGGCGAGGTGCTGGGAATCGAGGGCAGCGAGGCGCTGGTGGCCCGCTCGCGTGAAAACCTCGAGAAAAACCGGGCGCGCGCCGTCGCGCCGACGCGTTTCGTCGCTCGCAACCTGTTCGAGATGACCCCGTCCGTACTCGCGGCCGACGGTGTCGCCGACAAATGGCTGGTCGACCCTCCGCGCGAGGGAGCCTTCGCGCTGGCCAAGGCCCTGGCGGATATCCATCAGGATCCATCGCTGGCGCCCGGGTGGACACCGCCGCGGCGCATTGTCTACGTGAGCTGCAATCCGGCCACGCTGGCCCGCGACGCGGGCTTGCTGGTGCACCAGGCAGGGTACCGGTGTGTGGCGGCGGGGGTGGTGAACATGTTCCCGCACACGGCGCATGTGGAGTCGATGGCGGTGTTCGAGCGGGTGGACTGAGGCGGGCGCTGCGAACAAAAAGAAAAGGGGCCCGAAGGGCCCCTACGAGTGACTCCGAAAGAGACCGGGTCAGTCGTTGTTCCCGCTGGTCAGTCCCAGCAGCGCCAGCAGCCCCTGGAACACATTGAAGATGTCCAGGTACAGGGCCAGCGTGGCCGAAATGTAGTTGGTCTCGCCGCCGTCGATGATCTGCTTGAGGTCATACAGCATGTAGGCGCTGAAGATGCCGATCACCATCACGCTGATCACCAGCATGCCCACAGAGGAGCCGACGAACACGTTGATGATGCTGCCGATCATGACGGCCAGCGCGCCCACGAACAGGAACTTGCCCATGCCCGAAAGATCGCGCTTGATCACGGTGGCGAGGCTGGCCATCACGAGGAACACGCCCGCCGTGCCGGCAAACGCGGTCATCACCAGGCTGGCGCCGTTGGAAAAGCCCAGCACCATCGCGATCATCCGCGAGAGCATCAGCCCCATGAAGAAAGTAAAGCCCAGGAGCACCGGCACGCCGGCTGCGGAGTTCTTGGTCTTTTCGATGGCGAACATGAATCCGAAGGCGCCTGCGAGGAAGACGATCAGTCCCACGCCGCCCGACAGGCTGCGGGTGATGCCCGTGGCCACACCCAGCCAGGCACCCAGTACGGTGGGCAGCAGGCTCAGGGCCAGCAGCCAGTAGGTATTACGCAGGACCCGATTTCGCTGCGCAGCGGGCAGGGCATAGCCGTAATCGGCGGTTTGCACTTGGTCGTTCATGACAACACTCCTGGAAACGAGCTTGCGCTCAGACCGGGGCATTCTAGGGCGCTTCATTCCTCAAAAGCCAGGGGCGGCTATGCTTGACCCTTATGAAATCCACACATTTCCTGGAACTGGCCGATATCAAGGCCATCGCCGCCGCGGCTGAAGCCGAAGCTCTCAAGAACCAATGGACCGTCACCATCGCCATCGTCGATGCGGGCGGGCACCTGCTGTGGCTGCAGCGCCTGGATGGCGCCCCCCCGATCTCGGCCCATATCGCCCCGGCCAAGGCCCACACCGCAGCCCTGGGCCGGCGCGAATCCCGCATTTACGAAGAGGTGATCAACGGCGGCCGGGTGTCCTTCCTGAGCGCCCCCGAGATCCGCGGCATGCTCGAAGGCGGCGTGCCGATCATGAAGGACGGCACGTGCCTGGGCGCCGTCGGGGTGAGCGGGGTCAAGTCCAACGAGGACGCCCAGATCGCCCGGGCCGGCATCGCCGCCATCGGTTTGTGAGCGGCCAGCGCCGGCCTGCCCTGACCGGGCGCGGCCGGTTTGCTCTCACTCCAGCACGAAATTGATCGGGACGTTGAACCACATCGCCTCGGGCACACCACCCCGCTTGCCCGGGACATAGCGCCAACCCAGCACGGTCGCCAGAGCGGCCTGGTCCAGACGATCATGGCCGCTGGTCTGATGGACTTGCGCTTTCTGTGGCAAGCCGTCGGCGCCAATCAGCACGTGCACGATCACCTGGCCCTGTTCGCCCAGCCTGCGGCTCTGGACCGGGTAGGCGGGCCTCGGGTTACGCAGGTAGTCGGCGTCGCTCGAGGGCCACTCGACACGAACGGGCGCGACACCCGGGCCCGCCGCGGCGGTTGGGGAGCCAGCGGTCGCTGAAGGGGCGGGTGTTGCGCCAGAGGGCGATGCCACCGATGACAGTGCAGCCGGTGCCGCCGTGGCCGGTGCCGTGTTGGACGTCGTGGCGGGGGCAAGCGCCTGGGCTGCTCCGGGTGCCGGCAGGGTTGGGGTCGGTGTCTGGGGGGGCGGTGTCGAGCGCCTGGCTTGCGCCGCTGCTTGGGGCGCAAGTGCGCTCGGTGGTCGAGGCGGGGTTGGCAGCGCAGCTGCCTCCTGCCGCAGCTCGGTCACCAGCGTCACCGCCACCGTGGCCGGTACCTCAGGCCGCTGCAGGCCCGCATGCAAGGCCCAGAGCGCGGCCGCATGGAGCAAGGCCACACACGCGGTGATCGCGAAAAGTGGGCGGGTCGCAGGCAAGGGCGTGGCGCGGCTGATCAGGTGCGCGGATTTTACGTCCACGTCAACCGTGCCGAGACGTCATGGCGCACCGCCCGCAGTGCGCCACGCGCACTCAGGCGGCCACGGCCTCGGGTGCCGGCGTGCGAATCAAGTGATCAAAGGCGCCCAGCGCCGCTTTCGCGCCCTCGCCGGCGGCGATGATGATCTGCTTGAACGGCACCGTGGTCGCATCGCCCGCGGCGAACACGCCCGGCATCGAGGTCTGGCCCTTGGGATCCACCACGATCTCACCATGCTTCGAGAGCTCCAGGGTTCCCTTGAGCCAGTCGGTGTTAGGCACGAGGCCGATCTGTACGAACACGCCTTCCAGCGGCACGGAGTGGCTCTGACCGGTGCTGCGGTCGGTATAGGTCAGGCCGTTGACCTTCTGGCCGTCGCCGGTGATGGCGGTGGTTTGCGTGTGGCGGATCACCGTCACGTTGGGCAGGCTCTCCAGCTTGCGTTGCAGCACCGCGTCGGCGCGCAGCGTTTTGTCGAACTCGATCAGCGTGACATGGGCCACCACGCCGGCCAGGTCGATGGCCGCCTCGACGCCGGAATTGCCGCCGCCGATCACCGCCACGCGCTTGCCCTTGAACAGGGGGCCGTCGCAGTGGGGGCAGTAGGCCACGCCCTTGTTCTTGTATTCCTGCTCGCCAGGCACGTTGATGTTGCGCCAGCGCGCACCGGTGGAGATGATGACGCCGCGCGCCATGAGCGTGCCGCCGTTTTCCATGCGCACCTGCACCAAGCCGCCGGGCTCGCTGGCCGGGATGAGTTGCACCGCGCGCTGCTGCGTCATGGTTTCCACGCCGTAGTGCTTGACATGCGCTTGCAGGGCGGCCGAGAGCTTGGGGCCGTCGGTTTCCAGCACCGAGATGTAGTTCTCGATGCCCATGGTGTCATTGACCTGGCCGCCCAGGTTCTCGGCGGCGATGCCGGTGCGTATGCCCTTGCGGGCGGCGTAGACGGCGGCTGCAGCGCCTGCCGGGCCGCCGCCGACGATGAGCATGTCGTAGGGGTCCTTGGCATCGAGCTTGGCGGCCTCGCGCGCGCCGGCGCCGGTGTCGAGCTTGGCGACGATTTCTTCCACGCTCATGCGGCCTGAGCCAAAGACCTCGCCGTTGAGGAAGACCATGGGCACAGCCATGATCTCGCGCGCCTCGACCTCCTTCTGGAAGGCGCCGCCTTCAATCACCACCGTTTGCACCCGGGGGTTGACGATGGCCATGAGCGAGAGCGCCTGCACCACGTCCGGGCAGTTGTGGCAGCTCAGGGACATATAGACCTCAAACTTGAAGTCGCCCTCCAGAGCCGCAATGCTCTCGATGATGTGGGGCTCGACCTTGGGCGGGTGGCCGCCGGACCACAGCAGGGCCAGCACCAGCGAGGTGAACTCATGGCCCAGGGGCAGACCCGCAAAGCGCACGCCGCTGTCCTGGCCTTCACGAGCGATCATGAAGGAGGGTTTGCGCGCGTCGTCGCCGCTGAAGTCGACCGACACGTTGTCGCTCAAGCCTGCGATGGTTTGCAGCAGCTCGCGCATCTGCGATGCCGTGGCGCTGTCATCGAGCGCGGCGATCAGGCGGATCGGCTGGCGCAGCAGCCCAAGGTACTGTCGCAGCTGGGCTTTGAGGGTGTCGTCGAGCATGGCTATCTCCTGGGGCAATTTGCTGAACGCAGCGCACGCTTGTGGCATGCGCTGCATTCAACGCCCTGAAGGTTTCAGGGCATCAGGGACTTCGGCTTAGATCTTGCCGAC
>JBEEIS010000066.1:0-4382 GCA_041169755.1 Pseudomonadota bacterium | reverse complement strand
TGCACCGCGGTGAGGGCTTCCATTTCCACGCCGGTCGGACCTACGGTTTCGGCGGTGCATCGGCACAGGACCGAGGGGCCTTGCGGTTCCAGCGTGAATTCGACCGCCACGCGCGTGAGCGCCAGCGGGTGGCACAGCGGAATCAGGTCGCTGGTTTTCTTGGCGCCCTGGATGCCGGCGATACGGGCCACGCCCAGGACGTCGCCTTTTTTTGCGGTACCTTCGGTGACGCGCTGCAAGGTGGTGGCCTGCATGTGGATGCGGCCCTGGGCCACCGCCACCCGATGGGTGGAGGCCTTGGCGGAAACGTCCACCATGTGCGCCTGGCCCTGGGCGTCAAAATGCGTGAGGGGGCTCATGGGATTGATTCTCCTGTTTCATTCACTGCGACCAGTTGGCACCCTGCTTCAGTCGCGCCATGGCAGATCCTTGTAGCCCGGTTGTAACCGGGGCGGATGCGGGTGTAGCCGTTCGCCTGCAATTGCACGGTCGTAGGCGTCGACGTAACTCCTGCTCATGGCTTGCGCGCTGAAGTGAGAGACGGCCCGATCGTGGCAGGTGCGTGTTTCGTAGTGGTGGGAGGCGACAGCCTGCGCCAGCTCCCCGGCTGAATCGGATAGCGCGCCGCAATCGGGTGTCACTAATTCAGGCAAAGAGCCGTGCGGCGTCGCGTACACGGCACAACCGAAGTACAGGCTCTCGATGACCGCCAGCCCGAAGGGTTCATGCCAGCGCACCGGGAAGATTAGCCCTCGTGAGCCATTGAGCAAGGTGAGCTTGCGCTGGCCACCCACCATGCCATGGAATGTGACCCTTGGGGACAAGGTCAAGCGGAACCCTCGCTTGATATTGAGCCTGTTCCCCCCCAAGACAGCCAGCTTCTGCTTTGCCTTGAGGGCGACGTCGATAGCCCCAGCTACATTCTTGACGCGCCAGGCCGCCTTCCCCAGGAAATGAAAATAGTCGCGTGCGCGATCCAGACTGACCTCTCCGTACTGGCGCCAGTCGAGGCCGTTGTAGACGAACTGACTCGAGCCGTGACGCCGTGCGTGGTCACCTGAGAGAAAGATCGCGTTCAGGGGCAGCCACGGCTGATCAGCGGAGTTTCCATGCTCGGTATAAACATAAGGACGACCGAGTTCGCGATCCAGGTCGAACCCAGGCAAAAAATGGAAGTGCACGATGTCCACATCGTGCGGAATCTGGGTTCGCAAGTCGACGTCTTCGCGCATATGCAACACATTTGCGAAGTCGCACTGCGAGCCCTCTGCGACCAAGTAGGTGACCTTGTGGCCCGACTCAGAGAGCGCCCTGCCCAGATCCCAGATGACACGTTCAGTGCCTCCGTAGGTCACGACGGGGATGAGGGTCCGACTTGCGATCAGGACGTGCATGGTTTGGGGCTCAGCGTTCCTTACGCAGGAGATCGACTGCGCCTTGTCGAATGAAAAGCAAGTCGAATTGTGTGAGCACGCCTTTGACCAGATGTTGCTCGAGAACCTGCAGCGGTGCGAAACCCAGTTCCGCCATGAACTGAACGTAGGTATCGAATCTCGGTGCGCCAGCGTTGTATTCGAGGACTGGGCACTCCATGTAAACCAAGTAGCACTCCCCCAGCATTTCCCTTGCGCCTGCCAGGATGTCCAGCTCGGAGCCCTGGACATCGAGCTTGATAAAGTTGGGCGCAGGAAGCTGCTTGTCCTTGCACAGTGAGGCCAGAGTCCGAGTGGTTACTTCGCGGTAATCCGCTTCGCGGTAGTGATCTGTCCTCTCCCTATACAAGGAATCGCCGGTGCCACCAGTGGAATAGAAGCGGCGCTGTTCCTCCCTTGCCCCCAACACACAGATAAAAAAGGGGAACCCCCTGCTGGCCAGCTTTTTCTGATGTGACTCGTTCGCCTCAAAAAGAAAAAAGTTTGAGCGGGGCAGGTGGCGACTCATGTCGCGTGACCAGCGCCCTTTGTTTGCACCGATGTCATATACAGTCGAAATTTGCAGGCCTGCGGTCTGGAGTGCCTGCAAAGTTTTGCGTAACTTGCGACGGTTGATCCAACGATCAATCCAATGATCTAGGCTAAATTCGCGTGTCATGACGATTGCGACCAAGATCAAGTGGTCTTGGACAAGTGGTCTTGGAAGTTAGGAAGGATTCCATGATAAGGCGCCAACGTCCCCGCGCCCTGGCCATGGCCCTGGCCCTCGCGCTGGCCTGGGTCCCGGCCCCGGCGCAGCTTCCGAGCATGGGCGACGGCTACGACCTCACGCCCAGCGCCGAGCGCCGCATCGGCGAGCGCATCGCGCGCGAGTTGTACCGCGACCCCGACTACCTCGACGACCCGCTGCTCGGTGAATACGTGCAAAGCCTGTGGCAGCCGCTGCTGGCGGCAGCTCGCCTGCGTGGCGAGATGACCCCCGACCTGGACCAGCGCTACGCCTGGCGCGTGCTCCTGGGCAAGGACCGCAGCATCAACGCCTTCGCCCTGCCCGGAGGCTGGCTGGGGTTGCACCTGGGCCTGGTGGCCGTGACCACCAGCCGCGACGAACTGGCCTCGGTGCTGGCGCACGAACTCAGTCATGTCACCCAGCGCCACATCGCCCGCATGCTGTCGCAGGACAAGCGCCAGACGCCTTTCGTGATCGGCGCCATCATCCTGGGCGCGCTGGCGGCCTCCCGCAGCCCGGACGCCGCCGCCGCCCTCATCACGGGAGGCCAGGCCGCAGGCGTGCAAGGCCAGCTCAATTTCTCGCGCGACATGGAACGCGAGGCCGACCGCATCGGCCTGGGAGTGCTCACGCAGGCGGGCTTCCAGGGGCAGGGCTTCGTGACCATGTTCGAGAAGCTGCAGCAGTCGTCCCGCCTGAATGACAACGGCGCCTTCCCTTACCTGCGCACCCACCCGCTCACACTGGAGCGTCTCGTCGACATGCGTTCGCGCCAGCCTCTGGGCGAGCGGGCTGCACCAGCCCGTGCCGACCTGGAGCATGCGCTGATGGCAGCGCGCGCCCGCGCCCTGTCGACCGGTGGCGTCGAGTTGCAGCAGGCCCTGGTGCGCGAGGCCGATACGGTCGCGGCCGACGCCCCTCTGGAGCGCCGTGCTTCGGCCTGGTATGCAGGCGCCCTCGCCGCCATGCAATTGCGCGAGCCCGCGCGTGCTCGGCGCTACCAGGAGCGGCTCGCGCCCGCAGTGGCCGACCATCCGGCAGGCGCCCGGCTCGCGCGGCTGCTCTCGTCTGAGCTGGCCCTGGCGGCCGGTGATGCCGCACGCGCCCTGGCCGATGCGGGCACCGCCTCGACGCGGCCCGAGATCCTGCTGTCCGCGCAAGCCGCAGTGCGTGCCGGTCGCGCGGCGGATGTACTCGGGCGCTTGCAGACTTGGGTGACATTGCATCCTGCCGACGGCACGGCGTGGCAGGCCCTGGCGAGCGCGCAATCGGCGCAGGGGCAGGCGCTGCGTGCGATCCGCTCCGAGGCGGAGGCGCGTGTGGCCTGGCTGGATTACCCGGCGGCGCTCGATCGTCTGCGCGCGGCGCAGGAGCTGGCGCGGCGCGGGACGCCGGACCACATCGAGGCATCCATCATCGACACACGCGCGCGCGCGGTGGAATCACTGCTTCGAGAACAGGCGCTCGAGCGCTAGGTCGATCACCACGCCCAGCACCGAGTAGATCAGGGAGCCGACCAGGGCGGCGCCGAAGCCGTCGACGTGAAACCCGTCCAGGAAGCTGGCGGCCCACCAGAACATCAGCGCGTTGATCACGAACAGAAAGAGGCCCAGCGTGAGCACCGTGACGGGGAGGGTGAGGAGCACCAGCACCGGCCGGATGAACAGATTGAGCAGGCCGATCACCAGCGCCGCGACCAGGGCGGCGGTGAAGCTGGTCACCTCCACACCGGCATAGACCTGAGCGACGAACACCAGGGCCGTGGCACTGAGCAGCCACTTGGCGATGAGTTTCATGAGCGCCGCCGGGCCGCCCCGAGGCGCGAGGGCCCCCTCGGGGGGCAGGAAACCACACGCAGTGGGCGGACGTGGGGGCGCGTGGTCATGGGGCAAGAATAGCATCGGCCACGCAAGGGTCGCGCAGGCGCTATCATCCGCCTCCCCGCGCCATGCCTGCTATCCACATCACCGACATCGAAGCCGCGATCAACTACTGGCGCGAGAAGAAGCCGTCGCCCGACGGCATCACGCTCGCCCCCGAGTTGCGTGCCCTCGCCGAGGTCTACGCCCTGATGGTGTTCCACCATGAGGACGAGGCTGCGGAACAGGGCTTTCCGGCCCCGGCCTATGCCGCCTGGCGGGCCTGGTACGACACCACGCCCGACACGCCCTGCATCGCGATCTGTTCGACCAGCCAGGGCGATGCGATGTGCAAGGGAT
>JBEEIS010000065.1:0-16966 GCA_041169755.1 Pseudomonadota bacterium | reverse complement strand
AGTTCCTGATCCCCTTCATCGAGGCGATCATGGACCCCGACTTCCACACCGGCACCCCGGAAGCCGACCAGAAACTCCTCAAGAGCCTGATCGTCTTCGCCTGCCTGATGGAAGGCCTGTTCTTCTACGTGGGCTTCACCCAGATCCTGGCGCTGGGCCGCCAGAACAAGATGACCGGTGCCGCCGAGCAGTACCAGTACATCCTGCGTGACGAGTCGATGCACTGCAACTTCGGCATCGACCTGATCAACCAGCTCAAACTCGAGAACCCGCATCTCTGGACCGCCGAGTTCAAGGCCGAAATTAAGGCCCTGTTCCTCAAGGCCGTGGAACTCGAATACCGCTATGCCGAGGACACCATGCCGCGTGGCGTGTTGGGCCTCAATGCCTCCATGTTCAAGGGCTATCTGCGCTACATCGCGAACCGTCGCGCCACGCAGATCGGTCTGGAAGCGCTTTTCCCCAATGAGGAAAACCCCTTCCCCTGGATGTCCGAAATGATTGACCTGAAGAAAGAGCGCAATTTCTTCGAAACCCGCGTGATCGAATACCAGTCGGGTGGCGCGCTTTCCTGGGACTGAAAAGGCAACTGCGATAGTGGTTTTGAGATGAGATTCGCCCGCGACGCTGACCGGCCGCAGAGCCAGGCAGCACGCGGGCTACGGTGTTCATGTGGCTGGACCGCCCGGTCCAACCGCATGGATCGCTCCGATGCCCACAACGGGTGCGGGGTGCTTCTTCGTTGATGTTGATCAACTTGAACAGGAGATAGTGATGGCAACTGCAAAGAAACCGGCCGCCAAGAAGGCCGCCGCCAAGAAGCCGGCCGCCAAGAAGGTAGCCGCCCGCAAGCCGGCCGCCAAGAAGCCGGCCGCCAAGAAGGCCGCTGCGAAAAAGCCGGCCGCCAAGAAAGTAGCCGCTAAGAAGCCGGCCGCCAAGAAGGCCGCTGCCAAGAAGCCGGCCGCCAAGAAAGCTGCCGCTAAAAAGCCGGCTGCCAAAAAGGCCGCTGCCAAGAAGCCCGCTGCGAAAAAGGCCGCTAAAAAAGTAGCCAAGAAGAAGCCGGCTGCCAAGAAAAAGGCTGCCAAAAAGCCTGCTGCGAAAAAGAAAGCTGCGAAAAAGCCCGCTGCGAAGAAAGCAGCGAAAAAGCCTGCTGCCGCCCCTGCGGCGCCTGCGGCTCAGACCACTCTGAACCCGCAAGCCGCCTGGCCGTTCCCCACGGCCAGCAAGCCCTGAGCAGCAAGCGCACTTCGCGCAAACTAAAAACCCGGCATCTCGCGATGCCGGGTTTTTTCATATCGATGGCCGCCAGCGGTTGCGGTCAGTTCATCACCGCTCCATAAGCACGCGCATAGGCCGCCGACCTGTCTTCTTCGGGCGGCAGGTAGATGGTGGTGCGATCGATCTTGGAGTCGAACGCGGCCAACTCCGCGCTGGCACTGCGTATCACCGCCCGATCCAGGGGATGGCAGCGCCTCTGGCTCAATCGGCTCAATTGATCCGAATGTTCAACCACCTGGCGCACGGCCTCGGGATCGGTCATCAGGACAAACGGGTTATTGACCGAGATGTCGGCTCTCATTCGCGGGCACTCCTTGAAGTCGTTCTGTGTGGACGGTTCACGCCGACGGGCGCCGCCTTCGTGGGGACTGGCCGTTGGACGCGAGAGCCACTGTCGCAGAGGGGTCGATGGCTGAGGCGTCAGGGGGAGTCGTAACGCCCTGTAGGACTTGCGCTGATCACCCGGCTACGGGCGCGACGCCGGCGAGCACGTCAAGGCACGTAGCACAATGGGCCATGCTGCACCCGCCGCCCTTCATCGCGCCCACCCACCACGCCACACCCGAGTCCGCCATCGACCAGGTCCGTCGGATCTACGGACAGCAGGTGGATCATCTGCGCGAAGCCGTCCAGCGCTTCGCGACCGGCCACACCCTGCCAGGGCGCGTACGAGGCTGTTACCCCTATGTGCGGATCCAGGTCGACACCACCGCACGCAAGCAGGTCCCCGAGAACCTGGGCCTGTCCTACGGTTTCGTGGCCGACGCCGGCCGCTACGAGACCACCCTCACCCAGCCCGAGCTGTTCGCCGGCTACTACCTCGAGCAGCTGCGCCTGCTGCAGCAAAACCACGGCGTCGAGTTCGAGGTCGGCACCAGCACCCAACCGATCCCGGTGCACTTCTCCTTTGCGCAGGACGACCTTGTCGAGGGCGTGATGCCGCCCGAGCGCCGCGCGCAGATGCGAGACCTGTTCGACCTGCCCGACCTCGAGGCCATGGACGACGGCATCGCCAACGGCACACACCGCCTGCGACCGGGCGATCCCCAGCCGCTGTCCCTGTTCACGGCGCCGCGGGTGGACTACTCGCTGCAGCGGCTTCGCCACTACACGGGTACCGCGCCCGAGTGGTTTCAGAACTTCGTGCTGTTCACGAACTACCAGTTCTACATCGACGAATTCGTGCGCCTGGGCCACGAGGCCATGGCCGATCCCGCCAGTGGCTACACCGCCTTCGTCGAGCCGGGCAACGTGGTCACACTGCGTACGGGCAGCACCGGCACCGTACCGGGTCCGACCACCCCCGGCGTGGCCCCCGCGCGCCTGCCGCAGATGCCCGCCTACCACCTGGTGCGACCGGACCGCACCGGCATCACCATGGTCAACATCGGCGTGGGCCCGGCCAATGCCAAGACCATCACCGACCACATCGCGGTGCTGCGGCCGCATGCCTGGATGATGCTGGGGCACTGCGCCGGCCTTCGCAACAGCCAGCAACTGGGCGACTATGTGCTGGCCCACGCCTACGTGCGCGAAGACCATGTGCTGGACGAGGACCTCCCTCCCTGGGTGCCGATCCCGGCCCTGGCCGAGATCCAGCTGGCGCTGGAAAAGGCGGTGGGTGACGTGACCCGCTGCGAAGGCGCCGACCTCAAACGCATCATGCGCACTGGCACGGTGGCCAGCACCGACAACCGCAACTGGGAGCTGCTGGCCGGCAACCAGGCCCAGCGCCGCTTCAGCCAGAGCCGCGCCGTCGCTCTGGACATGGAAAGCGCCACCATCGCAGCCAACGGTTTTCGCTTCCGGGTGCCCTATGGCACCTTGCTGTGTGTGAGCGACAAGCCCCTGCATGGCGAGATCAAGCTGCCTGGCATGGCCAATCACTTCTACCGCGAACGAGTCGACCAGCACCTGCGCATCGGCATGCGGGCCATCGAGATCCTGCGCGAAGGGGGCAGCAACCGCCTGCACAGTCGCAAGCTACGCAGCTTCGACGAGGTGGCGTTTCAGTAGCTGGCCCCCCCCGATGCGGCCTGCGGCCGCCTCCCCCCCAGGGGGGCGCCACCGGCGGCCCGGCGGAGCCGGTTCCGCGCTGGCACTGGGTTTGGCGGGTGGGTGCGCCGCGCTTACTGCGATGAAGCCATCGCCTCGCCCAGACGCACGGGCCGTGCGGGCGCCCAGCCGGGGTTGAAGGTCACCACGTCTTTCGGGAACAGCATCACCACCGTCGATCCGAGCAAGAAGCGGCCCATCTCCTGGCCGCGCCGCAGCACGATGTTCTGGTCGTCGTAGCGCCACTCACGCACCTCGCGCGAGCGCGGCGGGTTGACCACCCCGTGCCACACCGTGGCCATGCTGCCCACGATGGTCGCACCCACCAGCACATTCACGAACGGGCCGTAGACGGTGTCGAACACGCACACCACCCGCTCGTTACGCGCAAACAGCCCCGGCACATGGCGCGCGGTGAGCGGGTTGACCGAGTACAGGTCGCCCGGCACATAGACCATGCGCGTGAGGCGCCCGTCGCAGGGCATGTGAATGCGGTGGTAATCGCGCGGCGAGAGGTACAACGTTGCGAAGTGCCCATGGTCAAACTGGCGCGCGAGCTGCGCATCACCGCCCACCAGCGCAGTGGTCGAATAGTGGTGTCCCTTGGCCTGGAAAATCTGGTCGTGCTCGATCGGGCCGAACTGGCTGATTGCCCCGTCGACCGGGCAGATGAAGTCCGCATCGGCCAGGGGCCGCGCGCCCGGGCGCAGCGCGCGGGTGAAGAAGTCGTTGAAGCTGCGGTAGGCCTCGGGCCGGGGGTCAGCGGCCTCCTGCATGTCCACGCTGTAGCGGTCAATGAAGCGGCGGATCGCCGACTGCGTGAGGGCACCGCCCTCCCAGCCCGCGAAAGCGCCCGCCAGGCGTGTCAGCAGCTGCTTGGGCAGCAGGTGCTGCATCTGGATGGACAAAGGAGGGAACACGTACAGTCGTTCAGGGAGGCAATGGCCGGGAATTCTACGGGCCCCGATCCTGGAGCGTCGGGTGTGGGCCACAATACCCGGCGCCATGGATGCACCCGCCCCGCTGTTCTCCGCTCGCCACCTGACCAAACGCTATGGGGCGAGCACCGTGGTCGACGACCTGTCCTTTGACATCGCCCCAGGCGAGTGCCTGGGCGTGATCGGCCCCAACGGCGCGGGCAAGACCACCACGGTACGCATGTGTCTGGGTCAGACCGCACCCGACGGTGGCGAGGTCCGCGCCCTGGGCCTGACGCTGCCGCGAGATGCCATGGCCATCAAGGCCCGCCTGGGCGTCGTGAGCCAGTTCGATACCCTGGATCCCGACTTCACCTGCGAAGAAAACCTGCTGGTGTACGGCCGCTACTTCGGGATCGCCACGCGCCAGGTGCGCGAACGCATCCCGCGCCTGCTGGAATTCGCCGCCCTGTCGCACAAGGCGCAGGCCAAGCCCGCCGAACTCTCCGGCGGCATGCGTCGTCGACTGAGCCTGGCGCGAGCCCTGGTCAACGACCCGGACCTGCTGCTGCTCGACGAACCCACCACCGGTCTGGACCCGCAGGCGCGACACTTGATGTGGGAGCGGCTGCAGCTGCTGCTGCAACAGGGCAAGTCCATTCTTCTGACCACGCACTTCATGGACGAGGCCGAGCGACTGTGCAACCGCCTGCTGGTGATGGACCATGGCCGCAAGATCGCCGAAGGCCGCCCGCGCGACCTGATCGCCAGCCACCTCGAACCCGATGTGGTCGAGGCCTATGGCCAGGGCGCACTGGCCCTGCCCGACTCCCCTGTGCGGGCCCTGGCCTCGCGCATCGAGGTAAGCGGCGAGACCGTCTTTTTCTACACCCAGGACGCGCGTCCGCTCTTGGAGGCGCTGTCCGCGCAGCCCGGCCTGCGCACCCTGCATCGGCCGGCCAATCTCGAAGACCTGTTCCTCAAGCTCACCGGCCGCCAGATTCGCGAGGAAGGATGACCACCCCCGAGGCGGCCTGCGGCCGCTCCCCCCTCAAGGGGGCGCACCCGGCGGCCCGGCGGAGCCGGTTCCGCGCGTGCTCCCGAACTGGCACTTCATCAGGCATCCATCATGTTTGACCGCTCCCTCTGGCGAATGCCCGACCTCTCCCTGCGCTGGTGGCCAGTGTTCCTGCGCAACCTGCTGGTGTGGCGCAAGCTCGCCATCCCCAGCCTGCTGGCGAACATCGCCGAACCCCTGATCTGGCTGATCGCCTTCGGCTACGGCCTGGGTGCCCTGGTCGGCCAGGTGCAGCTCGGTGGCACGCAGGTGCCTTACCTCGTCTTCCTCGCCAGCGGCTCGATCTGCATGAGTGCCATGAACGCCGCCTCGTTTGAGGCGCTCTATTCCGCGTTCTCGCGCATGCACGTACAAAAGACCTGGAGCGGCATCCTCAACGCGCCCGTCTCCCTGGACAACGTGGTCGTGGCCGAAATGCTGTGGGCCGCGTACAAGGCAGTCTTCACCGTCTCGGCCATCCTGGTCGTCATGGTGGTCCTGGGTATCAGCACCAGTCCCAAGCTGCTGGTGGCCTGGTGCGTGCTGGCCTTCGCGGGTGCGACCTTCGCCAGCATGGCCCTGATCTTCAATGCGCTGGCCAAGGGCTACGACTTCTTCAACTACTACTTCACGCTGTTCCTCACGCCGATGATGTTTCTCTCGGGCGTCTTCTTCCCGCGCGAGCAACTGCCCTGGCTGCTGCGGGCCGTCTCCGATTACCTGCCGCTGACCAGCGCGGTCGAATTGGTGCGCCCCTTGTTCATGGACCAATGGCCCGCCGCGCCCGGGCATCACCTGGCAGTACTTGCGGTCTATGCAGTCAGCGCCTTCTGGCTGGCTTTGGGCCTGACGCGACGGCGCTTTCGGAGCTGATGCAGGCCGCAGGGGAGACAATCCCCCCATGGCCGACGCCCCACATCCCTACGACACCCTCACTCCCGACGCCGTGCTGGACGCCCTGGCGTCCATTGGCTTGTGGGGCGACGGGCGTCTGACCGCGCTGAGTTCCTACGAGAACCGCGTCTACCAGATCCCGCTGGATGAACCCGTCCAGGGCCACGCCCAGGTGGTGGCCAAGTTCTACCGCCCGGGTCGCTGGAGCGATGACGCGATCCTGGAGGAACACGCCTTCGCCGCTGAACTCGTCGCCGCCGAAGTACCGGTCGTTCCTCCCCTATCCCTTGACGGTCGCACCCTGCACCATCACGGCGGCTTTGCCTTCAGCGTGAGCCCGAGGCGCGGCGGACGCGCGCCCGAGCTGGACGACGAGGACGTGCTGGAGTGGATCGGCCGCTTCCTCGCCCGCATCCACACCGTGGGACAGGCCCGGCCGTTCACGCACCGGCCCACACTGGATGTCGCGGGCTTCGCCATCGAACCTCGGGACTGGCTGCTGGCACATGACACGATCCCGATGGATGTGGCCTCACGCTGGGAGCGCCTGTGCAACGAAGCGATCGCTGCGATCGAGGCGCGCCTCTCGGCCTTCGAGCCCCAGCGCCTGCGCCTGCATGGCGACTGCCACCCCGGCAACATCCTGTGGACCCCAGACCAGGGCCCGCACTTCGTCGACCTGGACGATGCCCGCATGGGCCCGGCGGTGCAGGATCTGTGGATGCTGCTCTCGGGCGATCGCGCGCAGCGCCAGCGCCAGCGCCAGCTGGGCGCGCTGGTCGATGGCTACGAGCAGTTTCGCGAATTCGACCGGCGCGAGCTGGCCCTCATCGAGCCCCTGCGCACCCTGCGCCTGATCCACTACAGCGCGTGGCTGGCACGGCGCTGGGATGATCCGGCGTTTCCGCGCGCGTTTCCGTGGTTTGGCACGAGCGACTACTGGAAAGAGCAGATCCTCATGCTCGAGGAGCAGCTCGAGGCGATGGACGAGGCGCCCCTGGTGGCCTGAGCCCCAGGCGCACACCCCGCCAACCACTCACACCAGCAGCGCGTTCACCCGCTTCACATAGGCTGCCGGATCCTCCGGCATGCCGCCTTCGGCGAGCAGCGCCTGGTCGAACAGGATGTGGGCCAGGTCATGGAAATGCACCGAGCCCTCGAGCTTTTTGACCAGCGGGTGCTCGGGGTTGACCTCCAGCACCGGCTGGGTCTCGGGCGCGGGCTGGCCCGCCTGTTTGAGCATGCGCGCCAATTGCAGGCTCATGCCGCAGTCGCTCACCACCAGGCAGGCCGGTGAATCGACCAGGCGGGTGGTCGCACGCACGTCCTGGGCGCGGTCCTTCAGGGCTTCCTTCAGGCGAGCCAGCACCGGCTTGAACGTCTCGGCAGCTTCCTCGGCCGCCTTCTTCTCGGCTTCGTCTTGAAGCTGACCCAGATCGAACGCGCCTTTGGCCACCGACTGCATCGGCGTGCCCTCGAACTCGGGCAGGAAATTGAGCGCCCATTCATCCACCCGGTCCGCCATCAACAGCACTTCAATGCCTTTCTTGCGGAACACCTCCAGCTGCGGGCTGTTCTTGGCGGCGGCCAGCGTGTCGGCGGTGATGTAGTAGATCGCCTCCTGGCCTTCCTTCATGCGCGCCTTGTAGTCGGCCAGCGACACACTGGGCGTGTCGTGCGTGGTGGACGCAAACCGCAGCAGCTTGGCCAGTCGCTCGCGGTTGGCGTGGTCCTCGCCCAGGCCCTCCTTGAGCACCGCGCCGAACTCGGCGTAGAACTTCGCGTATTTGCCCTTGTCCTCCTCGGACGCGGACTCGTCCTTCTCCAGCTTGGCCAGGTCTTCGAGCATGGACAGCACACGCTTGGTACTGCCCTCGCGGATGGCACGCACATCGCGGCTTTCCTGCAGCAGCTCGCGACTCACGTTCAGGGGCAGATCAGCCGAGTCGATCACGCCCTTGACGAAGCGCAGGTACACCGGCATCAGCGCCTCGGCGTCGTCCATGATGAACACGCGCTTCACATACAGCTTCACGCCCGCCTTCTTGTCGCGGTTCCAGAGGTCGAAGGGCGCGCGCGCCGGGAGGTACAGCAGCTGCACGTACTCGGTGCTGCCTTCCACCCGGTTGTGGGCCCAGGCCAGCGGCGCCTCGTGGTCGTGGCTGATCTGCTTGTAGAACTCCTGGTACTGCTCGGTCGTGATGTCCTTCTTGGGACGGCTCCACAGGGCACTGGCCTGGTTGACGGTTTCCCACTCGTCGGTGAGCACCATCTCGCCGGGCTGGTTGTCGGCGCCTTCCTTCCATTCCTCCTTGCGCATGCGAATCGGCAGCGCGATGTGGTCGGAGTACTTGGCGATGATGGACTTGAGCTTCCAGGTGGAGAGGTAGTCCTGGGCGTCATCACGCAGGTGCAGGATGACGCTGGTGCCCCGCTCGGCGCGCGTGAGGGCCTCCACCTCGAAGTCGCCGCTGCCGCCGCTGGCCCAGCGTACGCCCTGCTCGGGCGGCAGGCCGGCGCGGCGCGACTCCACGGTGATGCGGTCGGCCACGATGAAGCCCGAATAGAAGCCCACACCGAACTGGCCGATCAACTGGCCCTGCTCGGTGGCTGAAGCCTTTTGCTCGCCCGAGAGGCGACTCATGAAATCGCGCGTGCCGCTTTTGGCGATGGTGCCCAGGTTGTCTACCGCGTCCTGCATCGACAGACCGATGCCGTTGTCGGTGATCGTGATCGTGCGCGCCGCCGCGTCGAAAGCCACCTTCACTTCCAGCGTCGGCTGGTCTTCATACAGGGCGCTGTTGTCCAGAGCCTCGAAGCGCAGCTTGTCACAGGCGTCGGAAGCGTTGGACACCAGCTCGCGCAGGAAGATTTCCTTGTTCGAATAAAGCGAGTGGGTGACAAGGTGCAGCAGCTGGGCCACTTCGGCCTGGAAGGAAAGGGTTTGCTTGGCGGACATGGCGTGAAAAGACGAACGTTGGTTGTGCGGGACATGAGGGCGTCGGTCGCGCTTTCAAGCCAAGCACGCAAGCCACCCCTCAGAAGACCGTCAGAGAACGGCCTTACCCCCATTTCTATACTGCTTTTGGCTTCATCAAATCCGCCTGCGGCCTTGTTGCGGTTCCCCCCTTATCCCACCCCTTGGAGACCCCCTGTGAAGAAGCGACTTGCCCTGACACTGGCTGCCTGCGCGATGTGTATCGGCGCCCAAGCCCAGACTGCCCATTCCACGAAGTCGACCCTGGTCCAGGCCACGGTCCTGGACACCTGCAAATTCGAACGGCCTGGCGACAGCGTCACCCTCGGCCTGGGGCCCCTGGACCCTTCCAACGGCGTCGCCGCCAGCCAAAGCCAGGCGGTGAAGTTCTCCTGCACCAATGGCTACACGGTGGCGGTCGGCATCGCCGGTCAGGCCATGACACAAGCCGACCACCCGCGCAGCCTCACCCACAAGACCTTTGCCACCCAGACCATCCCCTACACCCTTTCCCTGCGCACGCCGGGCGGTACCACTGGCCGGGGCTTCGGCCTGGGCAATGAGCTGTCCCTGGACCTGCTGGCACAGGTCGCGGCGGGCGACTACGCCAACGCGCTGGGTGGCGCCTACGAAGACGCCGTGGTCATCGAACTGAGGCCATGAGCGGGCGCAGGCCGCGGCGTATCGCCCCCCTGCGCCGGATCGGCCTGCTGCCTTGCCTGGGCCTGCTACTCTGGGCGGGCCCGAGCGCACCCGTCTGGGCGCGGGGCAACGATTGCGTCTTCCGCACGGGCACGGCCCTGGTCCTGGGATTCGGAGTGCTCGATCCAAGCGCGGCCCGGCGGGTGCAGCAGCAGGTCACCGCCGCACGCGGCGAAGACCTCCAAGCCGGCGACTGCGCACCCGGTGTCCAGATGCGCATCCAGATCGAAGGCGGGCAGCACGATGCGGGCGGCCAATTGCGCATGCGGCATGCCACGCGGCCCGACACTTTTCTGCGCTACACAGTCCAGGTCACACCGGTCTTGCAAAGAGGCCCGGGCAACCAGCGCTACGTCGGTTTCGAACTGCTCGGGCAGCTCGAGGCAGCCGACATCGCGGTCGCGCGCGGTGGTACTTATCAAGACACCTTGCGCATCAGCGTATTGCCCTGAACCCCTGATGACCCCTGCCCTGACTGCCCCGCGCGAACTCCATCGGCGTCAACTGCGCCGCCTCAGAGTCACCGCACTCACCGCCGTTTTGATGCTGGGCGCACACCTCACGCAGGCGGGCTCCTTCGCGGTGCAGCCCACAAGACTGGAACTGGGCCCTGCTCGCCCCAGTGGCGCACTGACCGTCCGCAACGAGGGCGCAGCGCCCCTGTCCTTTCAGGTCAAGGGCATGCGCTGGACCCAGGACGAGGAGGGCCAGGAACACCATACCGAGACCGAAGACCTCATCTACTTTCCCAAACTGCTCACGCTCTCGCCCGGACAAAGTGCCGTGATCCGCCTGGGCCTGCGCCAGCCGCCTGGCGCCCTGGAGAAAACCTACCGCCTGTTCATCGAAGAACTCGCTCCACCGGTCCCGGCGGAGGCCGGGCCTCAGGCTCGCATCCGCGTGCTGGTGCGCTTGGGGGCACCCGTGTTCGTGGCGCCTCTGGCGCCACGTCAGCAACTCACACTGGCCGCCTTCGACCTGGCCCGGGGCCAGGTCCGCTGGACGCTGCACAACGAGGGCTCCCGCCACGAGGTGTTCCAGGCCGTCGCACTGCGCGGGCTGGACGCGGCGGGCGCAGAAGTCTTCAAGCAGGCGTTCAGCGAGCGCTATTTCCTGGCAGGAGCGGCCCGTCGCTTCCGTGTCGATCTGCCTGCCGACACCTGCCCGCGCATCCAGCGACTGGTGCTGGAAGTCAAGACCGACCGCTCGCAGGTCCAGCAGTCGCTCGATGCCGGCGCCGCTGCGTGCGCCACACTGGCTGGCCTGCCAGGGTGAGACCCTTGCGGATTCGGCGGGCCGGTGCAGGGCCACGTAGGTGGGTCTGCATCGCTTTATGGCAGGCCCTGTCGGCGCATGCGGGCAGTACACCGTCCCTTGTGGCGGCGGACTTCCCGCTGACACCCGCCATCGTCGCGATCACCGTCAACGGCACCGCGCGCGGCGACTTCTTCATCCACCGCACGCCTTCGGGACGCATCGTGCTGCGCCGCGAAGACCTCGCTTCGACCGGGCTCGCACTCACACCGCCCACGACCGCCGTGATCCACGGCGTCGAGCATGTGACGCTCGATGGCATCCAGGGTATCGAGCTGCAGCTGGACGAACCCACACAGACGCTCACGGTCACAGCGGAACCGCGCCTGCTGGCGCGGCATGTGATCGTCTCGCAGCCGCGCTTGTTGCGGGCCAGCCGCCTGGCCGGCGAAGGGGCCTTCCTCAATTGGGCGATCGAGCAGACCGTGGGCGAGGGATCCTCTCAAGCGCCGGCCACACTGGCCCTCGAAGCAGGCGCGCGACTGGGTCCGTCGCTGCTCCTGCATCGCGGCCAGACCGTTGCCGATGCGCGGGGTCATCATCGCCTGGTGCGGCTGGCGAGCACCTGGAGCCGGGATCTGCCCGAGCGCCTCATGCGCTGGACCGCGGGCGACCTCGCCGCGCTGTCCGACGAACTCGGCCAGGGTGCTTTGCTGGGGGGCGTCTCCTTGTCCACACTGGCCCGACTGGACCCTTACCAGGTGCGCTACCCGCTGGGCGCCGTCCAAGGCCAGGCACTGCTACCCAGTGAGGTGGAGGTCTATGTGGACGGCCAACGTGTACGCACCGAGCGCGTCCCCGCCGGCGTGTTCGAGATCCGAGACCTCGCCACCCCCCTGGGCGCGCGATCAGTGCAACTCCTGGTGCGCGATCCGTATGGACGCGTGCAGCGCTTCGAGCAGTCGCTGTACGTCACACAGCGACTGCTCGCGCCCGGCCTGCACGACTTCCAGTACGCTGTCGGCGGCCTGCGCCGCGACGCGGGAACTAGCACAGGCAGTCCACGCTATGGATCCGCGGCCTTCATGGCGCGACATGCCTGGGGCGCCAGCCCTGGGCTGACGCTGGGCCTGCGCGCCGAAGGACGCGAGGACCAGCTTTCAGCCGGCACCTCGATGATGCTTCGCGTGGCCGACAAGGGCCTGCTGTCCGCCGGCGTCGCCGCGAGCCGCACGGGCGGCCTGCGCGGGCATGCGGGCTTCGTGCGCCACGAATACCAGTCCTCTCGCTGGGGCATGGTCTTGGGCGTGCGTGCTGACAGCCCCGGCTACACCGCCCTGGGAAATGCCCAGGTCCTCGGCGGCCTGCGACACGAGCTGCAAGCCTACGGCAGCCGCACCCTGGGAGAAGGCCGATCCCTCTGGGTCAGTCACACCCGCCAGAGCCTGCACGCCGCCACGCGGGTCGCTGTCCCCTCCGGGTGGCAGATTGCACAAGGTCAGCCACGCCACGGCACGGCCATCGGCTACACCGCGTGGCTGCGGCCCTGGGGCGCCAGCCTGCGCCTGGTGGCCAGTCAGACCACTCAGGGCGGAATCACCCACCATGAGTGGGGCGCCAGCCTGGTGTTCCTGCTCGATCGCGGCGGGCTGCTGTCCACGCAGAGCCGCCACGGGTCCGACGGGCCCATGCAGTCATTGCAATGGAGCCAGCCGGCGCCAGTCCACGGCGGCTGGGGCCACGACCTCAGCGCCGCACGCCACGTCGCGCCAGACGGTGGCGCTTTTCAGTGGCGTATGGCCAGCCACCTGGAGGCGGAGTCGATCCGCCTGCGCGCCGACGCGAGCGGCGAAAGCGGGCATCGCGCAGGCACCGTGCGCCTGTCGGCCGCGGGTGCGTTGTCCTACCTCGGCGGGCGCTGGCACCACAGCCGCCCGTTGGATGAGGGCTGGGCCCTGGTGCAGGTCGATGGACTGGCCGGCGTTCCCGTGACGGTCAACGGCCGGCCGGCGGGCGTCACCGATGCCAGCGGCCAACGTCTGATCACACAGGTGGGCGCACACCATGAAACCGTCTTCGAGATCGACCCCCATGCGGTGCCGATCGACCACAAACTGGCGCAGCTCCAACAGCGCGTGGTGCTGCCCGAGCGCGGCGGCGCGGTGATCCGCTTCGAAGCCCGGCCACTGCGCGCGCTCTCGGCGCAGCTGGTCACACGCTCAGGCCACGAAACCCAGCCCCTGCCGCTGGCGCGCGTACGCATGGGTGAAGGCCTGAACGCACTGGAGGCCTTCACCGGCCTGCATGGCGAGTTGTACCTGGAGGACCTCGCGCCCGGCCTGCATGAAGGGCTGGCGCAATCCGAGTCGGGGCCCTGCAATTTCCGGCTGGCGATACCGCACACCCGTGAGGTGCTGACCGAGCTGGGCGTGCTCGAATGCACCCCGCTCGCACCCACTCAGAACCGTTCGGACGGCCCGAGGTAACGCCACTGCCCCAGCGGCAGATGGCCCAGCACCACGCGGCCGATGCGCACGCGCTTGAGACCCACCACTTTCAGGCCCACCAGCTCGCACATGCGCCGGATCTGGCGCTTCTTGCCCTCCGTCAGCACGAAGCGCAACTGCTCCGGGTTCTGCCAGTCCACACGCGCGGGCTTGAGCGCCTGGCCGTCCAGGCTCAGGCCGTGACGCAAGCGCGCCAGCGACGCCGCGGGAAAAATCCGCTGCACGTCGGACATGGCTTCTCCGTAGGCCACGCGCACCAGGTATTCCTTTTCGACCTGGGAATCCTCGCCGATCAACTGGCGTGCGATACGCCCGTCCTGCGTCAGCACCAGCAAGCCGGTGGAATCGATATCGAGCCGTCCGGCGGGCGCCAGCCCGCGCAACTGCGAAGGCGCGAAGCGCACGCGGGACGCGTCGCCGCGCCAGTGGGTGCGGCCCTGGACCAGGATGACAGCGGGCTCATGTCCGTCCTCGGCCTGGCCGCTCACGTAACCGACCGGCTTGTGCAGCAACACCGTCACCTGCTGCTCCTGCTGCCCGCGCGCCGCCGGGTCGATCTCGATGCGCGCCTGCGGCAACACCTGCTGGCCCACGCCCGCTACCGCGCCATCGACCCGCACCCAGCCCCGCGCGATCCAGTCGTCGGCCTCGCGCCGAGAGCACAAGCCCAGTTCGGCCATGCGCTTGTTCAATCGGACTGTGGAAGGCGCGCCGTGTTGATTCATCGCAGGGGATTATCGTTTTCCCGAACCCCTGGGGTTTTGACAGCCTATCTGGCACCCCCTCACTACCATCGGCATCCCCTCACCCAGGAGCGCTTTCATGGAACCCACCAAGAGCAGCACCCATCGGGCCAGCTTCACCGGCCAGCAACCGCAGGCCCGGCCTCCCCAGATCGAAGGTCATCACGGGGCAACAGACTCCCACGAACCCGGTCCTGCACGCGCCCCTGCGGCGACCCGGGACCGAATGCTCCCGCCCGAAGATCTCGCCGCACCAGCGCCCACCGACAGCGGCACCGACTACGAGAAGGTCGCCAAGAACGCCGCAGCCAGCGCCGTCGCTCTGGGCAGCTGCTTTGGCACCATGTCGGCATTGAACAACGCGGTGCGCGCCACACCGGGCATGCCCGCAGCAGTCAAGGCCTTCACCGGACTGCTGCCCTCGGCCGGCGTCTTTCCCACCCCCTGGGTGGAGGACGGCATGCGCCACGCGCTGTCCACCACCGCCACCCTTCCCACCGAGCCCTCCCTGGCCCACGACGCGGTGGCAGGCGCCACCCTGTTCCTGTTCAACCGCGCCTGCGCGCGCAGCGCCTACATCCCCAAGTTCCGGGCTGCCACGCCGGCGGGTATGGCAGCCACCGTGCTGCAGGCCACGGCCGCTTCCATCTTCGCGGGCGCAGCCACCGAGCTCACGGCGCAGTGGATGAACGACAAGGACCGCCCGAGCGACGACACGGCGGCAGCGCCCGCCCCCATTGACAACCCACGCAAGGCGACCGGTCGCCTGCTCAGTCAGGTCCCGGCCGCCACGCTGCAAACCGGCCTGGCCCTTGTGGGCAAGCCTCTGCCACCCGCCTTGTCACTGCTCCCCATGGGAGTCGTCACCGGGGGCTGGTGCTTTCGCCGGGTCCTGATTCCGCCAGAAACATCGCCGGGCGATCCGCCGCGGACCACTGGGGGCGGTGCGCCCCTCCAGCCCCCGCTGACACCGATGCCCGAGATCCCCCCAGGCTGACCATGGCAGCGTCCACAGGCACTGGTGGTGCAGGGCCCGTCCCGCCGGCGGGCGGGGAGCCGGCCCTGCGTTGGCACCACCTGCTTCGATGCACCTGCGAGCACCTGGGCATCACCGCAAGCGACACAGACCGCATCGTTGAAGAACAGGCCCTACAGGTCGGCGGAATCGACCTGGCCCTGCACCTGAATGCGCCGGGGCGGCAGGGTGAGTTCTACGCGGACTGCGGCCGGCCCGAGCCCTGGCAAGAGGCCGACGTCTACCAGCAACTGCTCCAGGAGGCGCTGTCCCATGACTGGCCGTCCATCACCCTGGCCCTGCACCCGCAGTCCCGCCACATCGTGGCCAAGGCCTGCCTGCCACTCTCGATCGCCGACGAAGACGGCTGGTTGTGCACCACACTCATGCTGGTCACCATCGGTCGGGCACTGGACATAAGGCAAAGGTTCACGCTGCTTGCAGACGGACATCACTGAAAACCCCGGTTGCAGGCGGGCGCGTGGCCTACCATACTCGGTTCCGATTCAGGAGCACCGAATGCAATCTTTCAAGAAATTCCTCCCGCTGGCCGCCCTGGCCGCTCTGGGCGCCACCTCCATGACCGCCCAAGCCACCGACTACCCGTTGAAGGACAAGACGATCACCATCGTCGTGCCCTTCACCGCGGGTGGCCCGACGGACCGCGTGGCCCGTGACCTGGCCGAAGCCCTGCGCAAGCCCCTGGGCGGCGCCACCATCGTGGTGGACAACGCCGCGGGTGCAGGTGGCTCGATCGGCGCCAACAAGGTGGCCCGCGCTACCCCCGACGGCTACACCCTGCTGCTGCACCACATCGGCATGGCCACCATGCCCACCCTGGTGCGCAACATCCCCTTCAAGGTCGAAAGCGACTTCGAGTACCTGGGCATGGTCAACGACGTGCCCATGACCGTCATCGCGCGTCCTACCCTGCCCGCCAACAACTACCGCGAGCTGGTGGGCTGGATCAACCAGAACAAGGGCAAGATCAACCTCGGCAACGCTGGCATCGGCTCGGCCTCGCACCTGTGCGGCCTGCTGTTTCAATCGGCGCTGCAAGTGGACATGACCGCTGTCCCCTACAAGGGCACCGCGCCCGCGCTGGCCGACCTGATTGGCGGCCAGATCGACCTGCTGTGCGACCAGACCACCAACACCACCGCGCAGATCGAGGCCAAGAAGGTCAAGGCCTACGCCGTGACCACGCCCAAGCGCCTGACCACCCCTGCGCTCAAGGACCTGCCCACCCTGGAAGAATCGGGCCTGAAGAACTTCCAGGTCACCATCTTCCACGGCCTGTACGCGCCCAAGGGCACCCCGGCCGACGTGCAAAAGAAGATGAACGACGCCCTCAAGGTCGCCTTGAAGGACCCCGATTTCGTCAAGAAGCAGGAAGGCCTGGGCGCCGTCGTCGTGAACGACCGTCGCACCGAACCCGCCGAGCACAAGAAATTCGTGGCCGCCGAGATTGCCAAATGGAGCCCGGTCATCAAGGCTGCCGGCGTGTACGCCGACTGACCCTGTCCTTGCCGGACACCGAGGCCGCCTGCGGGCGGCCTTTTTCATG
>JBEEIS010000064.1:0-25837 GCA_041169755.1 Pseudomonadota bacterium | reverse complement strand
AGTTGAAAGAGCGCAGTATCTGGGTCGTCGGGACCAGCGACGACGCGCCGCGCACCCTGTACCAGTCCGATTTCAAGGGGCCTGCTGCGCTCGTGCTGGGCGCCGAGGGCGCCGGCATGCGTCAGCTCACACGCAAGACTTGCGACGAGCTGGTCTCCATCCCCATGTGCGGCGCGGTCGAGAGCCTGAACGTCTCGGTGGCCAGCGGCGTGTGCTTGTACGAAGCCAGGAGGCAACGGTCATGAAGGTATCTTTCGCACGGGCCCGTCGGGCCCTCCCGGTCGGCCTGGTCGCTGCGGCGCTCGCCCTGGCGGGCTGCACCCAGGAGCAGCAGAACAAGCTCGGTCGCGACATCCAGAACTGGACCGGCACCAACGGCGTGCTGGAGGTCTACGCCGGGGACAAGCTGGTGCGGCGTTTCCTCAAGGTGGACAAGCTCAGTACCGCCCTGGGCACCGACGACCGCCAGCCGCGTGCCTACCGCTTTGGCTACGGCGTGCTCGATGAAAACCTGAACTTCCAGGTCGACGCCAGCGAGAAGAAGGTGTACTTCGAGGTCGGTGACCACGCGAGCTACGTGTTCTTCGAGAACCCGCGCTGAGGTCGGGCCTCACACGAGGCCGAGCGCGCCCAGGGCCGCACCGGCGGCCAGCAGCCACAGCAGGTGCAGCCGCGTGCGCCACACGATCAGCGTGGTGGCCAGGGCCAGCACCCACAGCGGTGCGTCGGCCAGGTCGTAGCGACGGCCGGTGGCCAGAATCCAGCCCGTGGCCACCAGCAGCGCCAGCACGATAGGGGTCAGGCCTTGCTTGAAGGCGCGTACCGCACGCAGGTCCCGATTGCGATGACCCCAGCTCGCCGCCAGGCACGTCAGGAGCGTGCTCGGGACCAGGATGCCGGTCATGGCGATCGCCAGGCCCAGCCAGGCCCCGGGCAAGCCTGCGGCGTTCAGGCCCACGTTCCAGCCCAGGAGGCCCACGAAGAGGATGTTGGGACCAGGCGCCGCCTGCGCGATTGCGATGGACGCAGAGAACTGGCCGTCTGACAGCCAGTGGCGTTCGTCCACGAGGTAGCGGTGCATGTCCGGTGCCGTGGAGATCGCGCCGCCCACCGCCAGCAGCGAGAGAGACAGGAAATGCAGGCCGAGCGTGAGCCAGTCGGCACCCGTGAAGGTCAGGGGCAGCACGCTCATGGCGCAGTGGCCTTGTCCTGCGCGCCCAGGCGCAGCCAGGTCAGGGCCCAGCCCAGTCCGCCCAGAGGCAGCAGCGCTGCCACCAGCGGCAGCCCGATCAGACCCACCGCCACGAAGGTGGCTACCGCGAGCAGGCTCGATCCGGGCAGGCCCAGCGGATGGCGGCGCAGCGTCGACAGCAGCTTCAGGCCCGTGGCGGCCACCAGGCCCGCAGCCACCGCGCCCATGCCCCGCAAGGCACCCACTACCTGCGGATGCTGGCCGTAGTGGGTGTAGGCGAGGGCCAGCGCGAGTACCACCGCCAGGGGCGCCAGCAGCATGCCGGCCAGGGCGGCCATCGCGCCGCGCCAGCCGAAGTAGCGGCTGCCGATCATCAGCGAGAGGTTCACGACGTTGGGCCCCGGCATGATCTGCGCCACAGCCCATTCCTCCACGAACTCCTCGCGTGTCATCCAGCGCTTGCGCTCGACGAGTTCGCGCTGGGCCACTGCCAGCACGCCGCCAAAGCCCTGCAGCGCGAGGGCGGTGAAAGACAAGAACAGGTCGGCCAGGGAACGCGGTTGGGCCAGGGGCGCGTCGGGTACGGTCACACCCAGATTATCGACGGCCGGGTTTGAGCAACAGCGCCCAAAAAAGCCCCCGCGACTCGCGTGCGGGGGCAGAGCGTGCCGGGGGAAGAAACATGAAAACCCGGCGCCGGGTTCGATGGGCGTGTCGCGCAAAGGTTCCCCTGTGAAAAAGTCACACGAAACGCCAGTCGTCACGCCCTGGCGCGTTCAAGCGCGCGCTTCGCGCGGCGCGTCTGTAGGATGACTCCGACACCTTTGTACGGCTTTTTCTATGAAAGCGAGTGATGTCGGATCTTTCCACCCATCCTGAAAGCATCGAGGACGACCCGCCCGCGCGGGGCTGGTGGCCTGCCCTGAAGAAAGCCGTGTCGCGCCTGTCGGACTGGTTCGTGGTGCAGGGCCCCGCGGTGCGCGTGCTGGTGGTCGCTCTGGCCGTGCTGATTCCGGCCTCGGCCGCCTATTCCGTCGTGATGTGGCGCAAGCAGGCGCTGGTGGCGCAGGAGGTACGGCAGATGGCGGGCCAGACCGGGGCGGACCGCCTCTGGAGTCTGAACGAGCAGCTGCCTGTGGTGTTCGGTACGGGCTCCTTGCTCGGGTTCCTGGAGCGTGAGCCCGTGGACCGTATCACCGTGATCTACCGGCCCCTGCTGTGGAACGTCTCCGAGCGCTTCGTGCTGGTGGAGTCGGGCGGTCGCCAGCATGCCTACTACCCCTCGGACATGGAGACCAAAATCTTCTCCGACCGCGCGGTGACCGCCAGCTGGGGTGGCAAGCTGGCCTTCGTGCCGCGCCAGGAACTGAGCACCGCCAGCCTGGCCATGGTCGAACGGCTGGACCAGCGCTTTGCCGGCGCCCGCCCGCAGTCCGAGAAGGAAGGCTGGAAGGCCGGCGTGAGCGGCGTGCTCTCGGGCGCCTTGACGCTGGGCCTCATCGGCTTTCTGTTTTTCCAGCTGCGGGGGCAGCACAAGTCGCTCAAGTTCATCGAGGCGGGGCAGGTGCAGGGCAGCCTGGTTGATCTGGTGGGCATGGACGACATCAAGGCCGAAGTGGCCCAGATCAAGGACCAGTACCAGCGGCGCGCCGAGTACGCGGAGTACGGCATCCACAAGCCGTTCAACGTGATGTTCAGTGGCCCGGCTGGCACCGGCAAGACCAAGCTGGCCAGCTACCTGGCCAAGGAGTTGAACCTGCCGATCCTGTTTCACTCGGCGGTGAACCTCGAGACGGGCTATGTGGGCGGCGGCGCCAACACCCTGGGTCGCATCGTCTCGATGGCGCAGCGGCGCAAGCGCTGCATCGTCTTCCTGGACGAGGCGCAGGACCTGTTCATGAAGCGCGGCGGTCATCGCAAGTTCGACGATGACACGCAAAACATGCTGCTGGCGGTGCTCGATGGTGTGCGCACCCGCAACGACGCAGAGATCATCTGGATCGTGGCGAGCAACTTCAACAGCGAGCAGATGCAGATGGACGAAGCCATGCTGCGACGCTTCCAGATGAAGGTGGACTTTCGCCTGCCCAATCTGGGGGAGCGCGCGGCCATCATCGGCCACTACCTTTCGCAGCGCGCCGGCAAGGTCAGCGCCGACCTGGACCTGCGCCACCTGGCCGAGATCACCGAGGGCCGCAGCCCCGCAGACCTGGAAACCATCGTGAACCAGGCGGGCATCAGCGCGGTGCAGGTGGGCGCCATGATCGGTGCCGACACCCTGATGCAGGCCGCCGAGCGGGTGCTGGTGGGCAATGTCAATGCCAACACCACCCAGGAACATGACCGCGACCGGCGCATCATCGCCGTCCACGAATGGGGTCATTTTCTGGTGGACCTGGAGCAAGAGCGCCTGCGGTGCGGCGACGACTGGGATCGAATCCTGGCCGAGATGAAGACCCTCAAGATCTCGCTCAAGGCCAGCCCCCGCAACAATGCACTGGGCTTCGTGTTCCACAAGCAGGGCAACCACCTGCTAAAAACCAAGGCCGACATCGAACACGACGTGCGCATGCTGCTGGGTGGCATGGCCAACGAGGAGCTGTTCTTCGGTGAAGAGGGCACCACCAACGGCGCGCACAACGACATCACTCGCGTGACCAAGCTGCTCCACCACGCAGTGGGCGAGATGGGTATGTACCGCAAGACCCGCTTGAATTTCGGGGCGCTGGCCGGTGAAGGCGGTCACCGCGCGATCGACGAAGAGACCCGCTCGATCATGGAGGACCAGAGCGAGCGCCTGTATGGCGAGACCAAGGATTTGCTGGCCGCGCGCAAGCCTCTGACCGAGCACCTCGCGGGCAAGCTGATGGAGGCCGGCGAGATGAGCCTGAAGGAGGCGCTGACCGAGATCCGCCGCTTTGAAGCGGCTTGCCACAACTTCAACAGCCGGATGGGACTGACGCAGGCGGCGTGAGCTCGCGTCAAAGACGCGCCAGCCGCTCCAGCGCCGTGTGCAGGGTCTCGTCCTTCTTGGCAAAGCAAAAGCGCACCACCCGCTGGTCGAAGCCGTCGCCGTAGAAGGCCGACAGCGGGATCGCCGCCACCCCGACTTCGCGGGTGAGCCACTGGCAGAACTCGGCTTCGGGCAGGTCGCTCACCTGCGAGATGTCCACACACTGGAAGTAGCTGCCTTCGCTGGGCAGCAGGCGCAGGCGGGTGCCCGCCAGGCCTTCGCGAAACAGATCGCGCTTGCGCTGGTAGAAGGCGGGCAGGTCCCGATAGGGGCCTGCGTCGGCCATGTAGGCGGCCAGACCGTATTGCACCGGCGTGTTGACAGTGAACACATTGAACTGGTGCACCTTGCGAAACTCGGCGGTCAGGGAGGCTGGCGCCGCCACATAGCCCACCTTCCAGCCGGTCACGTGATAGGTCTTGCCAAAGCTCGAGACGATGAAGGCGCGCGCCGCCAGGCCCGGGAAGGAGGCTGCGCTCTGATGCGGGTGGCCGTCGAAGGCCATGTGCTCATAGACCTCGTCGCTGATCAACAGGACGTCCGTGGGCGCGAGCAGGTCCTGCAATTGCAGCATTTCCTGGCGGGTCCAGACCGTGGCGCTGGGGTTGTGCGGGCTGTTCACAAGGATCGCGCGGGTGCGCGGGGTCATTGCGGCGGCGATGCGCGCGAAGTCCGGTCGGAACGTGCCGGGTGTGAGCGGTACGCGCACCACGGTGCCGCCGGCCAGCTCGATGTTGGGGACGTAGCTGTCGTAGCAGGGTTCGAGCACGATCACTTCGTCGCCCGGGCGCACCACGGCCAGGATGGCGGTGATGATGGCCTGCGTGGCACCGGCCGTGACGGTGATCTCGTTGCCCGGGTCGTAACGGCGCCCGTACATCGCCTCGATCTTGGCGCTGATCGCCTCGCGCAGCACCGGAATGCCGGTCATGGGCGGGTACTGGTTGTGGCCCTGCACCATGGCGTCGGTCACGCCTTGCACCAACTTCGGGTCACAGGCGAAATCCGGGAAGCCCTGGCCGAGGTTGACCGCCTTGTATTCGGTGGCCATCGCCGACATGACGGTGAAGATGGTCGTGCCCACGGCGGGCAGCTTGGTTTCAATCGTGGGAGTACGGACAGCGGTCATGGCGAGGTCACAGTTCATAGTCGTTCACGTGGCCGGATAGCGCTTTGGCAATCAGGTTGCGATCCAGTCGGTCCGAGAGCAGTTCAGCGAATTGCAGAACGAAATTGCGCAGATAAGCGCTGCGCTTGAAGGCGATGCGGGCCACATTCTGGCCGAACAGCGCACCCAGCGGCCGCGACACCAGGTCGGTCGTAGCACCGTCCTCGCGCACGGCCATCTCGGCCACGATGCCCACGCCCAAACCCAGGCGCACATAGGTCCTGATCACGTCCGAGTCGATCGCCTCCAGGGCGATGCGCGGTTGCAGCTTCTTCTGCGCGAAGGCCGCGTCAATGCGGGTACGGCCGGTGAAGGAGGGGTGGTAGGTGATGATCGGCTCGGCCGCCAGGTCCTCCAGCGTGACGCGCTCCTTGGCCGCCAGCGGGTGGCCGGCGGGCATCACCAGCACGTGCTGCCATTCGTAGCAGGGGAGGGTGACCAGCTCGGGGTAGTCGGCCAGCGATTCGGTGGCGATGCCGACTTCGGCCACCTCGTCCAGCACCATGCGGGCGACCTGGTCGGGCGAGCCCTGGTGGAGGCTCACGTTGACCTTGGGATAGGCCTCGCGCAATTTCGCCACCGGGGTGGGCAGCACGTAGCGCGCCTGGGTGTGGGTGGTAGCGATGGACAGGGTGCCGCTGTCCTGGGCGCTGAACTGCTCGCCGATGCGTTTGAGGTTGCCGACCTCGCGCATGATCACCTCGATGCTGCGCAGCACATGCTGCCCCGGCTCGGTGATGCGCTTGAGGCGCTTGCCGTGGCGCGCGAAGATCTCGACGCCCAGCTCCTCTTCCAGTTCGATGATGGCCTTGGACACCCCGGGCTGTGACGTGTGCAAAGCCTTGGCCGCCTCGGTGAGATTCAGGTTGCGCCGGGCCGCTTCCTGCACGAAACGGAATTGATGCAAATTCATATCGAATTTCTACTAAAGCAGAAATTCATTATGCAGGATTTCATCTATCAGAGAGATCTGTCGGGGTGTGTCGCCAGGTCGGCCAGAAGGTCCAGCAGGCGATCGTCCTCGCCGACCGGAGGCTGCAGGTCCCAGGCCACCTGCGGATGCCGCTGGCGCAGGTCCTGGACCAGGGCGGGGAGGTCCTCGCGGACATGGCGGCCGGCACCCAGGAACATGGGCACGATCCGCACCGACGCCAGACCCAGGCCCGCCAGTTCGGCGGCGGTCGAGGGCAGATCGGGCTCGGTAAGCTCCAGGTAGGCGCAGCGCACCGGGGTGCCGGGCGAGCGGGCGGCCACCCGCGCCGCCACGGCCTCCATGGGCCGGCGCCACAAGGGGTCGCGCGAGCCATGGGCGAAGAGGATGACACCCGAATTCAAAGTCATGGAAATTTCCTGTCCGGCCACGCCCCGACAACACTCATCGCTTGATCACCAACCAGCCGAAGGCCCCGAGCGACAGCAGCGTGTAGATCAGGCCTGGCGCTGCCGCAGTGAGCCAGGGCAGCCAGTTGCCCAGGTTGCCGACGTAGCCGAACACGTTGTTCAAGAGGAAGAAGCTGATACCAATCAGAACCCCGCCGAACACGTAACCGGTGATGCCGCCCGAGCGGAAATGCAGGTAGGCGAAAGGCAGGGCCAGCACCACCATCACCAGACAGCTCAAGGGGTAGAACACCTTGCGCCAGAACTCGATCTCGTAGCGCTGTGAAGTCTGGCCGTTGGACTCGAGGTGCTGGATGTACTGAAACAGGTCGATGGTGCGCATGCGGTCGGGTTTGAGCAGGGCGACCGAGACCATCTCGGGGGTGATGGCGGTGGGCCAACTCGCCTGGGCTTCGCGCTGGCCGGCTGCCACGGCGGTGCCCGTGGCACTGGCGCCGAAAGCGATGCGCTGCACGTCGCGCAGCACCCAGGCATCCTGTCCGAACTCGGCCCGCTGGGCCTGGGTCATGGACACCATCACACCGCGCAGGTCCGACTCGAAGATGCGTACGCCCTGCAGCGACCCATCCGACGCCAGGGCCGCCACGTTGACGGTGTAGGTTCGCTCAGGCTGCCGCTCCTTGAGCCAGGCACCGGTCTGCCCGATGGACAGCTTGCCCTGGTGGCGCGCCTTGAGCAGCTGCCCCGCGCGGTCCGCAGCCGGCGCCAGGTAATCCCCGGCCGCGAAGGTCAGCAAGGTGAAGACCGCGCCCAACCCCAGCAGCGAGCGCAGGGCCCGCCCTGGCCCCAGGCCCGACGTGCGCAAGATGGTGTACTCCGAGCTCTGCGCCAGTCGCGCCATCACGAAGATGGTGCCGATCAGCACCGCGATGGGCAACAGCTCGTACAGGTGGTTGGGCACCTGCAACAGCACGAACAGCATGGCGTGGGTGAGCCGGTAGGTGCTGTCGGGGCGGGTGACCTGCGGCAACTCGTCGACGAAGTCAAAGAAGAAGAACAGCGCCAGAAAGCCCAGGGCCACGAAGGCCACAGCCAGCAGGACCTCGCGGTAGATCAGGCGGCGGATCGTGATCATCGCGTCAGGCCTGGGCACGGCGTGCGCGCCGCAGGCGGGGCCACAGCCGCCAGTGATGGTGCTGCTTGAGCAGCCAGAGCATCGCGCAGGCGAACACCCCGCCGTGCAGGGTGAGCAGGAAGCCGCCCAGGCTCGCCCGTCCGCCGGCAATCCAGCTTTGGCCGAGGTTCAGCAGGTTGTAGTAAATGACGAAGGCGAACAGGGCGAACAGCAGGTTGCCGCTGCGCGCGGCCCGCGGGTTCACGCTGGAGACGGCGACAGCGATCACCACGAAATTGAAGGTGGCCAGCGCCAGCCCGATCCGCCAGGCCAGCTCGCCCTGGTTCACGGGGGTGGGATCGCGCAGGAGGGCGCGGGTGCTGCGGGTACGTGCCGGGATGTCGGCATCGGCGGCCAGGGCGGCCGTGCCCACCTGGTTGCCCAGCTCCGCGAAGTCGGTCACCTTCAGGTCGGTGCCATCGAGCGCGCGTTGCACCCGCTGGCCGTTGGACAGCAGCAGGAAGTCGCTCTGGCCCTCGGTGACCACCCGGCCGCCGCGGGCCGAGGTCACGGTCTCGCGACCATGCTCGACGGTGGCGATGAAGACGTTCTTGCCGGATTTGTTGTCCGGCGAGTCCTTGTCCAGGAAAAACACCCGGGTGCCGCTGGCCGACTCCTGGAACTGGCCGGGGGCCACACGCTCCAGGTCGCCGCGGTTGCCGTACCGGTGCTTGAGCTCCGCCGTCTGCCGATTGGCCCAGGGCCAGGCCACCAGCGCCAGCAGCGCCACGACCACCAGCACCGGCCAGGCGAAGGAGAACAGCGGCTTGAGCAGAGAAGTCAGGCCGCGGCCTGCGGAGAACCAGATCACCATCTCACTGTCGCGGTACAGGCGCGAGAGCGTGCCTACGATCGCGATGAACAGGGACAGGGTCAGCACCGGCGGCAGGTAGCTCAGGACGGTGTAGCCCATCACCATCATCACCTCCTGCGGGTTGACGCTGCCCCGGCTGGCCTGGCTCAAGGTGCGGATCAGCGTCATGGTCATGACGATCGTGATCAGCACCACCAGGGTCGCCCCGAAGCTACGGGCCAGCTCCTTGCGGAGGGAGGAATGGAATAACATCAGCGCGCAACGCAACAGCAATGGGCAGGGAACAACGCATTATGGACTTTGAACTGAAGACCCTCGACCTGGCCCGCGCGTGTGCCGAGAAGGCCGATGCGCTGGTGGTGCTGATCACCGAGGACTTCAAGCCGGGCAAGGACGCGATCTCGCGCCTGGCCGCGGACGCCCTGGCCGCCGGCAGTCTGGGCAAGCAGACCGGCAAGCTGCTGTCCACATGGCGCGCGACTGACGTGGCCGCCCCCCGGCTGGTGCTGGCGGGTGCGGGCGAGGGCTCGTCCCGCGCGGTCCAGGGCGCGGTGCGCGCAGCGCTCGCGGCACTGCGCGGCAGCGGGGTGCGCAAGCTGGTGCTGTGCCTGCCCGGCACGGGGGCCGGTAGCCTGCGGGCTGCGGTCTGCGCCGTTTCTGAAGCCAGCTACGTCTACCAGTTCACCAAGTCCGACCCCAAGCCGCAGGAGCTGGCCAAGGTGGTCGTCGGCGTGCCCGATGCGACACCCCTGCGCAAGCCCTTCGACGCGGCCCGCGGTGCGGCTCGCGGCATCGAGTTCGCCCGCGAGCTGGGCAACCTGCCCCCCAACATCGCCACGCCCACCCGCCTGGGCGAGGAAGCGCGCAAGCTGGCCCGCGCCAGCGGCATGCAGTGCCAGGTGCTCGGCCCCAAAGAGGTGTCCCGTCTGGGCATGGGCTCGTTCATGGCGGTGGCCCAGGGATCGCGCCAGCCGCTGCGCTTCATCGTCCTGAAGTACCAGGGCGCGGGGGCCAAGGTCGCGCCGGTGGTGCTGGTGGGCAAGGGCATCACCTTTGACAGCGGCGGCATCTCCATCAAGCCCGCGTCCGAGATGGACGAGATGAAATTCGACATGGGCGGCGCCGCCAGCGTGCTGGGCACCTTCCGGGCGCTGGCCGAGATCCGGCCGCATGTGAACGTGGTGGGCCTGATCCCCGCCTGCGAGAACATGCCGGGCGGCGGCGCCTTCAAACCCGGCGACGTGGTCACCAGCCTGAGCGGTCAGACCATCGAGGTGCTCAACACCGACGCCGAGGGCCGCCTGATCCTGTGCGACGCCCTGACCTATGCGGAGCGCTTTGACCCCTGCGCGGTCATCGATATCGCCACCCTGACCGGGGCCTGCGTGGTGGCCCTGGGCGCGGTGCGCAGCGGTCTGTTCTCGACGGACGACGAACTCGCCCAGGCGCTGCAGGAGGCCGGCGACACCGCGCTGGATCCGTGCTGGCGCATGCCCCTGGACGAGGACTATGCCGAGGGCCTGAAGACCCATTTCGCCGACGTGGCCAACGTCGCAGGGCGTCAGGCCGGCGCGGTCACCGCAGCCAAATTCCTGCAGCGCTTTGCCCGCAGCTACCCCTGGGCGCACCTGGACATCGCGGGGACGGCCTGGAAGGGCGGCGCGGCCAAGGGCGCCACCGGCCGGCCGGTGGGCCTGCTGCTGGAGTACCTGCTGTCCCAGCAGCCCGTGGCGGTGGCGGCCAAGCCGCGTCAAACGACCGCGAAAGCGACCGGCAAGACGGCCTCGGCAACCGCCCGCAAGACCGCAGCGCCGGCCCGGGCCCGCAAGGCACCGGCTCGCTGAAACCCTGCGGGGCCACCATGACCGGCATCGCCTTCCATGTGAATCTGGCCGACCGCCTGGCCTACGCATGCCGCCTGTTGCGCAAGGCGGCGGCCAGTGGCTCGCGCGTGGTGGTCACCGGTCCGCAGCCCGAGTTGCGCGCGCTGGACACTGCGCTGTGGACCTTTTCTGCGCCAGACTTTCTCCCGCACGGGATGGCCGACACACTGCCCCCGGCGGTGCTCGCCCACACCCCCATCGTCCTGGCCGCGTCGGCGGTACAGGCGCCCCACCGGCAGGTGCTGGTCAACCTGGACGAGTCGGTCCCCGAGGGCTTTGAGGGGTTCGAGCGCCTGATCGAACTGGTCTCCGGTGACGAGCCCCAGCTGCGTCAGGCCCGGGTGCGCTGGAAGCACTACGCCGACCGGGGTTATGCGCCCACCAAGATCGATCAGAAGGATGTCGCGGCATGAAGGACACCGGGCCGCCCCGTTTCGTCCCCATCCTCACCGAAGTGGTGCAGGACCCGCCAGCCGGGGGGGCCATCGATCTGGCCGCTGTCGAGGCGCAACTCGTGGCGCGGGTGCGCGCTCGGCTGCTAGCCGAGCTTGAGCCCCTGCTGCTCGAATCCCTGCGCAGCGTGCAGGCCCAGCAGGCTGCCGCCCTGGAGGCCGGAGTGCGCGCCGAGCTGGCCACCCGGCTGGCCCGCCTGGTGGACGAGGCCCTGGCTCCCCCGCCGCAGGACTGAGCCGGCGGCTCGGCGCGGTCCCCGGCGCCCCCGGGGTTTTCCTAAGCCCTTCACCGCGGCCGGGCTCGTTTCGTGGATTAAGCTTGCGCCACCTGCCGCTTCAAAGAGCGCGGTTTTTTTCGTCAACCCTGGATCCGTTACCACCTTGGAGATTGCTCGCATGAAGACCCACCTGAAAATGACCGTCCTGGCCGGCGCCATCCTGATGACCGGCACCAGCTTCGCGCAGGAGCTTGTCGTCAAGATCGGCCATGTGGCCCCGACCTCCGGCGCCATTGCCCACCTGGGCAAGGACAACGAGAACGGTGCCCGCATGGCCATCGAAGAACTCAATGCCAAGGGCGTCACCATCGGTGGCAAGAAGGCCAAGTTCGAGCTGATCGCTGAAGACGATGCCGCCGATCCCAAGCAGGGCACCGCGGCCGCCCAGAAGCTGGTCGACCAGAAGGTCAACGGCGTGATCGGCCACCTGAACTCCGGCACCTCGATCCCGGCCTCCACCATCTACTCGAACGCCGGCATCCCCCAGATCTCCCCCTCGGCGACCAACCCCAAGTTCACCCGTCAGGGCCTGAAGACCACCTTCCGCGTGGTGGCCGATGACGTGCACCTGGGTGGCACGCTGGGCAAGTACGCCGTCAAGGACCTCAAGGGCAAGAGCATTGCCGTCGTCGACGACCGCACCGCCTACGGCCAGGGCGTCGCCGACGAATTCGAGAAGGCCGTCAAGGCCGCCGGCGGCAAGATCGTCGGCCGCGAATTCACCACCGACAAGTCCACCGACTTCATGGCCATCCTCACCACGATCAAAGGCAAGAAGCCCGACGTCGTGTTCTTCGGCGGCATGGACGCCGTGGCCGGCCCGATGCTCAAGCAGATGAAGTCGCTGGGCATCAACGCCAAGTTCATGGGCGGCGACGGCATCTGCACTTCCGAACTGGCCAAGCTGGCAGGCGACGCCATGGCCGACGGCCAGGTGGTGTGTGCCGAGGCCGGTGGTGTCGACGGCGCCCAGAAGAAGGACCTGGACGCCTTCAACGCCAAGTTCAAGGCCAAGTACAACGCCGACGTGCAGGTGTACGCCCCCTACGTGTACGACGCGGTCAACGTGATGGCCGCTGCCATGGTCAAGGCCAACTCGGCCGACCCCAAGGTCTACCTGCCCGTGCTGGCCAAGACCACTGGCCACAAGGGCGTGACCGGCACCATCTCCTTCGACCAGAAGGGCGACATCAAGAACGGCGCGCTGACCCTGTACACCTACAAGGCCGGCAAGCGCGACGCCATCGCCGTCGTGCGCTGATCCGACGCTGCGAAGCCTGAAAAGCCGCTCCTTCGGGAGCGGCTTTTTCTTTGGGAAACCCAGTCGCGCCCCTCGGGCACGTCGGCCTGCGCGACTTCCTCGGGTAGGCCGCCACCTACGCCCCGCGCCCTGCGCGGGCTTGCGGCCCATCCGCTTGGCGCGACGCTTGTCCAGGCGCTGCGCCGTCTCTATGCTGCGTCGTTCCATGCAGGCCTTGCGAACCGATCCCCCCCAACCCGTCCCGAAGGCCGCTGGGCCAGCGCAGGTTCAGCGACTGCAGGCCGGCAGCGAGGAGGAGGGCGCGGCGACGGGTGGGCGCAAGATTCTGGTGGTCGACGACCAGGAGGCCTCCGCCGACACCCTCACGCTCTTGCTGGAGATGGAAGGGTTTCAAGTCCTTGTTGCGCGCGAAGGCCACGAGGCGCTGGTCGCCGCTCGGGCCTTTCAGCCCGAGGTGGTGTTGCTGGACATCGGCTTGCCGGGGATGAGCGGATACGAGGTGGCGGCGCACCTGCGCGCAGACCCGGCCTGCCGCGAGGCCTTGCTGGTGGCGATCACCGGCTACGGCGAGCCCGAAACCCGCGCCCGTTCGGCCCGAGCCGGGTTCGATGTCCACTTGGTCAAGCCGGCCGACGTGGACCGCCTGCTGGGCCTGCTCGCCAACCCTCAGGCCGCCCGGCGCACGCTGACCGCCTGAGGCAGACTGCTACAATCGCGGGCTCCGGAGAGGTGGATGAGCGGTTTAAGTCGCACGCCTGGAAAGCGTGTGAGGGTTAATAGCCCTCCGCGGGTTCGAATCCCGCCCTCTCCGCCAGACGTCAAGCAAGAAAGCGCCTTTGGGGCGCTTTTTTGTTGGGGCGCAGCATCGAAGGTCCCCAATAGCGATGTTCTGAGTGGCTTGAGCGGATATGTGCTGACCGCGGAAGCCATCGTGCCGATAGTGGGAAAGGGAGGTGCAGGCCCATGGTCAGCGCGTGGTTCCCCGATCCCGCCACGGGTTGCCGTGCCGTGGGTTACGGATGAAGGACGGGTCGGTCAGACCCTGCAGAAAAGCGGTGAGATCAGCGACCTCTTGTTCGCTCACCTCAAATCCTGCGATCAAGGCACTTCGCATCGGGCTGCGGCCATGCGCCCCCTGGGCGGCCAGACCACCCGCGGCATAGTGGTCTCGGATCACCTGTTCCAGCGTGGCGATCGAGCCGTCATGCATGTAGGGGGCAGTGAGCGCCACGTTGCGCAGACTTGGGGTGCGAAACTTTCCCTCGTCGTCTGGCTCGCCGGTGAGCTCCCTTATGCCTGGGTTGTCTGCGGGATAGGCGCCGCGGCCGTCGCGGTTGTACAAGCCTGTGTTGTGGAACCCGCGTTCCGACAAGGGCAACTTGCTGTGGCGGATGTTGTCCGTGAAGTTGAAGCCGCCATGGCAGTGGTAGCACTCCATCTTTTCACCAAAGAACAGCGCCTCGCCGCGGCGCGCTGCGGCCGATAGCGCGTTCGTTTGCCCTCCATACTTGTAGCGGTCGTAAGGGCTGTCGAAGGACAGCAGGCTGCGTTGAAAACTGGCCAGGGCGCGTGTCACCGTGGTCAGCGCATAAAGCGCGCCGGCCCCCTCGCGCGCCTCCTTGGGAAAGGCGTGGGTGAATAGCCGTTGATAAACAGGGTCGCCTTGCAAGCGGGCGAACAGCTCTCTCTCTTTGCCAGCCATGCCCATCTCGACGGGATGCTCCCCAAACAAGGGAATCAGGCTTTGTATCTCGAGTGACGTCAGATGGGGGTTGGCCCAGGTCAGAACCGGCAGATAAGCCACATTGGCCAAGGACATCGCGCTGCGTGTGCCGGTTTCGCCCGTGACGCCTTTGGACACGGCCCGGCCGTCGGTGAAGGCTTTGTCTTGCTGATGACAGCTGGCGCACGACATCGTCTGGTCGGCCGACAGACGGGTGTCGTAGAACAGATGTCGGCCCAGTTCGACCTTGGCGGGTGTCATGGGGTTGTCCTGTGGCACCGAAGGCGCCGGTACCCACGCCGGTAGACCCCAGTCGAATGAACCCCATGAGAAACCCGTCAGCCCCATCAGGCCGACCAGCGCACAGGTCACCGAGAGCAGCGCGCGCTTCATGTCTCAGCGTGACCGGATCAGCCTTTGGGTGCCGGGCGCCGGTGTGCCGTCGTAGGTCAGGCCCAGCGCGCCCATGATGGGCGGGCAGTCAGCGTCCTTGGGGAAGCTCATACAGCCCGGTGAAGTGCCCTGTGCGTTGACGTCGACGTTGGCCTGGGCCAGCACCGCACCCATGTCGATCACCACCTGGCCTTGCTTCAGATCGAAACGATCGAGTCGCACGGTGATGCGATTGGGGTTTAGACACGAACCGGGAGCCTGTGTCCGACTCGCACTGGCGCAGACCGTGCTGCCTAGGTGTACCGAGTACCGGGTCACGGGGCCCATCGCCATCGGTGCAGCGGGCCGCTGGTCGCTGATGCCGCTACTGGCCGTGTCGAATTTGATGAATTTGTAGCCCCCTTGCCAGTTCCAGAACATGGCGGTCGAATTCAGTGGGGCCGAGGCGACCGTCGGGTCCTGATGGTTCAGGTTGAAAGGTACGCCTACCGTCAGTTCGACACCGGTGTAGCGACCCGCCGGTACGACACCACGCACGCTCGTATTGGTCGGTGGAGTGCCGTTTCGGCACGGGCCTGTTCCGTTTTCAAAATCGAGCAGCGCGACGTTCTGGTGTTGCCAGACTCCGTCCTGATTCAATTCCAACGGCACGGCCTGGCCGTCGGCACGGATCAACTTGAGCTCGCTCACATAAAGACGCAAATCACTGGGTGTGATGGTGGATCGTGTCGCGCCGATACCCGGATAACTTTGCCCGCAGGCAAAGGGGATGCCGTTGATTTCTGCAGCGAACTCAATCGAGACCGATTGATGCGAAGTGGAATGCCCGGTGGTCGAGCAAGCGGTCAAGGCCCAAGCACTCAGGCCGACAAGTAAGGCTTTCATGGAAATTCTCTGGGTGATCTCAATGTGTGTGATGGGTCGCACTGCGTGGGGTTGTCACCCCGACTGGAATCGTGCGCTCGCCCGCTTTTTCAAATCGGAGGGTCAGTTCAAAGTGTTCGCCCTCTCGAAGAGGGGCTTTGAGACCTTCAAGCCGCAGGTGATACCCGTTGGACTGGCCGTGGCGCATGCGCAAGTTGGCGCGCGGCGCGATTTCGATCGCAGCAACCTCGGTGGCCTGACGAAGATTCCCTTGCATGTGGTGCATGACCACGCGCGCGGCTGCGGGGCTATGGGCGCTCACCAGGCGATCGGGAAGCTCGCCTCGATTGCGTATCGCCTTGAAGTAGACCGACCCTGCCGAAACCCCCGCCGCTCCTGGCGTTGCATAAGGGTGATCGATCACGATTGCGCCGATGCTGAAATCGTGAGCCACCGTGATGCTCGGAAACATCAGCAGTGCGATCAGGCCCAACGCGATACCCCGCAGCGAACCGGCGGGAAAACAAATGGGATTCATGAACACTCCAAACCCGTGCGGCGCCATGGACGGCCGCACACCGACCGCCTGCCCAGGGCAGGCGTCACGAACGGGGGTCAGGAGATGCTGGGCGGGCCCCGCGATGGCAGCGGGGGCGCTGTGGTGGAGGCAATATGCGCCGCTGCAAGGGGGTGCAGGGCATGTGCCAGCGGGGAACGTGGATCGAAGCTTGCGCAAGACGCATGAGGCGCAGCCGAGCCCGAGCCGCACAAGGGGCAGTCCATGCCGGCGCCGGTGTTCGTGATGCGCCCCTCATCACTCATGTCCACCATTTTCATGCCACCCCCAGCAGCGCAGACGACCTGCATGCTGCCTGGCGAGAGCGCTTGGGCGGCGATCGCAGACCCGAGAAACAGCACGAACCAGGCCAGCACGAGGCAGGCCAAGGTTCTGGAGCTTCGAAGGGTGTGCATCAGGGCAGAGTTTGCCTCAAGCCAGCGGCTTGAATTGATACCCGTTGCCCGCCGACTCCATCGTGCCGATGGCAGGGAAGGGGAAGTGGAAGCCGCCGGTGATCGCGCGGTCCTTGACCATGGCGTCGAACACGCGCCGGCGCGTGGCGCGGGCCATGACCGGGTCCATGTCGAAGGTGACCGACCAGTCCGGGGCGCGCGCAAACAGCGCGGGAATGTTGGTCACATCGGCCACATAGTGGAAGTTCTGACCCTCCGACGAGACATCGACCATGCACATGCCCGGCGAGTGACCGAAGGCGGCGCTGGTGGTGATGCCCGGGGCGATCGTGGCGCCCGGCTCAAAGCGAACCAGCTGCTCGGCGGGGTAGTTGTTGAACACGCGCCGCGCGTTCATGAAGTTGCCGCGGGCAGCGGCTGGCGCCGCGTTCATCTTGGCGTCGTCCAGCCAGAAGGCCTGTTCCGGCGCCGGCACATGCACCTTGGCACGCGGGAAGACTAGTGAACCGTCCTTGGCGCGCAGACCGCTGATGTGGTCGCCGTGGAAGTGGCTGATCACCACGTCGGTGATGTCCTCGGGCTTGTACCCGGCGGCTTGCATGTTGGCGCGCAGGCGACCGGTGGTCGGGGGGCCGTTGTCGGCAAAGCCCACGTCCAGCAGGACGCGGCGGTTTCCGCTCACCACCAGGAAGGGCGTGAAGGGAATGTCCACATACTCGGTGGGCAGACCCTGAGCGGCCAGGGCCGCCTTGACTTGGTCCAGCGGGGTGTTGGTGACGAATTCGTCACCCAAGGGGCGACGCAGCGCGCCGTCGTTGATCGCGATGATTTCCATCGCGCCCAGCTTCATGCGGCGAAAGCCGACTGGCGGCGGGGTGGGGGCGCCCAGACTGGGCGTGGCTTGCGACCACACCGAGCCGAACGCCAGGGCGCTCGCGCCCGCGATTGTGGTGCCGAGGAAACGTCTTCTTTGCATGGTGGCGTCCGTTTGTCAGTGGTGGAAACGGGCCACAGTGTGCGGGGTTTCAGCCCAGACGTGTATTGAGCTGTTGAATCAGCGAGCGAAGCCGAGGGTCTTCGACCAGGCCGGCCGCTTCCTGCGCGCGGTCCGTGAACGCGGCATCCTGCGTTTCTTGGGGTCGCGACATGGGCTGGCCGGGCCGCGATGTGCCGGACGCGCCAGCTTCGTCGCGCGCTGCCAGCCATAGCAGGCTGACCACCAGCGACCCGACGATACCGCCCAGCGCCAGGAGGGTTCCCATCAGGAGCCACCAGGCACCGCCCGACGCGGCCTCGCCCTCGGTCAGAGTCCGTCCGAGCTCGGTACCCCAGCTGGCCCAGGGCAGATCGGCCAGCCAGGAACCCGCGGGATGCTGCAGCGCCATCAGAATGCCGCTGACCGCCCAGGCATACCAGTTGGCGAGATAGAGGGCCAGTGCCTTGCGTTGCATGGGTCCGCTGCGCTTAAGTGGGATCCGCTTCGGGCAGGCGGCGCGCCAGCTGCTCCAGAAGCTCGCGCCGGTACTGGCGGAGTTTGAGGTTGCGGTCTTCGCTGTCCCGTGCGGCGTCCAGGTCGCTGCGCACCTGGGCTTGCAGCTGCAACATCTCCTGGGCGATGTCGGCCAGCACGCGTTCAAGCTGGCCTTTCTTCACCGCGAGGTCGTCCAAGGTCTGGAGGTTGTCGGAGACGCGCGCCAACAGGGCCTGCGAGGGATCGGCGTCGTCCAGGCGTTCAAACAGCTCGCGCACCATGCCGGCGGTTTCTGCCGGCGCCCGCAGAAAGGGTTCGGGGGCCTTGGCCTCGCGCAGGCGCTGCACGGCGGGCGGCACCGGCGCTTCACCGGCGGTGGAGGCGGCCTGGCCGTCCTCGACTCGGGTCACATTCAGGCGACTGCCTTGCCGGTTGAAGTGGTACACGCTGGACGGATGGGGCAGGGGCTCTCCCGCCTGCGGTTCTGGCGGACTGGTCGCGGTGCTATTGCCCTGGATCCAGCCGACGGAGGGATCGAATCGTTTCATCAGTGGCCGTCGCTCACATGCGCTTGCGCAGCAGGCCCATCAGGCTTTCGAAGGCGCCGGCCTTGGCGGCTTGGGCCTGGGCTTGGGCCTTGGCCAGGGGCGAGAGTTGACCGCGGCTTCGTTGCTCGAGGACAAAGTTGTCCAGGACGCTGGCGCCCAGACCCGCACGACGCTTGCTGCTTTGCCAGATCGGCGTGACCTTGCTCGCGGTTTCGGCTTGGTTGCGGGCCAGTTGGATTGCCCGCGTCGCCTCTTGCAGTTCACGGCCGATTCGGAAGAAGCTCTCGCGGCAGGCGACGTTGTCGCAGTTGAAGATGTAGTTCTGGCCGTAGATGGATTGGATGTCCAGCTCGAAGGGCAGCGGACTGGTCAGCGAGAACTTCACCGGGAAATTGGTCTGGGTGAAGATGTCCAGGTAGTCCTGGGTGCGATGCAGGCGGCTGGGAACCAGAGCGAGCTGCGGGCGCAGTTCGCCACCGGCGTTGAATACCTGTGCAAAGCGGGACACGAATTCCACCGTGCTGGCCAGTTCCACTTTAGACAGCGAGGTCGGCACCAGCACCATGTCGAAATCGAGCATCAGCGACTGCGGGAAGATGTTCACCCAGGTGAGGTCGGCAATCACCAGGTCCGACACCCGCTCGGCGGCGCGCAGCGACTGCTTCATCTTCAGCACTGCCAGCTGCGGGTCGCGCTCGGTGACCACATCGCACACCACCGGCGTGACGCCGGGCAAGGGCGCGCGCTCGATCCAGTGGTAGGACGAGGCCTGATGGTCGAAGTCGATCAACGTCACCTGGCGCCGCTCGAACTGGGCGAAGTACGCAGCCAGGTTGGCGGTCAGCGTGCTTTTGCCGACGCCGCCTTTCTGGCTGGTGACGAGGATCTTGATCGGGCTCATGGACGATGCCTACTGAAACGGGAGGGTGAGGGTACGCAGGTACCGCTCCCGTGGCAAGCAAATTTGCGCCATGAAATTGCCCATGTGGCGCGCGCCGAGGCCGTCTCTAATTCAAAAGAATTATCTTTAGATCAGGGGAACGAGTCCCCCGTCCATCGGGATGTTGGCGCCGGTGATGTAGCTGGCCTGCCCGGACGCGAGAAACACCACCGCCTGCGCCACTTCCTCGGGTCGGGCGATACGCCCCAGCGGCAGCTTCTCCACGATCCGAGACAACGCCACTTCGGGGGTGATGCCGTTGTTGCGGGCGTCGCCTGCGATCGCTTTCTCCAGGCGCTCCGTGAGCGTGCTACCCGGATTGACCGCGTTCACCCGGATGCCCTGGCCAGCGTAGGCGTTGGCTAGGCCCGCCGTCGCCAGCATCAGGGCCGCATTGGCCGACCCCCCCGGCAGGTGGATCGGGCTGGCTACCTTCCCGCCGTTACCGATCACGTTGACGATCGCGCCTTGGCCGCGTGCCGCCATCGCCTTGATCGTGGGATCGATCATGTGGATGTAGCTGAAAAACTTCGACTGCATCGCGTCGTACCACGCTTGGGGTGTGAGTTCGGGGGCCGGCGTGCGCTTGGCTGCACCGGCCGAATTCACCAGGACGTCGACCGGGCCGCCCAGGGCCTGCGCCTGGGCCAGCGCGTCGATCGCAGCCTGCGCGTTCGTGAGGTCGGCCGCCACGGTGTGCACCTGCGCGCCTTCGTGCGCCGCGTCCTTCAGGGTGCGTTGCGCCTGGGCCAGCGTGTCCGCACTGCGCGCGACCAGAGTGACCCGCGCCCCTTCCGCGAGGAAGGCTTGGGCGCAGGCCAGGCCGATGCCCTTGCTGCCGCCGGTGATGAGGACATGTTTGTCTTGAAGTTGGAGGTTCATGGTGTGCGTGGGAGGAAAGAAATGGAGAGGCCGATCGAATCAGGCCTGGGGCAAGGTCAGTGCGATCAACGCATGGGTGTCTGCGCCATCGGAAAATTCGGAAAGGGCCTGCAGCAGCCGGTCGGCATCGCAGTGCGGCGAACCGAAGGCCACAAGGTCGCGGAATTTCCGCTCGAGCGCGGCGTCGGACAGCGGCGCGGGCGCGGGTGGCGTGCGCGTGAGCCGCGACCCATCTCGCCCGTGCAGCTGCAGGCGCACATCCTCCTGCGTCAGGCTCGGGTCGGACACCACGCTCACCTTCGCGCGCAGGGCCCGGGTTAGGGGGTCGGCCACGGCCTGATCGGTGAAGCGGCTCACCCCGGCATCGCCATGCAGCAGGGCCACGGCCACGGCATGCTGCAAACTGAGTTTGGCGGCAATGCCGTCGGCGGGATCTGGCCGATCGGCCCGGGCTGCGGCCAGGGGCGCGACCCACACCGTGATGCGGTCGATTTCCCGCGCCGGCGGCAGCGGCGTGGATCCTTCTGGCGCTTGTGAGGCGAGGCAGGCGTCCAGCACCGGGTGCAGCAGGAATCCGCAGGGATAGGGCTTGAGCGTGTTGCGCGCAGCCTCCCAATCGCGTCCCAGGTCGGCGCACAGCGCCTGCGTCAGAGGTTGGTGCCCCATCACGTCGCCAAACCCGAAACGGGCTTCCAACGCGCGGTCGTTCGCGGTGAGGCCATGCCGCGCCAGTTGCGCGGCCACCAGTCCGTTGCGAGCGGCGCAGGCGATGTTCAGGCTCTTGGCTTGCGTACCCAGGCTGGCCACCAGTCCGGCGGACTGCGTCGCGGCGTGGCCGATGGCCCAGGCCGTCTGCTGCACGTCTAGCTGCATTGCGCGGCTTACGGCCACCGCCGCCCCGAAGACGCCGCAGGTGGCGGTGACGTGCCAGCCCTTTTCATAGTGGCCCGGCGACACGGCCAGGCCAATGCGGCACTGCGCCTCCATCCCCAAAAGGAAGGCATGCATCAGCGTCTGGGCGCTCACCGGCTGCAGGCTCGACCACGCCACCAGGGCCGAGGCGACGGGCCCGGCCGGGTGGATAGCCGTATCCCAATGGGTGTCGTCGTAATCCAGGATATTCGAGGCGAAGGCATGCAGGAGGGCCGCCGAGGCCGGGTCGGTGCGTTCGCGGCGTCCGATCACCGGCGATGTGCCGCTGCATCCCATCTCCTGCAGGGCGAGTGCCACGCGATCCAGCGCGGGGTCGCTGGCGCCTCCCAGCGCGCAGCCGAACCAGTTCAGCCAGGACCTGCGCGCGGCGGCTCTAGCACGGTCGTCGATCGCATGCCACTGCGAATCCACCACCCAGCGGGCCAGGGCCTGCGTGGGTGAGTCGGTCGGGTTCATCCGGTCAGTTGGCGACGACGCCTGCCTTCTTGACGACAGGCCCCCAGCGATCGAGTTCCTGCCGCATGAAGGCGCTCGCCTGCTCGGGGGTGCCGCCCACGGCTTCAGTGCCCTGGGCCGCGAAGCGTTCGAGGACGTCGGGTGCCTTCAGGGCCTGGTTCACCTCTCGGTTCAGGCGGGCGATGATGTCCGCGGGTGTGCCGGCGGGTGCCATCAGGCCGTACCAGAGCGCCACATTGACCGAGGGGTAGCCGAGTTCGGCGAAGGTCGGCACGTTGGGGAGCAAGGCATTGCGGCGGGGGCTGGCTGCAGCCACGGCCCGGATCTTCCCGGTGGTGATGTGGGGCAGCAGCGAGGGCGCGCCATCGAACATGACCTGCACCTGCCCGCCCACCAGATCGGCCACCGCCGGGCCGCTGCCACGGTAAGGCGCGTGGATCATGTCCACCGAGGTCGCGATCTTGAACAGCTCCCCGGCCATGTGCGGGGCGCCGCCGTTACCCGAGGAGGCGAAAGCCAGCTTGCCCGGCTTGTCCTTGGCTGCGGCCACGAACTCGGACAGGTTGGCGGTCTTGAGTTCGGCGTTGACCGTCATGATCAAGGGCAGGCTGGCCAGCGTGGCGATCGGCGCGAACGAGGTGACCGGGTCGTAGGGGAGTTTGGCCATCAGGTGCGGACCGATGCCATGGGTCGTGATGGAGCTTTGCAGCAGCGTGTAGCCATCGGGTGCGGACTTCGCGACGAAGTCGGCAGCGAGCGATCCGCTGGCACCGGCCTTGTTTTCCACCACGACCTGCTGGCCCATGGACGTCGACAGTTTGGAGGCCAGCAAGCGCGCGATGAAGTCGGCTGCGCCTCCGGGCGGCACGGTCACGATCAGCTTGATCGGCCGATTCGGGTAGTTGGCCGCGCCCTGTGCCCAGGCCCCGGCAACACCCGATGCCAACAGGATTGCGAATCCGTATTTCCACATTTTCGAGGCCATGAGCGAACCCTTTTAGATCAAGATAAAAAGCAATTTGGACAGGGTGGCAGCGCGCCACCCCGGGCCCGCGTCACTCCGAGGGGTCGCCCCCGAGCGAGGACAGCACCCCTTTCCACATTTCCGTGCGCACCGCACCCATCGGGCTACCGGAAGGCTGGTCGTAGACCGACGTCTGGACCATCACGATCCCGGAGGCCGGCTGCACGAAGATCGACTGGCCGAAGATACCCAGGAATGCGAAGCTGCGTTCGCGCATCGGGAATATCCAGGTCTGGTAGCCGTACCCGAAGTAGGGCGTCGCCCGCCGCGGCCCGAACCCTGCGGGCTGCAGCTTCGGGTCGGTGGCCTCCAGCAGGAACTGGCGCGGCACCACCTGCCGGTCACCGACCTTGCCGTCGTTCGCCATCAGCAGGCCCAGCCGCCCCCAGTCCCGAAGCGTCGCGAAAAAGCCGCCCCCGGCGTTCTCCACGCCATCGCTACGCCCCACCATCCAATGCCCGTCGGCCTCTGCGCCTATGGGCTCCCACAGCCACTCGCGCGTGAGATCGGTCAGGTGACGGCCGGTCGCATGCACCAGCACCCGCCCCAGCAACTCGGTTTCGGAGGTGGCGTAGTTGAAGCGTTGACCCTGTTCGATCTCGCGCGTCTCAAAGAGGCGAAACGCTCCCTCTGCCCCCCCGGGGGCGACACCGTTGATACGGCGGTAAAAGCGCAACAGGTCGGAGTCCGGGCTCCAGCCGTAGTTTTCGTTGAAGGCCACACCCGATCCCATACGCAGCAGGTTGCGGATCGTGGTGCTGCCATAGGGCGTGCCCTCGATGGCCCGGTAGTAGCGATCGGCCCGGTCGTCCAGCGAGGCGATCAGGCCTTTTTCATGCGCGATGCCCACCAGCAGCGCGGTGAGGGTCTTGGCCATCGAGAACGAGCGCAGGGCCATGGCGTCTGTGCGACCGTACTGGTAGTTCTCGTAAACGATGCGACCGTCCTTGAGTACGAGCAGCCCAGTGGCCTTCTGGCGCGCCAGGTACTCGTCGATGGTGATTCGCTGGAATCCCCAGCGATAGGACAGGGCCGGGGCGGACGGGTAGGGCTCCAAAGGCCTCGCGAGCGGCGGCCGTGCCACCCGCCGCCCTGTCGGGTTCGAAAAAGCCCCGACGCGGCATTCCATGCGCAAGGCGGCGGGTTCGCAGGGCGGGTAGCCCTGGTCGCGGCCCATACGGGCTTCGTCGGGGGCGGCCAGGGCCGCGTGGGACAGGGCGATCGCGCCGAGCAGGAGGAGGGCGCGTGGCCAAGAATGCTGAAACACGGTAAGGAGCCTTCGTCTTGTACTTCCGCGAGGGCGGCAGCCGGGCGCAGCATAACGCCGCAAGCGCAGGCGCTATTTGTGCCCGCCCAGCCCGGAAACCCGCGCCGATTTGCATACACTTCGCGCCTGTCCCGGTTTTTCCCCTTGCTGCGCCCGCTTCGAAGGCCTGTCCATGAAATTTCGCTTTCCCATCGTCATCATCGACGAAGACTACCGCTCCGAGAACACCTCGGGCCTGGGCATCCGCGCCTTGGCACAGGCCATCGAGGCCGAGGGTTTCGAGGTGCTGGGCGTCACCAGCTACGGCGACCTGGCGCAATTCGCGCAGCAGCAAAGCCGGGCCAGCGCCTTCATCCTGTCGATCGATGACGAGGAATTCACCCCGGGGCCCGATCTGGATCCCGCGGTGGTGAACCTGCGCAGCTTCATCGCCGAAGTGCGCCGCAAGAACACCGATGTGCCGATCTACATCTACGGTGAGACCAAGACCTCGCGCCACCTGCCCAACGACATCCTGCGCGAGTTGCACGGCTTCATTCACATGTTCGAGGACACGCCCGAGTTCGTGGCCCGGCACATCATCCGCGAGGCCAAGAGTTACCTGGAGGGCGTGCAGCCGCCCTTCTTCAAGGCGCTGCTCGATTACGCCGAAGACGGCTCCTACTCCTGGCACTGCCCCGGCCACTCGGGTGGCGTGGCCTTCCTCAAGAGCCCGATCGGCCAGATGTTCCACCAGTTCTTTGGCGAGAACATGCTGCGCGCCGACGTGTGCAATGCGGTGGACGAACTGGGTCAGCTGCTCGATCACACCGGCCCGGTGGCGGCTTCGGAGCGCAACGCCGCGCGCATCTTCAACGCCGACCACTGCTTCTTTGTCACCAACGGCACCTCCACCAGCAACAAGATGGTGTGGCACCACACGGTGGCCCCGGGCGACGTGGTGGTGGTGGACCGCAACTGCCACAAGTCCATCCTGCACTCCATCATCATGACCGGGGCCATCCCGGTGTTCATGAAGCCCACGCGCAACCACTTCGGCATCATCGGCCCGATTCCCCAGAGTGAGTTCTCGCCCGAGGCGATCAAGGCCAAGATCCGTGCCAACCCATTGCTGGCGGGCGTGGACGCCGACAAGGTCAAGCCGCGCGTGATGACGCTCACGCAATCCACCTACGACGGCGTGCTTTACAACACCGAGACCATCAAGGGCATGCTTGATGGCTATGTGGACACGCTGCACTTTGACGAGGCCTGGCTGCCGCACGCGGCCTTCCACCCGTTCTATGGGTCGTATCACGCGATGGGCAAGCACCGCGTGCGACCCAAGGAGGCGCTGACCTTTGCCACCCAGTCCACCCACAAGCTGCTGGCGGGCATCAGCCAGGCCAGCCATGTGCTGGTGCAGGACTCGCAAAACCGCAAGCTCGATCGGCACCTGTTCAACGAGGCGTACCTGATGCACACCTCGACCAGCCCGCAGTACTCGATCATCGCCAGCTGCGACGTGGCGGCCGCCATGATGGAGCCGCCCGGCGGCACCGCGCTGGTGGAGGAGAGCATCCTGGAGGCGCTGGACTTTCGCCGCGCCATGCGCAAGGTCGATGCCGAATACGGCAAGGACTGGTGGTTCAAGGTCTGGGGCCCCGACAAGCTGGCCGATGAAGGCATCGGCCGCGCCGACGACTGGGTCATCAAGGGCGAGGCCCGTGCTGCCAAGTGGCACGGCTTTGGCAACCTGGCCGAAGGCTTCAACATGCTGGACCCGATCAAGTCCACCATCGTCACGCC